>JAJRRY010000218.1 GCA_024279095.1 Alphaproteobacteria bacterium
CATTTCCGAATCGGCGAAGATCTTCGCCGGCGTGGACGTCACCCGCGAACCGATCCCCGTACTGCCCACGGCGCACTACAACATGGGCGGCATTCCCACCAACTACCACGGCGAGGCCATCTGTCCGCGCGACGGCGATCCCGATGCCGTGGTGCCCGGCCTCTTCGCCTGTGGCGAGGCCGCCTGCGCTTCGGTCCATGGGGCCAACCGGCTGGGCTCCAACTCCCTGACCGACCTGGTGGTCTTCGGGCGCGCCGCTGCCATGCGTGCAGCGGAGGTGGTCACTCCCGGCGCACCCCATCGCCCACTGCCGCGTGATGCCGGCCTTGGAGCACTGGATCGACTGGATCGGCTGCGCTACGCAAACGGCTCCACGCGCGTCTCCGCGTTGCGGCTCGACATGCAGAAGAGCATGCAGCACTATTGCTCGGTGTTCCGCACGGGCGAATCCCTCAAGGAGGGCTCCGAACGCATCGGGCAGGTCTGGCGGGGACTGGACGACGTGGCCGTGGCCGACCGCTCGCTGGTCTGGAATACCGATCTGGTGGAGGCGCTGGAGCTGGAGAACCTGCTCATGAACGCGGCGGTGACCATCGACTCCGCTCTCGCCCGTACCGAGAGCCGCGGCGCCCACGCCCGGGAGGACTTCCCCGAGCGCGACGATGCCGAATGGATGAAGCACACCCTCTCCTGGGCCGATGCCGATGCCCGCGCGACGCGGCTCGACTACCGGCCGGTGCATGCCTTCACCCTGACCGACGAAGTGGAATACATCCCGCCGAAAAAGCGGGTCTACTGAGGGGCGCATCCCATGGTGCAGTTCAGGTTGCCGAAGAATTCCCGCATCACCGAGGGGCGCACGTGGCCCGGGCCGGAAAGTGCGGCTCGGGTGAAGGAGTTCCGCATCTACCGCTACGATCCGGAAACGGGCGACAATCCGCGCATCGACACCTACTATATCGATCTCGACGACTGCGGGCCGATGGTGCTCAACGCCCTCATCAAGATCAAGGACGAGGTGGATTCCACGCTCACTTTCCGCCGTTCCTGCCGGGAGGGCATCTGCGGCTCCTGTGCCATGAACATCGACGGCGAGAATACGCTGGCCTGCCTGAAGCCCATCGACGAGATCGACGGGCCGGTGAAGGTCTATCCGCTGCCGCACATGCAGGTGGTCAAGGATCTGGTGCCCGACCTGACGCTGCTCTATGCACAGCACCGCCTCATCGAACCGTGGCTCAAGACCGATACGCCGGAGCCGGAGCGCGAATGGCTTCAGTCGAAGGAAGAGCGGGCCCGGCTGGACGGTCTCTACGAATGCATCCTGTGCTTCTGCTGCGCCACCTCCTGCCCCTCCTACTGGTGGAATTCCGACCGCTATCTTGGGCCGGCGGTGCTCTTGCAGGCCTGGCGCTGGATTGCCGATTCGCGCGACGAGGCCGCCGGCGAGAGGCTGGATGCTCTGGATGATCCCTTCCGCCTCTACCGCTGTCACACCATCCTCAACTGTGCCCGCGTCTGTCCCAAGGGCCTCAATCCCGCAAAAGCCATAGCGGAGATCAAGAAAACGCTTGCCGAACGCAAGCTTTGATCTACCTTACGTTGCGTAAATTAGTTCTGTCTAATCATGCGCGAATCAAGTAAAATCCGCTTTCATGAGGGTCGAGGAAGCAAGCGGCATATTCGCGGCCATGGGCCAGTCGCACCGGTTGTCCATCCTGCACTGTCTTGCCCCCTATTCACGGGGCGACGCGGCACGGGGGCTGCCGGCCGGTGAGATTGCCCGGCGTCTGGAGCTGGCGCCGGCGACGCTGTCGTTTCATCTGAAGGAAATGACGGGCAAGGGGCTTTTGATGCAGGAGCGCGACGGTCGCAGGATCTTCTACCGTGTGAACGTTCCTCGTCTTCTCGAAGCCTTGGAATACGTGATCACCCACATCTGCGAATACTCGTCCGGCGCCTAGGCTGTCGGGGAAGGGGGCGCCCTTTCGTGCGTTCACAGAAAAGGCTTTTTGCGGTATCATGTCGGCCGTTCGCAGGAGGATGACTGGAGCGGGGAGCGGATCTTTGGACGGATATCGGGGTTCGGAATTCGGACGCTCGCGCATATGGGGACTGGCGGGCCTCGTGCTGGTCATGTCGTTGGCTGCCGCAGGTGCGCTGATGTATTTCGCCGCTGCGGAAACGGGTTCCGTCTCGGCGGCCCGCGCCGAGGAAGGCCATGAAACCGGTGCGCTTGCCGCCTTGCCAATGATGAAAGGGCCTAGCGGCTTGCCCCTGCCCCGCTTCGTATCCCTGAAAAGCGACCGGGTGCGGGTGCGGCGCGGCCCTTCCACGCAACATCAGGTAGCCTGGGTCTACAGGGCCAGGGGGCTGCCGGTGGAGATCATAGCGGAATTCGAGGACTGGCGGCGCATTCGCGATGCTGATGGTGAGGAGGGCTGGATCCGGCGCAGTCTGCTTTCCGGCTGGCGGACGGCCATGATAGCACCTTGGCGCAAGAGCGAGCGCCTGCCATTGCGCGCCCGCCCCGAAAAGGGTGCGCATACCGTGGCCATGCTTTCCAGCGGCGTCATCGGGCAGGTCGTTTCGTGCACGGGAAGCTGGTGCAGAATCAAGGTCAGCGGTTATGAGGGCTGGATCGAGCAGGCCATGCTCTGGGGTGTCTACGCAGGTGAGGTCTATCCGGGGCGCAAGATCAATTGAATTGCGGAAAAAGGCTCGAGAAGGCTGCAAACTGCGATCTCCGGAGCCGGTTTGCCCCTCAATCTTCCGCAATGACGGGACGCGCCAGCAGCAGTCCCGTTCCTGCTCCGACTTTCACGCTGACCGCTCCTTCCGCCACGTTGGAAAGCGTACGGGTGGAGGCGAAGGGAATATCCGCGTCATGCAGAGGCCACCGGGCACCGGCCAGGGTCACGCCGCGCAGAGGCGCAAAGCCGAACAGCGAGAAGGTGCTGCCGGGAGGCAGGTCTATGGTGACCGGTCGGCCGGGCAGCAGAGGCCAGGCTTCTTCCCGACCGCTTGTGGCCAGTGCATCCACACCACGTCCGGCCAGCTCCAGTACCTGCGCCAGATGGGCCAGCACGTGATCGGCACGTCCACCGAAGGCCCCCGCGAGTATGATCCGTTCCGCTCCGGCCTCCAGAGCATGCGCGATGGCCAGCGCTCCATCCGTCAGGTCCTTGTCACAGGGGTAGACATGGCGGCTGACATTCTCCGAGGCTTCCCGCATGTCATGATCGGAGGTCGAATCGAAATCGCCAATCCAGGCCTCTGGTGATGCGCCCAGAGCCGCGGCATGACGCATGCCCGCATCGGCGGCCAGGAAACGCGAGCCTCTGAGCTGGTCCTGCAGTCGTGCCGTGGGCAGAAGCTCACCCGCCAGAAGGATGGTCCATGTGCGGGGGCGTGTCATGATGTTTCCACATGCGGAAAGCGGTCGGATGGAAGCCGGAGTGTGCCGGCCCGGATCAGCGGAAGCGCAGTGGCTTGCCGTCTTCGATGGCCGGATCCAGGACCGCCTGATGGCGGATCGCCGCGAAAGGCTTCAGCGTCAGCAGATCGCCCTTGCCGGTACGGTTCACCCGCTGCGTGCGGGCACTGGCACGTCCACCCATGGAA
Source organism: Alphaproteobacteria bacterium (assembly GCA_024279095.1). Lineage (GTDB taxonomy): Bacteria > Pseudomonadota > Alphaproteobacteria > Rhizobiales > Aestuariivirgaceae > Thermopetrobacter. The sequence goes on from JAJRRY010000218.1 coordinate 3,625, forward strand.
GGCAGCGGCAGCATGCTCGCCGTTGCTGCCTTCATGCGCGGATCCGTCGGCATGTCCTGTTCGGAAAGCGGAACCGGCGCTCCGTTGCGGCGGATGAGACCTTCCGCCGTGGCATGGACGCGGCCCAGCCAGCTGTCCCCCTTGCCTGTGGGGACTTCCGCCCGCGCCGTCACGAGCGGCCGGATCAGTGGCACGCCCTTGGCCCGGCCCTGCAGGATGTCGCGGGCGAGATCACCCTTGCCGGCGCGGTTCACCCGGGGATAGTCGGGTTTTGCGGCAGGCGCCTCCAGCAGAGTGGGATCATCCAGCACCGTATTGGCGATCATCATGCCGATGCTGTCCACGCCGCCCTTGCGGCCGGCGAAATTGGTAACGGTGGCAGGAGCGGAAACCGGCGTGACTTCCATGGTGGCCGCCGCCTGTACCAGCACCTGATAGGGCCGCGGCTTCGGCCGGGGCACATTGGCCGAGGCCAGCACGACCGGCTTCTTCACGAGGGTGACCGGACCGGCGCTCCTCTGTGTGGCATCATGTTTCTTTCGGGATGCCGCAAGACGCATGCCCTTCTTGCCTGCGAAATTGGTAGTGCGGCGCGCCGAAGCGACCATGACCGGCCGGTCGGTGCGGCCGTGCCGCCCGATCAGCTTGCGGTACTGGCGAATGATGGAGGCCACCTTGGTGCGTGGCATGCGCGGCCAGTGCCGCACAGAGCCGGTGTCCACGTGGATGAAGCCGGAGCGGCCATAATAGCCCACGCCGCCGATGCCGTAGGCCAGCGCCAGATTGCGCACCTTCCAGTTGGGCACGTCGGGGAAGCGGAAGTCGATGGCCTGTCCCGTGATGTGGCGCGAGCGGCGCGCCACGTTGCGGCCAATGCGGCGCAACATGGCGTTAGTGGCTGCGGAACGGTGGCCGCAGATGATCTCCACCGGCTTCTTCGAGCCGAGGTCCGTATGCAGCTTCCAGATCAGGTCGATGGTGCGCGGATCCATGCGCACGGCGCGGTTCTTCCGCCAGTCGCGCAGGAACCAGTTGAGCTTCTTCAGGGCGGAGGGGATGAAGCGGCCGTTCTTCCAGTAGGTGATGGTAATGCGCTCGTTGGTGTGCATATGATGCATGGAAATGGTGCGCGTCTCCGCGTTTGCGGTTGCCGACGCGACGACCCACCCCGACGCGAGACACATCGTGACGAAAGTCGTGCGCACGGATCTTTTCATGAAGACGCCTCCGAGCACCTTGCCGCGGTTTGCCAGTCTACGCATTACTCACACCAACAATCGGAGAAGACCTGTGGCAGGAACCCCGATCCCCTGAAGACTTTTCGACTACATAACACATCCGCCGGAAAAAAGACATGCCGCAACAACCCGGAAATCATCCCGGCACGCAGGAACACCTCATGATGCATCCCACATGATTGCGGCCACCTTTGGGCAGATCCTTCCGACAGTATTTACGTTTTTTGTTAATCGGACATTAAACACGCGCCCAAGCGTACACATTGATTTCGATCATGTGAAAATGCATGCAGTCAGAAGCCTCCGCGGACAGGAATCATCTCCTTTCCGCACAGGCTCCGGAAAAAGGCGGTGTTGTCGAGAAACGGTGTGGGCAGGCGGGATCAGGGTTCGCGTTTCAGGCCTTCCTTCTCCAGGCGCTGGAGATAGTCCTGCCACAGCGCATCCATGTTGCGCCCCACTTCGAGGAAGTAGTCCCAGGTGAACAGGCCCGTATCGTGCCCGTCGTCGAAGACCAGCTTCACGGCATAGTTGCCGGACGGCTCGATCTTGGTGATCTTGACGTCTTTCTTGCCGGGCACGGTCTTGCGCTGCGAGGGATGATGGCCCTGCACTTCCGCCGAAGGCGAAGTCACGCGCAGGAATTCGGCGGTATATTCATATTTCTCGCCATTCTCGAAGCTTACGGTCAGCTTGCGGCCCTCGTCCGTCAGGCGTATCTCCTCGGGCCAGACATCGAGTTGCGGATTGTCGCTCATGGGTTGCTCATTCCTCGATTTCTCGGGCTTCCTCGATCAGCATGATAGGGATGCCCTCGCGGATGGGATAGGCCAGTTTCGCGGCGCGGGATACCAGCTCCTGCCGCTCCGCGTCGTATTCCAGCGTGGTGCGCGTTTTCGGGCACACCAGAATCTCCAGCAGCCGGGGATCGATGGCGGCTTCCGTCATGACGTCCTCCTCAGGAGAAGAGAATCGAGGACAGCCGCCGACGCCCCTTCACCGTCATGGGATCGGTCGGCCCCCAGGCCTCAAAGAATTTCAGCAGCTCCTTGCGGGCCGCTTCGTCGTTCCATGCGCGATCCTTCTCGATGATGTGAAGAAGCTGCTCCATGGCCTCCTCGCGCCGTCCGGCGGCGTTGAGGAGTTCGGCCAGCTTCATGCGGGCCTCGAAATCGTCCGGGTTCTCCTCCACCTTGCGGCGGTATTCTGCCATCTCGCCTTCGTCCACCGGAGTGGCGGCCAGTTCCAGCGCTGCCAGCGCCGAACGGATGTCCGGATCGTCGCGTTTCGATTCCTCTACCGTGTCGAGAATGGCACGTGCCCCCTCGATCTCGCCCAGCTCGATCTGGGCCCGGGCAAGCCCGGCGACGGCCTTCATGTTCTCCGGGTCCATCTGCGCCGCCTGCGCATACAGGCCGAGTGCCCCGGACCAGTCCTTCTGCTTCATGGCCTCGTCGGCCATCTTCAGCATTTCCTCCACCGCCTTTCCGGGGCCGCCCATGGAGATGACCTTCTCCACGAAGGCGCGGATCTGGCTTTCCGGCAGGGCTCCGGCGAAGCCGTCGACCGGCTGGCCGCCGACGAAGGCATAGACCATCGGCACCGACTGGATGCGCATCTGCTGCGCCAGCGCCTGATTGCGGTCCACGTCGATCTTCACCAGCCGGACCTTGCCGGCATGCTCCTTCACCACCTTCTCCAGAACCGGTCCGAGCTGCTTGCACGGCCCGCACCAGGTAGCCCAGAAATCCACCAGCACCGGAACCTCCTTCGAGGCCTCGATGACGTCCTGGATGAAGTTCGCGGTGTCGGAATCCTTGATCACCTCCGCAGAGGCCGGCGGCGTGGCGCCGTCACCACCGGCGGCGGGCGCACCCGTTCCCTGCCCGGCGGAAAAGCTTGTTCCCATGGAAAAGTTCTTCTCGGTCATGATCCGCAAATTCCTGATGTTTCATCCCCTTCCGGCGTGCGGCCGGGCAGGGCATCTTCCCGAAACGTATTCCTTACATGGCCCATCACGGCGCATCTTGCAATGGTCGGGCCGGGCCGCAATCCTGCCGGATGACGAAAAGCCGGCCTGGCGGCAGGGGTGCAGCTGCAGGGAACGACCTCAGAAATCGGAAACGATGCCTTTGCGTTCCCAGTCGCCATATCGGGTCGGCTCCGGGCCTTCCGGCCCGCCGATCTCCCGCGGTACTTCCCCGCTCCGCCGTTCTTGTGCCTCGTGTGCGGCCCGCCGGGCCTCGGCCTCGGCAAGTGCGCGTTTCGCCGCCTCGCGGATGCGTTCCTGCGGTGTCTTTCCGTCGTTCGGCAGCATGACGGTCAGATGCTTGCCTCGATCCACTGCTTCAGCTGCGAGGCCGGCATGGCGCCTGCCGTCTGCGCCACGGGACGGCCTCCATGGAAAATCATCAGCGTCGGGATGGACATGATGCGGAACTGGGCCGCCGTGGCCTGGTTGCGTTCGGTGTCCACCTTGATGAAGCGGGCCTTCGGTTCCATCTCCGCGGCCACCTTCGCGAATTCCGGCGCCATCATCTTGCACGGCCCGCACCATTCGGCCCAGAAATCCACCACCACCGGAATGGAGTTCTTCGTGGCCATTTTCGCAAACAGCGCGTCGTCCACCTCCACAGGCTTGCCGTTGAACAGCTTGCCGCCGCACTTGCCGCACTTTGCCTTCAGCGGATCCTTGCCCGCCGGAATCCGGTTGATCGCCCCGCAGGAGGGGCAGACGATCTGAAGCGTCTCGCTCATGGTTTGCAATCCGTCCGTGAGAATGAAAAACAGGGTTGCAAGACCCATATAGGAGGATCATCCGTCATTTCCAGAGAAAAAGGCATTGACTGCGATCAACGGATCACTTTCCATCCGAATCTACGCATCATTCATCCACGGACATTTCAGGGGAATTCGCCAATGACTCGCAAGGTGGACGTCTGCATCATCGGCGCCGGCTCGGCCGGCATGTACGCGACCGGGCAGGTGGCGCGGCACACGAAGGACTTCGTGCTCGTCAATGCCGGGCCACTGGGCACCACATGCGCCCGCGTGGGCTGCATGCCCTCCAAGGTGCTCATCCAGGCTGCGGACGATCTGGCCCATTCCCGTCATTTCGCCACCGAGGGCATCCATGGCGCGGAGCACCTGAAGGCTTCCATTCCGGAGGTGCTGGCCCATGTGCGCAAGATGCGCGACGGCTTCGCCTCCGGTCCCGCCGGCAAGGCACGCAAGATCGGAGAGCACGGCAAGCTGGTGGAGGGCGAGGCCCGCTTCGTCGCCCCGGACACCATCGAGGTGGGGGGCGAGCGCATCGCCGCGAAGGCCTTTGTCATCGCCGCCGGCTCCCGTCCCGTCGTGCCGCAGGCCTGGATCGACACCTTCGGCACAGGGCGGCTGCTGACCACCGAGACCCTCTTCGAGCAGGAGGATCTGCCGGGCGAGATTGCGGTACTCGGAATGGGCGCCATCGGGCTGGAAATGGGCCAGGCCCTCTCCCGTCTCGGCATCCGGGTGGTGGGCGTGGACATGGCGGAAACCATTGCCGGACTTACCGATGACGGCGTGAGCTATCCGGCCATTGCGCTGATGCGTGAGGAATTCGAGGTCTGGCTTGGCGCTCCGGCCGAGCTGGAGCCTGCGGAGGATGGTCGCATCCGCGTCCGGGCGGGCGAAAAGGAAACGGTGGTCGACAAGGTGCTGGTGGCGCTGGGCAGACGTCCCAACATCGACCGGCTGAACATCGAGGCCACCGGCGTGGAGCTGGATTCGCGCGGCATTCCCGTCTTCGACCGCCATACCATGCGCATCGGCGAGACGAACCTGTTCATCGCCGGCGACGTCAATGGCGAGCGCCAGCTTCTCCACGAGGCCGCCGACGAGGGCCGCATTGCCGGCTGGAACGCCGGCAGCCTGGCGAAAGGCGAGCCGCTGCGCCGCTTCCGCCGCAAGGTGCCGCTGGGTGTCGTGTTCTGCGATCCCAACATCGCCACGGTGGGCGAAACCTTCGCCCAGCTCGACGCCACGCTGGTGGAAGACGAGGGTTTCGTGGTCGGCGAGCGCGATTTCTCCACTCAGGCCCGCGCCCGCGTCATGCAGGCCAACCGCGGAATCCTGCACGTCTATGCCCGCAAGTCCGACGGGCTGATCCTGGGGGCGGAGATGTGCATTCCGCGCGCCGAGCACATGGCCCATCACATCGCCTGGGCCATGGAACGCGGCATGACCATCGCCGAGATGATCGCTCTGCCGTACTATCATCCGGTGCTCGAGGAGGGCCTGCAGAACGCCCTGCATGACGCATATTCGCAACTCGATGATTCCGCGAAGGTGGACGGCATCCCCGACGTGCCATTCGAATGACTGCAGGGGCGGCCCTCAGACCGCTGCTGGACGCAATTTCGGACAAAGCCCCGCATGCCCTGCGTGCGGGGTTTTCGCATGCGCAGACGTGTAAGGAAAATCTGTATACGTAAATACATGCTGGAAGCAAGTAGATGCGGAGATTTCCGGATGTTTCAGTCAGCATATGAGCATAAATGAATATCATGAAATACTTATAATAAGACCAAAGTCGAATGTCTTGATCTTGATTAATCCTTCTATAACAAAGCAAAAACGGCAGAAACCGCAAGAACATGCCACAGGAAGGGGAAACGCCATCATGGTATACACTCATCGGCACCCCGCCACCCTGATCATGGGAGCGATCTTCCTGCTGATCGGGCTGGCGACGGGATCGGGGCTGCTTGACGGCCTGATCCAGTATCTGCATGCGCAGAAATACGTCGGAGAGATGGTCTGGCTCGGCTACATCTTCGGCGTGGCGGGCATCGTCGTCGGTGCCTGGCATCTGTGGGGCACGCACGAAGAGGGCGATCTCGACTACTATCTCTCCACGGTCGCAGGAGCCCTGTTCATCCTTCTGGTCGCTCTTCTGATCCGCTGGTACGTCGCGCCGTGGGTCGCGGTGATTTCCAAGGCCATGGGGCCGGTCATGGGCGACAAGCCGATCCACAAGGTGCTCGGCCTCAACTACGTGGTACTGGGCATTCTCGCCGGTATCCTGATCACCAATACCATCGGCGTCCCGCAATGGGCGCGCAATGGCGTACGGCTTTCGCGTCTCGGCCTGAAGACCGGCGTCATCCTGCTGGGCACGCTCTATTCCTTCGCCGAGCTGGCGCAGCTGGGCAAGCTGTCGGTGGTGCTCATCGGCGTGTTCGTGTTGGGATCCGTGGGGCTGGTGCTGCTGTTCGGCCGGCTGCGCGGCCTGCCCAACACCATGACCGGCGTGCTTTCTGCGGGCATGGGCGTGTGCGGCGTCTCCGCCACGGTGGCCGCCGCGCCGGTGGTGAAGGCGCGGCCGGTGGACATCGCCTATACCATCGGCACCATCCTGATCTGGGGTGTGGGCTGCATGTTCCTGTTCCCGATCATCGGTCACGTGCTGGATATGGGGCACGTGCAGTTCGGCGCCTGGGCCGGCACCGGCATTCTCAATTCCGCTCAGGTGGCCGGCGCCGCCCTGGCCTATCAGCCGGACGGCATCGAGACGCTGAAGGTCGCGGAGATTTTCAACATCACCCGCGTGCTGTTCCTGCCGATCATCGTGCTGTGGCTGGCGCTGTGGTTCGTCAAGCGCGAAGAGGGTGCGGAAAAGGTCAATATCGGACAGGTGGTGATCCAGAAGTTCCCGCTCTTCGTGCTGGGCTTCATTCTGATGTTCGCATTGTCTTCCACAGGTGTCTTCGCACCGCCACAGCACTACAAGGGCAAGTACTTCGACAACAACATTCCGGAATCGAAGCTGCTGAAGCCCGAGGAAGCGGCAGTGCTGAAGTCCGAGATCGATGCGGTACGGGCGAAGAAGCCGGAATACGTGGGGGCTCTGGAACGGCTGGTGGAGAACCGCAAGATCATGAGCCGCGAGGATGACGCCATGATCCGCGGTCTCAATAACGCCAAGGTGATGTCGAAGCAGGCCAACAAGCTTCTCAAGAAGGCCCACAAGGCGGTGCGGCACACGGCGAAGAAGATCAAGAAGTTCCGGCAATGGATCACGCTGCTCTTCGCCTTCGGTCTGACCGGTCTGGGCATGCAGATCACCATTGCCGCGATCCGGCAGGCCGGCGGGCAGCCGCTGGTGGTCGGCGGCATCGTGGGCACCCTGAAGGCGGTCCTGTCGCTGATCGTCATCATCCTCTTCGTCCACGAGACGATCTGATACAGGGAGGACATCATGAGCGAGAAACAGGAAAAGGACATTGTCGAGGGTGATGCCCAGAACATCGACATCCAGGAGGTGGACGGCTTCCGGTTCCATCGCGGCTCGGCACTCTCCATCTTCGGCTCCGACCGCCGCGAGGACATGATGGCGCTCCTGCTGGCGCTGCTCATCGCCCTTGGCGTCTATCTGCTCGTGCCCTGAGAGGCATGACACAGGCACCGCATGGCCCGGAGGGAGTCCTCTTCCTCCGGGCCGTCGCATGGATCGCGGAGCACGGGAAGGAAACGCATGAGAAAGATCCTGCTCGCCAGTCACGGTACGCCGGGGGCCCGGGCGGCGGAACGCGCGGCTCTGGAAATGGCCGCAGCCGAAGGCGCCGCAGTCGTGCACCTTTACGTCGTGCCCGAATTCTGGCGTGGCATGCGCGGTGACGACTGGCTCAACAATGCCAGCACGCAGGAAACGTTCGGCAACTATGTGGAAGGGGAACTGGCCAGGGAGGCCCGGGAAGAGGTGGAGCGGCTGGCCGCCGATGCCCGCGCAGCCGGTGTCACCCTTTCCAGCCGCGCCATGTTCGGGGCACCCGTCGACTGTCTGTTGAAAGCGGCTGACGAGGAACAGCCGGACGTGGTTGTCATGGGCATGCCGCGGCCGAAGGGCGAAAGCGGCTACAATTCCCGCATGAAGCTCGACCTGCTGGTACGGGAGCTGAAGGTGCGCCTGCTGATCGTCCCGCGGGAGCCATCATGAACGACATTGCGGAAAGGGCGCCCGCCATTCCGGCAGGGCAGGGTGCGTCTGCGGAGGAACCGGACTTCGCCCGGCTGGAGATCGAAACGCCTTTCGATGTCGGTTGGCTTCGCGATTTCCTGAGCGTTCCGGAGCGCATCCTGCGTCTCAACCCGTTCATGGAATTCTCCCGCTTCGAATCCGTTTCCCCGGACAAGTGGCGCATTGCCGGGCGCAATCTGGCGGTGGAACGCGACTTTGACGCTGTCTTCCGGCATGAGCCTTTCCCTGACGGTGGTTTCCGCCTGCACTGGGAGGGGCTGCTGAAGACCTGCACCGAGGTGCGCATCGTCCCGGAACCGGACGGAACGGCGAAACTCGTGGTGACCGACGACTACTCCGGCACACCGGAAGAGGAACGCCGGCAGAGAGTGGACGAGGTGGATACCTCCTTCATGCCATGGGGGCAGGCGATATGGCGCTATCTGCGCAACTGGAAGCGCTGGTCATGGCTTCCGGGCTGGAAATGGTACATGGGTCGCTACTGGTTGCGCATGAAACCGGCGGCGCGGCGCATTTCCTTCATTCTGCTGGTTCTTTTCGCCATGGAGACGGTCCTTGTCTTCTTCGTTCTGCTCATCCTGTGGCTGGAACTGGATCGGTTCATGAACTGATGTTCATGCCGCCTTCCCTTGCGCCCGAGGGATCGTGCACGCATATTTGCATGACGACAAGCAACCGAGGGCAAGACGCGAGGCGATGAACTATCTCAAGACGACATTCCTGCTGGCGGCGCTTACCGCCCTATTCATGGGGCTGGGCTACCTGATCGGTGGCCAGACCGGCATGCTCATGGCGCTGGTCTTCGCCGGTGCCATGAACGTCTGGTCGTGGTGGAACTCCGACAAGATGGTGCTGCGCATGAACGGCGCGGAGCCGGTGGACGAGGCCTCGGCGCCGGAGCTGTACGCGCTCGTGCGCGAGCTGGCTGCGCGGGCCGGGCTGCCCATGCCGAAGGTCTATATCATGCACACCGATCAGCCCAACGCCTTCGCCACCGGTCGTGATCCGGAGCATGCGGCGGTGGCCGTTACAACGGGGCTGATGCAGCTGCTGAACCGTGAGGAGCTGGCCGGGGTGATCGCCCACGAGCTGGCGCACATCAAGAACCGTGATACCCTCATCATGACCATCACGGCGACCATCGCCGGCGCCATATCCATGCTGGCCAACTTCGCCATGTTTTTCGGCGGACGTGACCGCAACAATCCTCTGGGATTGGTCGGCACCCTGCTGATGATGATCCTCGCCCCGCTGGCCGCGATGCTGGTGCAGATGGCCATTTCCCGCACCCGGGAGTATGCCGCCGACCGCGAGGGCGCCCGGATCGCCGGCAACCCTCTGTGGCTGGCTGCGGCGCTGGAAAAGATCTCCGGCTATGCCCATTCCATCCCCAACCCGCGGGCCGAGGAACATCCGGAAATGGCGCACCTGTTCATCATCAACCCGTTGACCGGGCGGGGCATGGACAATCTTTTCTCCACGCATCCCAATACGGAGAACAGGATTGCCGCCCTGATGGAACTGGCCGGGGAAATGGGAATTGCCGGCGGCGGGGCGGTGCCGCAGAGTGCCGGTTCCGACCCCTACGCCCGCCCCGATGACTACTACCGGCGGCGCGGTGAGAACACGTCCTCCTCCGGGCCGTGGTCGAAGGCCGGATCGAGCCGGACCCGCCGGCGCGGCCCCTGGGAGTGAGCGCGGATGGCACGCACAGGTGGCGGCAGGAAGGAAAACGTACCGGGACTGGCGGCCAGACGGGCCGCCGTCTTCGTTCTGGAGCAGGTGCTAAGACAGGGGCGTACTCTGACCTCGGCCCTGGAGGCGGCGGATACGCGGCTCTCGGCGCTCGAAAGTCGCGACCGGGCACTGGCCGGACATCTGGCGCGTACCGTGCTGCGCCGCCTCGGACAGATTGATGATGCCCTTGCCCGCTTCCTGTCGCGGCCTCTACCGAAACGGGCGGAGCGGGTGCGTACCGTGCTGCGCGCCGGTGTCGCCCAGATTCTGTTCATGCGTGTTCCGGCTCATGCGGCTGTGGATCTTTCCGTGCGCCTGGTACGCGAGGACCACCCGATCGCCCGGCTTTCCGGCCTTGCCAATGCCGTGCTGCGCAACGTGCTCAGGAACGCGCGGGACATCCTTGCCGGACAGGATCCCTTCCTCCTGAATGTCCCGGAATGGCTGCGTCATAGCTGGACGGATGCATGGGGCGAAGAGGCGGCCCGTGCCATGGCGGAGGCCCTGCTGGCAGAACCGGCCCTCGACCTCACGGTTCGCCAATCGGAAAAGGCGGCGGAATGGGCTGCCGCGCTGGGAAGCGCGCTTCTCCTGCCCACCGGCACGATCCGGATCCGTGAGCCGCAGGCATCGGTTCCGCGGCTGCCCGGCTTCTCCGAAGGGGCCTGGTGGGCACAGGATGCGGCCGCCGCTCTGCCGGCCCGTCTGCTGGGAGACGTGCGTGGGCGGAATGTGCTGGATCTGTGCGCGGCTCCGGGTGGCAAGACGGCCCAGCTGGCCTCTGCGGGTGCGCATGTCACGGCCGTGGACGCCTCTGCGGAGCGTCTTCAGATCCTGCACCGGAATCTGGAGAGGCTGCGGCTTGCCGCCGACGTGGTACAGGCGGACGTGCTGGAATATGCTCCGCCGAAGCCGTTCGAGGCTGTACTGCTGGATGCACCCTGCTCCGCCACCGGCACGGCGCGGCGGCATCCGGAAGTCCTGCATCTGAAAACGGCACGACAGGTGGAAAGCCTTGCCCGTCAGCAGGAGCGGATGCTGGACCGCGCTGCGGAGTTCGTCGCCCCGGGTGGTCGCCTGGTCTACTGCACCTGCTCCCTCCAGACCGAGGAAGGCGAGGAGCGCGCCCGGGCCTTCCTGCAGCGGCAGGGCGCACGGTTTCGCCTCTGCCCGGTGACTTCCGAAGAGGTGGGCAGACAGGCGCATTTCGTTACCGAAGAGGGCTTCCTGCGCACCCTCCCGCACATGCCCGTGGGAACGGAGAGGTACCTGGACGGGTTCTTTGCCGCCCGTTTCGAGCGCACCGAATGAAGCAGAGGTGACGGATCTGTGCCGTCCCGGGACAGGTGCTGCTGAGGGTGGGGGTGGGAGAAATATTCCCCGGTGAGAAAATGGCGGAATCATGTTCTTTCGACATGGCGGCAAGAAAAAAATGCCATGTTTTCGATTTCTGTTAACCGATTGGTAACGATATTTCCGTCATCATGGTTAACGTAATCCAGATATCTGGATTTCTTCCGAGTGGCTCCTGTCCACTCTGTTTGACGCCTCCCTGTTAGACTGCGAGCCGCGCATGTTTGCGCGGCTCTTTTTTGTCTGGCCCGGTGCTTGCATCGGGCCTGCCGCCGGGGAACAAGGTGGTTCATCTTGACCTGACTGGCGCATGAATTCATCATGACGCGCAGTCAGTGGGGTGCAGAATAACAAAGGTAAAGGCTGATGGAGAACCATGGGAGCGCAAAGGGCGCGGGAGAGGAAAAGCTGGTGGACTTCATGGCCCGGTTCACCGAATCCGAACAGTTCAACCGGGTCTTTCAGGAGGGCATGAGTCTGGTCGAGGAGACGGCGGACTATCTGGACGGTCCGGGCCGGGAAGAGGCGCGCAGGCTGCCGCGCCCGGCGGCGCTTGCCTATGCGACGGAAAGCATGCGTCTGACCACCCGGCTGATGCAGATGGCCTCCTGGCTGCTGCTGCAGCGGGCGGTGAGCTGCGGAGAGATTTCCGAGGAGGCGGCGCGCGAGGAGAAGAGCCGCATCTCGCTGGCCGACAGCGCACCGGAGCCCCTGCAGAACACTGATGAGCTGCCCGAGGGCCTGCGCGTGCTGTCCACGCGTTCGAGCCGGTTGTATGAGCGGATCATGAAACTTGACGAGATGATCAGCAATCGCTGCACGCCGGATGCCGATCCCAATCCCGTGGCCGTACACATGAGCCGGCTGGCCGAGGTGTTCAGCACGCCCCGCTCCTGATGAAAGGCACGCGCGGTTGGGAAACCGAAACATGAAAGGGACGCTGGCCGCAGGGCCGCGTCCCTTTTGCATGATTGCCGCGAGGAACTGGCCAGACCTTTGAGGGCATCTGGCGCTATCTCTTCACATCTCAGGTCGCGCTATATGACATGTCCGGAAGGAAAGAGAAGATGGGCATTGCCACAGGCAGGCCGGGAGAAGAAGCGATGACGCAACGGCTTGACAACTTCATCGGCGGCAGCAGAGTGGCCTCGCGCTCCGGGCGCACGGCACCGGTGTTCGATCCCTCCACTGGCGAGGTGCGGGCGGAAGTCGGGTTGTCGACGCCTGAAGAGGTCGCCGCCGCCATTGAGACCGCGAAGGAGGCTCTGCCCGGCTGGGCCGGCATGCGCCCCCTGAAACGCGCCCGCATCATGGAGCGCTTCCGCATTCTCTTGGAGGACAATCAGGAGGAGATTGCCCGGCTGATTTCCACGGAGCATGGCAAGATGTTCGCTGATGCCCTCGGCGAGGTGGCACGCGGCATCGAGAACGTGGAATATGCCTGCGCCGCGCCGCAGCTGCTGAAGGGCGAGCACTCCCGTGAGGTGGGGCCGCATATCGACAGCTGGACACTGCGTCAGCCGCTTGGCGTGTGTGCCGGCATCACGCCCTTCAATTTCCCCGTCATGGTGCCGCTGTGGATGTATCCGTCCGCGCTGGCCTGCGGCAACACCTTCGTGCTGAAGCCCTCCGAGCGCGATCCTTCTGCGCCGCTGTTCGTCATGGAGCTGGCCCGCAAGGCTGGTATCCCTGACGGGGTTCTGAATCTGGTCAACGGAGACAAGGAGGCGGTGGACACCATCCTGCACCATCCGGACGTGGCGGCGGTGAGCTTCGTCGGCTCCACGCCCATCGCGAAATACATCTACGCCACTGCCGCGGCGGAAGGGAAACGCGTCCAGGCGCTGGGCGGCGCCAAGAACCACATGGTGATCATGCCCGATGCCGACATGGACCAGGCTGCCGACGCCCTCATGGGTGCCGTTTTCGGTTCCGCCGGCGAGCGCTGCATGGCCATTTCCGTCGCCGTGCCGGTGGGGCGGGAGACCGCCGAAGAGCTGCGACGCCGACTGGAACCCCGGATCCGGGCGCTGAAGGTGGGCCCCTGGAACGACCCGGAGAACGAGATGGGACCGCTGGTCACCGCTGAGCATCTGCAGCGGGTGAAGGGATACATCGAGAGCGGCATCGAGGAAGGGGCGGAGCTGGTGATCGACGGCCGGGGCCTGACGGTGCCGGGCCACGAGAACGGCTTCTTCATCGGCGGCACCTTCTTCGACCACGTGACACCACGGATGCGCATCTGGCAGGAGGAAATCTTCGGGCCGGTCCTGTCCATGGTACGTGTGGAAGATTTCGAGGAGGCCGTCTCCCTGATCAATTCGCACACCTTCGGCAACGGCACCGCCATTTTCACCCGTGACGGCGACGTGGCCCGCGAGTTTGCCGACCGCATCGAGATCGGCATGGTGGGCATCAACGTGCCCATCCCCGTGCCCGTGGCCTGGCACAGCTTCGGCGGCTGGAAGGATTCCCTCTTCGGTGCTCATGCCATCTACGGCCCGGACAGTTTCCATTTCTATACCCGCCTGAAGACTGTCACCCAGCGCTGGCCGACCGGCATCCGTTCCGGCGTGGCTTTCAACTTCGGCGGTACCGGGGACCACTGAGAAACGGTCCGCCACAAGCTACGGACAAGCTAGCCCGCCTATCGTTCCGGTACGGACAATCTGGAACGGCCGGGAGGGCGGCAAGGATGCAGATCTTCTCCATAGCCTCGCAGCGGGCGCAATGGCTCAGTGCCAGGCTCGGCGTGATTGCGGGCAATGTCGCCAACGCCAGCACGCCGGGTTATCGGGCACGTGAAATCACGCCGTTCTCCGCCGTTCTCGAAAACCGCCAGGTGCACATGGCGCGCACGCATTCGGCGCATCTCAACATGGCCGGACAGGCGGAGCGCGCCCGCTTCGAGACTCGCGAGGCGGAGGCGGCGCGCATGACCCATTCCGGCAATACCGTCTCTCTGGAAAAGGAAATGCTGAAGGGAGCGGAAACGGTGCGGGCCTTCCGTCTGAACACCGGTATCGTGCGCGCCTATCACCGCATGTTCCTGCTCAGCCTGAGGGACAACTGACCATGACCGATCCGCTGCTTGCACCGCTGAGTGTCGCCGCGTCCGGGCTTCATGCCCAGTCGGAACGCATGCTGGTCGCGGCACAGAACATCGCCAATGCCAGAACCACGGGCAACGCACCGGGAGCCGATCCCTACCGGCGCAAGACCATCAGTTTCGTCTCGGAGCTCGACCGTCAGACCGGCGTGGACGTGGTGCGCGTGGCCCGCTACGGCACCGATCCCTCGCCGTTCAAGGTGGAGTACAACCCGGGACATCCGGCCGCCGACAAGAACGGTTACGTCAAGATGCCGAATGTCAACACGCTGATCGAGACCGCGGACCTGCGTGACGCCAACCGGATGTATCAGGCCAATTTGCAGGTGGTGCGGCAGGCCCGCGAGATCGTCTCGATGACCATTGATCTGCTGAGGACAGGCGGATGATCGAGGGTATCGGAAATGTGGCCGGCATCACCGGCATCGGGAGTTTGCCCGGCCCTGTGACGGCGGGGCGTCCGTCGGCTGCCGCCGGAGCCGGGACGGATTTCGCCGAGGCGCTGAAGGCCGCTGCGGGCGAGGCCGTGCATGCACTGCAGAAAAGCGAGATGACGGCGATTGCCGGCATCGAGGGCAAGGCCGACATCCAGACGGTGGTCGATCAGGTGATGGCGGCCGAACGCACCCTGTCCGCCACCATGGCCATAAGAAACAAGCTGGTCGCCGCCTGGCAGGAGATCAGCCGCATGCAGATCTGAGGAGGGCACGCCATGAGAGCACTCGCCATCGCTGCCACGGGCATGGCCGCCCAGCAGCTCAACGTCGAGGTGATCGCCAACAATATCGCCAATATCAACACCACCGGCTTCAAGCGGGCCCGCGCGGAATTCACCGATCTGCTCTACCAGATCGACCGCATGCCGGGCACCGCCTCGCGCGGCGGCGAGGGCACGGTGCCGGAAGGTTTGCAGCTCGGCCTGGGCGTGCGTTCCGCGGCCATTCGCAAGCTCCATGTGCAGGGCACGCTGACCAACACCGGCAACCGGCTCGACATGGGGCTGGCCGGGCGCGGCTGGTTCCGCATTTCCGGTCCCAACGGCGAAACGCTCTATACCCGCGCCGGCGCCTTCAACAAGAGCGCTACCGGACAGCTGGTGACCATCGACGGTTTCGCCGTCCAGCCTTCCATCACCATCCCGCAGGAAGCGGTGGACGTGATCGTCAACGAGAACGGACAGGTCTTCGCCCGGCTGGAGGATCAGACGGAGCTCCAGCTGCTCGGCCAGATCTCGCTGGCCACCTTTGCCAACGATGCGGGGCTGGAACCGCTGGGCGACAACCTGTTCCGCGAGACGGCCGCTTCCGGTGCCGCGGTCGTGGGCAATCCGGGCGATCCCGGATTCGCCACGGTGCGGCAGGGATACCTGGAGGCGTCCAACGTGGACGCGGTGAAGGAAATCACCGAACTGATCACCGCCCAGCGGGCCTACGAGATGAATTCCAAGGTCATTCAGGCGGTGGACGAGATGATGAGCACGGTATCGAGGCGGTAGGCAATGAAACGGCGGGCTGCGGCATGGCTTTTCGCGATCATGGCGCTGCTGGCCGGCAACGTTCCGGCAGCGGCTGCCGGTGGTGGAAACGCACGTCCGGAAATCCCGGTGGCGGCGACGACCATCTATCCCGGAGAGGTCATCCGGCCCGGCATGCTGCGCATGCGTCCCGTGCCCCGGCGCTACTACGAGCGCGGCGGCTTCGTGAAGGATCCGCGGCGCATAATGGGCAAGATGGCCGCTCGCACGCTGGTGCGCGGCCGGCCCATTCCGCCCAACGCGCTGCGTGAACCCTATGCGGTGCGCAGCGGCAAGGCGGTGCGGGTGATCTACCGTTCCGGCGTCCTTTCCATCAGCGCACTGGGGACGGCACTGGATTCGGTCTCCGCCGGGGAAATGGTGGCGGTTCGCAATGTGGATACCGGACGCATCGTCTACGGCATCGCGCGCAAGGACGGAACGGTGGTGGTGAACGCACGATGAATGCGGCGCTTCGACATGTGATGGCCCTGGCCGCCATGATGCTGCTGGTGTCTGGCGGCGGTGCCGATGCGATGGTGCGCATCAAGGACATCACCACGATGGACGGCGTGCGGGGCAATCAGCTGGTCGGCTACGGTCTCGTGGTCGGCCTGCAGGGCACCGGGGACAGCATGCGCGCCTCGCCGTTTACCGAACAGTCCCTGCGCGCCATGCTGGAACGTCTCGGGGCGAAATACGAACGGGGTGCCTCACGTTCGCGCAACGTGGCTTCGGTGATGGTCACCGCCAACCTGCCGCCCTTCGTGCGCAAGGGCTCGCGCATCGATGTCAACGTGGCCTCCCTGGGAGACGCTTCCTCGCTGGTCGGCGGCACCCTTATCATGACTCCGCTGAAAGGCGCCGATGGGAAGGTCTACGCCGTGGCGCAGGGATCGCTCACCCTCTCCGGTTTCACCGCGCAGGGGCAGGCCGCGCAGGTTACCCAGGGCGTGCCGACCAATGCCCGGATTCCCGACGGCGCGATCGTCGAACGGGAGCTGGAGGGCGACTTTCATCGCAAGAAGGTTCTGGTGCTCAGCCTCAAGAATCCGGATTTCGGCACTGCGGTGCGCATCGCGAAGACCATCAATGAATACGCCCGCAAGCGGTTCGGCCAGAAGATCGCCGCAGCGCGGGATCTGCGCACCGTCTTCGTGAAGCGTCCGCCAAAGGTCACCGTGGCCCGCCTGGTAGCGGAGATCGGCATGCTGACCGTGCAGCCGGACACCCCGGCGCGGGTGGTCATTGACGAGCGCACCGGCACCGTGGTGATCGGCCATGCGGTGCGCGTCTCCACGGTGGCGGTCACCCACGGCAACCTCACCGTCCGCATTGCCGAGATGCCCGTGGCCTCGCAGCCCGCCCCCTTCTCGAAGGGGCGCACCGCCATCCTGCCACAGACCTTCATCACCACCGAGGAGAAGAAGGGCAACATCGCGGTTCTGAAGGGTGCCGATCTGCAGGAGCTGGTCAGCGGCCTCAACCGCATCGGCGTGAAACCCAAAGGCATCATCGCCATCCTCCAGGCCATCAAGTCCGCCGGGGCACTGCAGGCGGAACTGGTGGTGGAATAGGGAGGCGGACCATGACGCGGACGGGCAGGAACATCGTGACGGGGCTGGCGCTGGCAGCCATGCTGCTGGCGGCCTCCTCCGTCGTGGCCGCGGCGGCCGGCGGCGGTCACGGCGGAGGGGGTGGGGCGCAGGAGCACGGTACTGCCCCGGCGGCTCCGGAGGAGCAGGCCGTCAGTCCGGAAAAGAAGCTGATGCCGAAACTGCCGCCGGACATTCGCGAGGACTACCAGAAGTACTGCTACAATATCGCCGATGCGGCCCGTGATGCCCGTTATGCTCGTCAGAAGCGGCAGATCCGCGAGATGGAGCAACACCTCGAAAAGCTGCTGCGGAAGCTGGAGAAGAAGCGGGCGGAATACAAGACCTGGGTCATGCGTCGCAAGGAGATCACGGACCGCATGACCAGGGCCATGCTGGACGTCTACGCCAAGATGGAACCCGAAGCGGCGGCGGCGCAGATCGCGCAGATGGAATATGCCGTGGCGGTGGCCATCCTGACCGGACTGAAACCGCAGAAGGCTTCCGCCATTCTCACCGAAATGGATCCGAAGAAGGCCGGAAGGCTCGTCAACGCCATCGTGGGCGTGGTGGCCGAGGCCACACCGCAGATGGCAGGGGAGACGAACTGATGCCGATACGCAGGGGATTGATCGTCTTGCTCGCCGCCATCGCGCTGTCCGGCTGCGCGGCCAGACTGACCGAGATCGGGCGGGACCCAGACCTTGCCCCCATCGGAGCGGGGATGACCGCTTCCGTCAGCCGCGTCATCGCACCGCCGAGGCCCGAACCGCAGCCGGCACGCTATTCCCTCTGGCCGGAGGGCAAGGACAGCATGTTCCATGACCAGCGGGCACGCACCGCCGGCGACGTGATTACCGTCCTCATCCAGATCAATGACTGGGCGACGCTGGACAACTTCACCAAGCGGGCCCGCAAGGCGGATCTCAGCGCCGGGTTCGGTGCCGAATACGCGCTGGACGACAAGGCCTCGGGAGCTTCCGAGAAATTCACCTCCAGCGGCAAGGGCACGGCCGGTTCCGATTCCAGCTTTTCCGGGAAAGGCTCCATCGGCCGTTCCGAAAAGATCAAGCTGGCCATCGCCGCCGTCATCACGAAAGTTCTGCCGAACGGCAACTTCATCATCTCCGGCTCGCAGGAGGTGCGGGTGAACAGCGAGCTTCGCGTGCTGACCGTGGCCGGCATCGTGCGGCCGCAGGACATTTCGCAGGAAAATACCGTGAACTACGACCGGATCGCCGAGGCCCGCATTTCCTACGGTGGGCGTGGCCGCATCACCGAGGTGCAGCAGCCCGGCTGGGGGCAGCAGATCTGGGACATGATCAATCCGTTCTGAGGGGCAGGGCCATGTCCGGAGAGGAAAAGGCGAAGGAAAAGAGCGGCGGAGGCAAGGGAGCCATGATCGGCTTTCTCGTCGCCACTCTGGTTGCTGCTGGTGCGGGAGCCGGGATGGGCTTCGTGCTGGGGCCGAAATTTGCAGCCGGAGCAACCAGTCATGCAAAGGAAGAGGCCGCCGCGGAGGAGAAGAAGGCGGAGAAGATTGCCGAACCCTACGCCGGCGACAGCATGGTGGTGAAGCTGCAGCCGGTGACCACCAACCTGCGTCAGCCCTTCCGCTCCTGGGTGCGGCTCGAGGGGGCGCTGATCGTGAAGGGGAAGGAGGCGGAGGAGAAGGCGCTGGAGGAGCTCGGCGCGCTGGTGCAGCAGGATGTTCTGGCCTACCTGCGCACCCTCGCACTGAAGGATCTCGAGGGAGCCAGCAATCTGACCTTCCTGCGTGACGACCTCAACGAACGCGCACGGCTGCGTTCCGAGGGGCGCGTCGCCGAGTTCGTCATTCTCTCGCTGGTGGTCGAATGATGCGCCCTGCGGTCCGTATCGCGATTCTCGTCCTGCTGTCCGTGATGGGGGCCGGCAGCGCCATGGCCCAGCAGGCTGCCGGCGCCGGGGACCTGCTGCCGGCCGGTGAGCTGGTCACCGGGCGCATCGTGCAGCTCGTCGTCCTGCTGACGCTTCTGTCGCTGGCCCCGGGGCTGCTCATCATGGTCACCAGCTTCACCCGCATCGTGGTGGCGCTGGCCTTCCTGCGCTCCGGTCTCGGGCTCCAGACCACACCGGCCAATCTCATTCTCATTTCCCTGGCGCTGTTCATGACGTTCTTCATCATGCAGCCGGTATTCGAGAAGGCATGGAATGAAGGTGTACGTCCACTCATGGACAACCGCATCACCCAGGAGGAGGCCTGGACCCGGACCGTTGCGCCCTTCCGGGAATTCATGCTCGACCATGTGCGGGAAAAGGATCTGGCCATGTTCCGCGATCTGGCGGAAGGAACGGCGGCAGGGCGCGCCGACCGCAGAGACGCCCCGCAGCGGCAGGAACAGAATGCGGAAGGGGAAGAAGTGCCCTTGCGCATCCTCGTGCCAGCCTTCATGATATCCGAGCTGCGCCGTGGCTTCGAAATCGGCTTCCTGATCGCGTTGCCGTTTCTCGTCATTGATCTGATCGTCGCCACCATCACCATGTCCATGGGCATGATGATGCTGCCACCCACGGTCATTTCCCTGCCCTTCAAGCTGCTTTTCTTCGTGCTGATCGATGGCTGGAATCTGCTAGTCGGCGGGCTCGTGCGCTCCTTCTTCTGAAGAGCCCAGGGCCGGATGCTGGTTTTCGGAAATTATGATATTTCAGAAAAATCAATGACTTGATATTCCCTGCAGGATCTTTTTCCGCATCCGTCACGGCCGTTAACATTTTTTTAGGACTTTCCCGGCAGCATCGGTGCATCACATGACGAATTGAGCTTGAGACGCATCTCGCTCAAAGGCATGAGGCCGCTTTCGTCATGTCGGTGCGAGTCCGACATGTTTTTCCCCAACAGTACAGTAACGCGTAACAGAAAGGGGCTAGAAGCATGTCTAGCATCAGGACGAACGCTGCCGCCATGACGGCGCTCCAGACCCTCACCCAGACCAACAAGGAACTGGAGCAGACCCAGAATCGTATCTCCACCGGCTACCGTGTCTCTACCGCTACGGACAATGCCGCCTACTGGTCCATCGCCACCACCATGCGCTCGGACAACAAGGCGCTGAGCACGGTGAAGGATGCTCTCGGTCTGGGCAAGGCGACCGTGGACGTCGCCTATACGGCTCTGGAAAAGTCCATTGATGTCGTGACCGAAATCAAGGCCAAGCTGGTGGCCGCCCGCGAACCGGGCGTGGACCGGGCCAAGATCCAATCCGAAATCGACGAACTGCAGAATCAGCTGACGAGCATTGCCGAATCGGCTTCCTTCTCCGGCGAGAACTGGCTGAAGGTCGATTCCTCGGCCGCGTCCTACAATGCCACGAAGTCGGTGGTCGCTTCCTTCACCCGCACCAGCACCGGCGTGTCGATCGGCACCATCAGCATCAACATCGACAACATCAAGCTCTTCGACGCGTCCGCGACGGCCACCGGTATCCTGGACAAGGAGAGCACCACGACCAACGGCGGCGTGACCTATTCCGTCTCCACCCTGGACATTTCCACGCTCACGGATTCCGCTGCCGATCTAGCCGATCTGGAAGAGATCATCGGCACGGTCGATACTGCCATTTCCTCGATGACCACCGCCGCCAGTGATCTTGGTGCCGGCAAGAAGCGCATCGAGATGCAGACCGATTTCGTGAGCAGCCTCATGGATGCCATCGATCGCGGTATCAGCCAGCTCGTCGATGCGGACATGAACGCCGAATCCACCCGCCTGAAAGCTCTGCAGACGCAGCAGCAGCTGGGTGTCCAGGCGCTGAGTATCGCCAACGCTTCCAGCCAGACCATCCTCTCGCTCTTCCGGTAAGACCCTGAGCGGCAGCCGTCTCCTACCTCTACCTCCCCTTATCCTTCCCTACCTCCAGCAGGGGACGGCTGCCGATCTTCCGGAGCTTTCCGGAAACGACCCGCTCTTGTGGTTTTACTCCGTCAACTTGCCGCGACATTTTTGTCGCGGCCTTTTGTGTTCCCCTTTCGTTCGATCTGTCCGCAATCCTCGCGCAAGATTGGTCGCCGATCATTCACCCGGCAACGTTTTCCAATCAGGGGCAGACCATGGGCTGGCGCGAGAATCTTTCCCGTCTTGGCGCAAATCTGGCGCAACTCGGATATCGCCGTCTGGCCGCTCTGGCCGTGGCCGGCGTTCTCATGACCGTCGCCGTCGCGGTTTCCGGCTACATGCTGACCCGGCCGAACTTCGAAGTGCTTTATACCGGCCTGTCGCCGCGTGACGTGAGCGCCATAGGGGCCGCCCTGAGCGAGGCGCGCATCCGCTATGACGTCAGCGAGGACGGAAAGACCGTCAAGGTGGCCTATGGCGAGGCGCCCCGGGCCCGCATGCTGCTTGCGGAGAAGGGGCTGCCCCGTTCCGCCCGGGCCGGTTACGAGCTGTTCGACAACATCGGTGCACTGGGACTGACCTCCTTCATGCAGGAAGTGACGCTGATCCGCGCACTGGAAGGCGAGCTGGCGCGTACCATTCAGTCGATCACGGGTGTCAAGGCGGCGCGCGTGCATATCGTGCTGCCCAAGAAGAACAGCTTCCGGCGCACCTCCCGGGAGCCTTCCGCTTCGGTGCTCATCCGTACCGATTCGGCCTATTCCCCGTCTTCCGCCGATTCCATCCGTTATCTGGTGGCCGGCGCGGTGCCGGGGCTGTCCGTGGGGCGGGTTACCGTGCTCAACACCGACGGAACCCTGCTGGCCAGCGGCGATGATCGCAAGTCCGCCGCCCCCCGGCGTCTCGTGGACCTGGAAATGACCGTCTCCCGGCGCATCCGCGACAACGTGCGCAGCACGCTCATGCCCTATCTGGGAGCTGGCAACTTTCAGGTCTCCGTGGCTGCCCGTCTGAACACCGACAAGAAGCAGGTCAGCGAGACCATCTATGATCCCGCTTCCCGCGTCGAACGTTCGATCCGCGACATCAAGGAGAAGACCTCCTCCATCAATTCCAGCAAGTCCGCCGCCACGTCCGTGGAGCAGGAGATCCCGGAAAACGAGACGGCGGCAGGTCCAGCCAGCAAGAACAAGGAAAGCCGCGAGCGCAAGGAGCGACTCACGAATTACGAAATCAGTTCGCGCCGGATCAGCACGGTCAGCGATGGCTATGACATCGCCCGTCTCTCCATAGCCGTGGTTGTGAACCGCAAGAGTCTGGAAACGGTACTCGGCCGCAAGCTCTCCGACGAGGAGCTGGAGCAACAGAAAAAGGAAATCGCCGATCTGGTCCGCACGGCAGCCGGCATCAACACGGCCCGGGGCGACCAGCTGAAAATCACGGCGGTGGATTTCATCCAGTCGAAGAGTCCGTTGCAGCCGGTACCCGGCCCAAGCATCGCCGAATATGCCATGAAGATGGCACCGGCGGCCATCAATTCCCTGGCCCTGCTGGCGGTGACCGGAATCGTCATCTGGTTCGGTGTGCGGCCTGCCGTGCAGGCCCTCACCGCGTCGCCGCAGGTGGTGAAAGAGGAGCTGGCCGAAGGCGTGGACAGGCTCGAGGCCCCAGCCGCCGCACCTCAGCTGGAGGGCCCGGAGGGTGCTTCGGTCGCGCAGGCAGACCCGCAGCAGGCCCCCACCTCCACAGCGGGCACAGCGGGCGCTCCGGCGGATGCTTCCGCCGTGCAGGAGGGCGACGATAATCTCATTGTCGATCTGGTCGATTCCGCTGCCCGTCTGCCGTTGAAGCGGCTGCGCCAGATGGTCGAATACGACGAGAAACAGGCCGCGGCAGTCATCCGCGAATGGCTGCGTGAGGAGGATGCCGCATGAAAGTCATTCCCGCATCCTGCGCCCTGACGGACTTCGGCGGTCGCTCTCCGCGTCCCTTCGCCGACCTGCGGTCCGCCCCGGCATCCGGAAAGACGGACGTGGAAAACACGGAAACCCGGGGAGAAATGCCGCATGCGGAAGAGGATCTGTCCGCTCGTCTTGCCCGCGCTTTCGAGGATGGCGTGGCGCACGGCCGGAAGGAGGCGGAGGCCGCCCTTGCCGGGGAAGGCCGTCGGCTCGAAGCCGAGTACGCGGAGAAACTGGCCGCCCGTGAGCGGCAGTGGCGCGAGGAGACGGGCCGGATGCTGGCGGAACGGCTGCGTGAGGGGCTGGAAGGCTTGGAAAAAGCACTTGGGGAACGGCTTGCGGACATTCTAGCGCCCGTCCTGGAAGAGGCGGCCAGAGACGTTGCATTGCGACGGCTGCGTGATGCACTGCGGCGCATGCTGGCGGCGGAGGAGGGCCTGAAGGTCCATGTTTCCGGCCCGCCCGAGCTGCTGGAGGCCCTGAGGGGGCAACTGGGCGATGTTGCCGCAGCGGTGGTGATGGAGCCGGACGGGGAAGCGACCCGCATCGTCGTGCATGTCGACAATACCGTCATCGAGACGGGGATTGCGGAATGGGCCGCTGCGGTGCTGCCGCGGACGCGGCCGGATGAGGCGGCATGAGCAAGCAGGAAGAGGACAAACCCGCCGAGATCGTCATTGTGCGCCGGAAACGCGGTGGTGACGGCGACTGTCATCACGGTGGCGTGTGGAAGGTGGCCTATGCCGACTTCATGACGGCAATGATGGCCTTCTTTCTCGTCATGTGGCTCATCAATGCCGCCAACGAGGAGACGCGCTCGCAGGTGGCCAGCTATTTCAATCCCGTGAAGCTCGTTGACACCACCACCAATCCCCGCGGCCTTCAGGAGAACAAGGACAGTTCCAGCGGAGATGTGGAGAATAAGGAACTGAAGTCCGAGGCCCTCGCCCAGTCGGACGATGGCGAGGCCAATGCCAATGACGAAAAGAAATCGAAACAGGAACGGAAGAAGGGCCCTGCAACGCATTTCAGCGGAGGAGACATCCCGGAAAGCGAACTGTTCCGGGATCCGGTGCGGACGCTGGACAAGATCGCCGGCGGCGCCCCCGATCTTCTGAAAGGTTCCGCACGACCGCAGCACCGGCCCGACACGCTGGGAGCCGAAGGTGGCGAGCAGTTTCGCGATCCTTTTTCACCGCGCAGCTGGGAAAGCCTGGAAAAGGTTCTGCCTGATGATGAACCGAACAATCCCACCGAAGGTGGTCCCGACCTGATGGCCGAGAAGGCCGGTGGCAAGGACGCCGCGAAGAAGCGGCACGAAAAGGCGATGCCACAGGCGCGTCGTGCCGGAAAAAAGAAGGAGAAGGGACAGGCGACGGCCCGCCGCAAGGAGATGCACCTTGCGCAGCGTGATGTCACGAAGGGCAGGAACGTCGATCGCGGCAAGAGCACGGAAAAAAGTCGCAAGAAGAAGGTCGACGAAACCTACCGGGAAATCAGAGAGGCATTGCGCAAGGAACTTGCCGGTGGAGACATTGCGCACCTGCCCGATGTCAACGTGAAACGCACCCCGGAGGGCATTCTCATTTCCCTGACCGACAAGGCCGGCTTCGGGATGTTCGAGGTAGGATCGGCCAAACCGCGGCGGGAGACGGTGAAGTTCATGGAGAAGATCGCCCGCATCCTGCGTGACAAACCCGGCAGGATCGTCGTGCGCGGACATACCGACGGGCGCCCCTTCCGCACGGATCTGTATGACAACTGGAGACTGTCCACCGCCCGTGCCCATACCGCCCGCTACATGCTGCTGCGGGGCGGCATCCCGGAAGACCGGATCGTGCGGGTGGAAGGATATGCGGACCGCAGGCTGGCCGTACCGGACGATCCCCTGGCGGCCCGCAACAGACGCATCGAGATCCTGCTACTGGAGAAATGAGCATGGGCCGGATGCTTTTCGTGCTGCTGACGCTGCTGCTGACGTTCAACGCCCTGCCCGGCAGCCGGGCCGGCGCTTCCGAGCCGTGGCGCTACCTGCAGGCTCTGCAGGCCCTGCAGGACAGGGTCGCGCACGGGGATCGGAAGGCCTACCGCGCTCAGGTACGGCTGATCGCCTATCTGGGCCGGGAGTTCGCCGCCATGCCGGAGGAGACGTGGAAGAAGCGGCTGAATGCCGAAGCCCTCTTCGTCTATGTGCTCAGCGGAGGCAATCCCGCAGCCGCCAAGGCCCTGCTGGAGCGCAAGGCGGAGATCGCGCTGCCGGAAGGCGCGCTCGAAGGTGCGGTGGCCTTCGTGCAGGGACGCAATGGCGAGGCCTGGAAACATCTCCAGTCGGTGGACGATCATGACCTGTCCATTACCGCGCAGGCTCAGCTTGCCCTGGTGAAGGCTTCGCTGCGCGCCGCTGCGGAGCCCCTGAAGGCGCTGGACCTGCTGGCCCGCGTCCGGCTTCTGAAGCCCGGTACGCTGATGGAGGAGGCGGCCTTGCGGCGCGCCCTTTTCCTTGCGGGAGGAGAAGGGGATGTGAAGGTCTTCATGAGCCTGGCTTCCGCCTATATCCGCAGGTTCCGCAATTCGTGGTACGTGTCTGATTTCCTGCGCCGCTTCGCCTGGCTCCTGGTCCGCCTCGACTATGGCCGCAAGCCCTTTCTCGTGGAGCGCATGCAGCCGCTGATCTCGATGCTCACGAAACGTCGGCAGGCCCTGCTCCATGCCGCCGTGGCGCGGGCGGCCGTGCTGGAGGGCAAGCGGCAGCTGGCGGTCGTTGCCGGCCGCAGGGCACTGTCCATCTATCCTGACGCTCCACGCTTCGCTGCCCGCGTCAAGACGTGGATCGCCGCCGCCGAGGTGGCCTCTCCGGACCCCGGCAAGGCCATGGAGACGCTGGAAAGGATCCCGCCCGGGAAGCTGGACGAACGCGATCGCAAGCTGCGTACGGCCGCCCTCGTCGTCGGCCGGGCCATTGTCGGAGAGCCCCGTTTGCCGGATATGACCGGGGGCAAGGTCGGGACAAGCCGGGAAGAGGATACTCCCGCCGTGGTGGTCAGGGCTCGGGCCATGATCGCCGGTGTGAAGAGACTTCTGGAGGAAGACACACGATGAAGGCGATGCCCGCCCTTTTCGCGCCGGATGTCGCCCCCCGTACGAATCCGGGGGACCGGAAGATTGCCGACGGGGAGAGTGGAAGGCAGGAAACGGGCTTCACTCGGGAACTCCGGAAACGGGAGAATCCCGAACGGCAGATCCGGGCATCCGGCGAACCTGTGAAAGACGGCAAGGAATCCCGGGGCACCGGTGGCGGCATGAAAATGGAGGGAGCCCCCTCCCTCCCGGATCCGGAGCTTTCCGCCCGGCCTGACGCGGCTGGAGATCTGTACGCTTCCGGACATGTCCGGCGCGGACGACCCATGGGGCGTCAGGGCGATACCCCTGCCGAAACATTGCCGGACATGGATGCGGAGATGTCGAAAGGGATCATCCCTGCGGTAGAACTTTCCAGCCTGCCGTTGCAGGCTGCACCACTGGTAGCCGGCACTCGAATCGGGAAGGTGGAAGGGGGCGCAATGCCGGAAACGGATCCCGTCCTTTCCATCGACGGCCTGCTCCCGGATGCCGGTGCAGAGGCCGAAGAGACAATGGATTCCGCCTTGGCCGGAGAGCTGCGAACCGGACGGACGGAGGTTGCCGATGGCAGGGGGCGCCTGCGCCATGCCCGGGAGATGATGCGCCTCGAAACCGTCGGGGGCGAGGAACGAATGCCCATGAAAGTCGTCTCGGCTTCCGTCGAGCGGCATCTGGAGCCTGCAGGCACGCTGATCCCCGGCGGGCGGGAAGGCCTGTGGCGCGGTGCAGCCGCGCAGGTGCTTGCAGCTCTCGACGAGGGGCTCGTGCCCCATGCCCTCGCCGGCCTGGACGGGACGCGCACGGGCGGTCCGAAGGTGATCCGCAATCTGGAGATTCAGCTTCACCCGGCCAGCCTGGGTACCGTGACGGCGCGTCTGACCATCACCGGCGGCAACATGGAAATCACCATCAGCGTTCCCGACCGTCGGTTGGCAGATCAGATGGAGCGCGGCCTCGATCAGCTCGTGCGTCGCATCCGCGCCCGGGATCACGGATCCGGGCAAACGGTTGTTCACCTTGTCACCGAGCCGCAGAATCAGCCTCTTGATCGCTTGCAGCAGCAGCTTCCCGGGCAGCCGGCGGCAGACGGCAGGCCGGCCTTCGGTGGCCACGCCAGGGAACAGGCAACCGGCGGTCATGACGGCAGAGGAGGACACGGAAGTGCCGACGCCCATGCTGAAGGAGGTACAGGCCATGACGGGATGCGGGATCCGGATGGTGCTGGCCATGGTGGCCGTCGTGGCGGTGTACTCTATCTCTGAAGCCTCGGCAAAGCCGCCACGGTCGCCCGGAGTATGCGAACGGCAGATGGCGGCGGCCGCCAGTCGTCACGGCGTGCCGCTGGGTTTCCTCTATGCGATAGGCCTGACCGAGACGGGGCGCAGAAAGTCCCTGCATCCCTGGGCACTCAACATTCATGGACGGACCCTGTTTCCGCCTTCCAGAAAGGCGGCCCTGGAAGCCTTCCGCAAGGCGCGGGCCGAGGGGAAGAGCCTCATCGATCTGGGGTGCATGCAGATCAATCATCATTACCACGGCCGCAATTTCCGCTCGCCGGCCGAGATGCTCGATCCGGCGCGCAACGTGGACTATGCCGCCCGTTTTCTGAAACGCCTGTACCGCAGGGAGGGAACGTGGACTCTGGCCGCCGCCCGCTATCATGCCGGCCCGAACAACAACGCCGCCCAGAAACGTTACGTATGCATCGTCATCCGCAATCTCGTGGCCAGCGGGTTTGGTCGTTGGACTCCGCAGGCCCGCACCTTCTGCAAGAAATAAGACACTGAATTTCCTGAAGAA
This sequence comes from Alphaproteobacteria bacterium, assembly GCA_024279095.1. Lineage (GTDB taxonomy): Bacteria > Pseudomonadota > Alphaproteobacteria > Rhizobiales > Aestuariivirgaceae > Thermopetrobacter. The sequence continues at coordinate 31,946 of JAJRRY010000218.1, forward strand.
AATTTCTGGTGGACAGGCTGCCGACAATATCGCCGATGCGGCATGCATTCCTGCTGCCCGTACAGGACGAATCAATCGGGCGCGGAATATACTCCGTACACGGGAATCAGGTCAATGGACTGAACCTGCAAGTGCACAGTTTTGTGCCGATTGGCGACAATCTCCCTGATTCGACTTACCGAATGGTAAAGGGCTGGGAGAGAGGCAATGATCATAATCGTCGACA
>JAJRRY010000219.1 GCA_024279095.1 Alphaproteobacteria bacterium
ACCTCGGCCAACGTGCTGGCGTCACTGGTCATGCTGATTCACTGGCGGCTGGCTTCCCGGCACTGCGGTTCCCGGACCTGCGCGGCGCGGTATGTGCGCGTGATACGCCTGCAGGGAGCGATTTTCGGAATGTTGTGGGCCGCCCTGCCCTTCTTCTTTCTGCCGCAGGCCTCCGGCGACTTGCGGATTCTGATCGTCTCCCTGACCATCGCCGCCTTCTCGCTCGGCACATTCAGGCTTGCGCAGGTACCTGCCGCGGCGGGGTTCTATATCGCCTTTCCCACCGCTTCCCTGATGTGGACCGCCCTGCACGAGATGCCGGGTCATGTGGGACATGCCTTCGCCTTCATGAGTGCCCTCTATGCGCTGGCGCTGATCTTCGTGGTGCTGATGCGCTACCGGGATGCCCTGCGCCAGACCCGCTACGTGGCCGAACTGAACCGGCGCAAGAACATCATCAGCCTGCTGCTGCACGATTTCGAGCAGGGGGCCAGCGACTGGCTCTGGGAGACGGATCGTCAGGGGCGGCTCGTCTATGCTTCGAAACGGCTGGAGGAGCTTCTCGGCATCCGGCGGGAGGAGCTGCATGGCCAATGGCTGCACGAAGTCCTTCAGGCAGATACGGCAGGCCCGGAATGGGAAGCCCTGCTGGCGGATCTGAGCGGTGGGCGAATCATCTACGGAAGGACGGTTCCCGCCCGGATCAACGGAGACGAACGCTGGTTCCGCATGACGGCGCGGCCGCTGTATGACGCCTCGGGCCGTCTGCGTGGTTATCGGGGCGTGGCCACCGATGTTACGGAACAGTACCGGAAGGAGGAGCGTCTGCGGCGCGAGAAGGAGGCGGCGGAGAGCGAATCGCGCGCCAAGTCCAATTTCCTGGCGCTGATCAGCCATGAGCTGCGTACCCCGCTCAACGCCATGGTCGGCTTCTCCGAGCTTCTGACCCGGGAGGCTGCGGGGCCGTTGAATGAGGAATACAGGGAATATTCGCGCCACGTGCTGGACGGTTCCCGCCAGCTGCAGAGGCTCATCAACGACATTCTCGACTATACGCGTTTCGAGCGCAACAAGATCCGTCTGGAGGAACAGGAGGTGGATCTGGTCGAGCTGGCGGAGATGGCCCTGCGACAGGTGGCACGACAGAAGCGGGCCCGCGGGCTGAAATTCGAGCTGCGCTACGCCGACGACGTGATCTTGCGCGCCGATCTGGGACGGATGCAGCAGGTCCTTTCCAATCTGCTCAACAATGCCGTGAAATTCACGCCGGAGGGTTCCGTCACACTGGATATCGACCGGGACGCGAAAGGCGATGTCGTGGTGCGCGTCATCGATACCGGCATCGGCATTCCGGAAGACAAGCTGAAGACCATTTTCGAACCCTTCACACAGGTGGATGCGGCCTTGTCCAGGCGGCATGACGGCATCGGGCTGGGACTGTCCATAGCCCGCTCCCTGGTGCAGCTTCACGGCGGGCGGATGTGGATCGAGAACAACCCCGGCGGCGGTGTCACGGCGGGCTTCACGATCCCTGCGGAAAGAGTGATCGACGAGACTTCCGGATCGGACGGCGAAACGCACCGGCACGCGGTCTGCGCGGGCTGACGGGGATCATGATTCTCCTTGATCGGAGCTGATGATTGGGCTTAAGTAGCCGGTGCCGCAGGCGCTTTCGGGCACCGGCGGGGCCCTGCCTCGCGTCTCGATGCCGGACCGCGGGACGGGCAGAGGCCGTCGGTCCGGTGGCAGGACGTTTCCGCCTTCATTTGCAGGCCGAGGCCCTCCCGCAGGGCTCCTGATCGCGCCCTGTCGTTTCGGCGTCGAAACAAGGCCGGACGGCACTTTTCTGCCGTACAAGGCCAATCAACGGAACACGAGGGAGATACAGGAACATGGATCGTCGTTCGTTCATCAAGAAGGCCGGTCTCGGCGTCACTGCCGCTGCCGCTGCTCCATTGGCCGCGCCGGCCATTGCCGCCGACGTGAAGCATCTGAAGATGGTGACCTCATGGCCGAAGAACTTTCCCGGTCTGGGCACGGCGGCCAACCGTTTCGCCCAGCGTGTGGAAAAGGCATCCGACGGCCGCTTCAAGATCCGCGTCTATGCGGGCAAGGAGCTGGTGCATCCGCTGAAATGTCTCGACGCCGTACAGGAGGGCACCGCGGAGCTCTATCACTCTGCCGACTACTACTACAAGGGCAAGGACATGGGCTTTGCCTTCTACTCCGCCGTGCCTTTCGGCTTCACCGCCAGCGAGATGAATGCCTGGCTGTACCATGGGGGCGGTCAGAAGCTGTGGGACGAACTGGGCGCCGGTTTCGGCGTCAAGGGTCTGCCCTGCGGCAACTCCGGCGTCCAGATGGGCGGCTGGTTCCGCAAGCCGGTGAATACCATTGAGGACTTCAAGGGCCTGAAGATGCGCATGCCGGGCCTCGGAGGCGACGTGCTGAACGCCATCGGCGCCACCGCCCTGACCCTGGCCGGCGCGGAGATCATGCCGGCACTGCAGGCGGGCACCATCGACGCCACCGAGTGGGTGGGGCCGTGGAACGATCTGGCCTTCGGTTTCTACAAGGTCACCAAGCACTACTACTATCCGGGCTTCCACGAACCGGGCACCATGCTCAGCCTCGGCGTGTCGAAGAAGTTCTGGGACGGTCTGTCCGATTCCGACAAGGCGCTGTTCGAGTATTGCGCGCAGGCGGAGAACTCCTATGATCTTGCCGAGTTCAATGCCAACAACGGTGCCGCCCTGAACACCCTGATCGAGAAACACGGCGTGCAGCTGCACGAGTTCTCCGACGAGATCTTCAAGGCTTTCGGTGAGGCGTCGAAGGATGTACTGGCCAAGGCCGGCGAATCCTCGCCCATGGCGAAGAAGATCTACAAGAGCTTCATGGACTTCAAGAAGCGCGTGCAGGGCTGGACGGAAATCTCCGACGTCGCCTATGCCAACAAGCGCAAGCTCGTGAAGTGGTAACGGGCCTGCCCATGCAGACCGGAAGAGGCCGGAGCTTCAGGCTCCGGCCTCTTCCCCATCGGAAGCCGTCCGGCAGACAACATTCCTTCATCGATACCGAGTGGACGGCCTTCCGGCACCTGCGCAGGATGTTCCGGGGAGGGAACAGTCATGCTGAGCTTCATCCGCTTCATTGACCGCCTCAACGAACGCATCGGCCATGCCGTGGCATGGGTGGCCCTGGCCATGGTGCTCGTGCAGTTTCTCGTGGTGGTCATGCGCTACGTCTTTTCCATCGGCAACATCGCCATGCAGGAATCCATCTGGTACATGCATGGCATCCTGTTCATGATTGGCGCCGGCTACACGTTGCTGCACAACGGACACGTGCGGGTGGATGTCGTCTATGGCGAGGCCTCGCCGCGTTACAAGGCGAAGGTGGACATCTTCGGCACGCTTGCATTCCTGCTGCCGGTGACGGCGGCCACTCTCTGGTTGTCTTGGGACTATGTGATCAATGCCTGGAAGGTCTTCGAAGGGTCCACGGAAGGTTCCGGTCTGCCGCTCATCTTCGCCTACAAGACGGTGATCTGGATTTTCGCCGTTCTGGTGTTCCTGCAGGGGCTGTCACTGCTGTTCAAGGCGGTGCGTTTCCTGCGCGGGCAGGAGCTAGGTTATCCGGTGCTGCCGTACCTCAACGGGCGGCTGGAGCATGATCCCGAGGCGGTGAAGGAGGAAGTGTGATGTCCCTGTCCGCCGAAATCATGGTGCTGCTGATGTTCCTGTCGGCGATCGGGTTCCTGATCATGGGATACCCGGTGGCCTTCACGCTGGCCGGCACCGGACTTGCCTTCGCCCTTCTCGGCTCGCTGATGGGCGTTTTCGACATTTCCATTCTCACCGCCTTTCCGCAGCGGATCTTCGCCATCATGTCCTCGGAGGTGCTGGTGGCGGTGCCGCTGTTCGTCTTTATGGGCGTGATGCTGGAACGCTCCAAGGTGGCCGAGGAGCTGCTGGACAACATGGGGCGTGCCTTCGGCTCCCGCCCCGGCGGCCTGGCCTATTCGGTCACCGTGGTGGGCGCCCTGCTGGCCGCCTCCACCGGCATCGTGGGGGCCACGGTGGTGACCATGGGCCTTCTGTCGCTGCCCACCATGCTGCGCCGCGGCTACAACATTCCCTTCTCCTGCGGCACCATCTGCGCTTCCGGCACGCTGGGGCAGATCATTCCGCCCTCCATCGTGCTGGTGCTGCTGGGCGACCAGCTCTCCGTGGCTTTCCAGAACGCCCAGTACGCCATGGGCAACTACGCGCCGGATACCGTTTCGGTGAACGATCTGTTCGCCGGTGCTCTGCTGCCGGGCCTGATGCTGGTGGGCATGTATCTGGTCTACCAGTTCGGCTTTGCTGCCCTGCGGCCGCAGGAGGCGCCGGCGGTGCCTGCCGACGAGCTGATTTCCGGCGACCGGAAGGCCTTCTACAAGCAGCTTGCCGGGACGCTGTTCGCCCCGCTCATCCTCATCGTGGCGGTGCTGGGGTCCATCCTTGGCGGTCTTGCCTCGCCCACCGAGGCGGCATCGGTGGGTGCCGTGGGTGCCATCATGCTGGCAGGCTACAAGATCAACCCGAAAGGCGCGAAATGGATCATTGCCGGCGCAATTTCCCTCTTCGGCCTGTTCATCATCACTTGGTTCTTCGATCTGCGCATGCAGCGCGACGTCATCCCTCTCACAGACTGGATCGCCATCGGCGCGGCGCTGGTCCTTTCCGCCATCCTGACCATCGGCATTCTCGTCGGCGTCTGGCGGACGCTGCAGGAGCGTGACGAGGACGGCACGCCGGTGCTGGCGTCGGTGGGCCGCTCCACGGTGCAGATCTCTTCCATGGTCTTCGTCATCCTGGTGGGCGCGGCGATGTTCTCGCTGGTTTTCCGCGGCTTCGACGGCGATCGCTTCATCGAGGACTTCCTGCACAATCTGCCCGGCGGCACCATCGCCGCCATGCTGCTGGTCATGGGCGTGATGTTCCTGATGGGGTTCTTCCTCGACTTTCTGGAGATCATCTTCATCGTCGTGCCCATCGTCGCGCCCATCCTGCTGCAGATGGAAGTGGCACCCGGTGTGACCATGAGCCCGGTGTGGCTTGGCGTCATGATGGGCATCAACCTGCAGACCTCCTTCCTCACGCCGCCATTCGGATTTGCCCTGTTCTATTTGCGCGGTGTGGCACCGAAGGAGGTGAAGACCACCCACATCTATCTCGGTGTGGCGCCCTTCGTGGCCATTCAGGTGCTGGCACTGGTACTGCTCTGGTTCTGGCCACAGATCGCCACCTGGCTGCCCTCGGTGCTCTACGAGAAATAGGGAACATGCTTCCGGACTGTGAAAAAGGCCCTGCAGAACGCCCCCGCAGGGCCTTTTCCCATCACGGCTTGCAGTTTGACTTGCCAGTAGAGAAGGGCGTAAAATTACGTCAGCAATATTGACCTAAGGGGTATGCCAGCATGGAGCCCCGCAAGGAGCGCGAAAGGTCATGGCCAAGGGCCGTCCGTCGTTGTCCGACAGGCTGGATCTGTCCAGACACCGGGTCATTCTCAACGGCTCGCAGGCCATCGTGCGTCTCATGCTCACCCAGAAGATGCGGGACGAAGAAGCCGGTCTCGATACCGGCGGCTTTGCCACCGGCTATCGCGGTTCTCCTGTGGGTGCCCTTGACATGCATTTCCAGCGCGCGGAACATCTCCTGAAGCCGCGCGACATCCTCTTTCAGCCGGGCATCAACGAGGAACTGGCGGCAACCGCCGTCTGGGGCGCGCAGCAGGTGGCCATACGGGGCGAGGGCGACAAGGATGGCGTCTTCTGCATCTGGTATGGCAAGGGCCCGGGTGTGGATCGCTGTGGCGATGTTTTCAGGCATGCCAATTCCGCCGGCTCCGCGGAATGTGGCGGCGTGCTGGTGCTGATGGGCGACGATCATGGTGCGGAATCCTCCACCGTGCCGCATCAGAGCGAATTCACCCTGATCGACGCCATGATGCCGATTCTCAATCCGGCGGGGGTGCAGGAGATTCTTGATTACGGGGTGCTGGGGTTCGCCCTGTCGCGCTACAGTGGCTGCTGGGTGGGCCTGAAGTGCATTCACGAGAACATCGAATCCACGGCGACAGTGGATGCCGATCCGCACCGGGTGCGGGTGCATCTGCCGGAAGATTTCGAGATGCCCGAGGGCGGTCTGAACATCCGGGCGGGGGAGGACCGGTTCACGCTGGAACGCCGGCTGCACCTGCTGAAGCCCGAGGCGGCCCGGGCCTTCGCCCGTACCAACGGCATTGACCGGATTGTGTGGGACGGTGGCCCCGAGGCGCGCATCGGCATCGTCTCCACGGGCAAGAGCTGGATGGACACGCTGCAGGCGCTGGCCGATCTGGGCATCGACGAGGCGCGGGCGCGGGAGCTGGGCATCCGGCTTCTGAAGATCGGCATGGTCTGGCCACTGGAGCCGCAGGTGGCGGAACGGTTCGCCAAGGGGCTGGAGACGGTGATCGTGGTGGAGGAAAAGCGCGGTATCATCGAGCCTCAGCTGCGCGAGCTCCTCTACGGTCGCCCCGGCGCACCGTGCATTATCGGCAAGCGCGACGAGAGGGGCGAGGCGCTCTTCCCGGCGCACGGGGTGCTTGATCCGCTGATGATCGCCCGCGCCGTCGGGGCCCGATTGCCGCAGGACGGGCGGTTGTCGGAGGCATTGAAGAGGCTGGAGCGCATTGCCGGAAACCCGGTGCTCGACCTGCCCGGCGACTACGTGCGCGTGCCGTGGTTCTGCGCCGGCTGTCCGCACAACACCTCGACGCGGCTGCCGGAGGGGGCGCGCGGCTATGCGGGCATCGGCTGCCACTGGCTGGTGCAGCTGATGCCGGACCGGCGCACCGAGGGCTTCACCCAGATGGGATGCGAGGGGGCTAACTGGATCGGCGAAGCGCCCTTCTCGAAGCGCCGGCACGTGTTTCAGAACATGGGCGACGGCACCTATGCCCATTCAGGCCTGATGGCCATCCGCGCCTGTCGCGCGGCGGGTGTGAACATCACCTTCAAGATCCTCTACAACGATGCCGTGGCGATGACCGGCGGGCAGGGCATCGACGGCGGCATCACGGTACCCGACATCGCCTGGCAGGCGCGGGCGGAAGGGGTGGAGCGCATCGCCGTGGTGGCCCGCGAGCCGCACCGCTGGTCGGGTCAGGCCTTTCCGCCGGGCACCACCTTCCACGATCGCGAGGAGCTGGAAGCGGTGCAGGAGGAGATGCGCACCGTGCTCGGCGTCTCCATGCTGATCTACGACCAGACCTGTGCCGCCGAACTGCGCCGACGCCGCAAGCGCGGGCTGATCGCCGAGCCGGAACGGCTGGTGCACATCAACGAGGCCGTCTGCGAGGGCTGCGGGGACTGTGCCGATGTCTCCAACTGCGTGGCCATCGTGCCGGTGGAGACGCCCTGGGGGCGCAAGCGCCAGATCGACCAGTCGGTATGCAACCGCGACTACCTGTGTCTTGAGGGCTTCTGCCCGGCCATGGTCACGGTGGAAGGTGCGCAGATACGCAAGGGAACCGGAGCCGGGAATCCTCCGTCGGTGCCGGAGCCGGAGATCCGCAAGCCGCAGAGGCCCTTCTCCATGGCGGTGGCGGGCATCGGCGGCACCGGCGTCGTGACCGTCGGTCAGATTCTCGCCCAGGCGGCGCAGCTGGAGGGCATGGGGGCCGGCATTATCGATCAGTCGGGCATTTCCCAGAAGAACGGCGCGGTCCTGTCGCATCTGAAGATCGCCCGTCGACCGGAGGACATCACGGCCATCCGTACCGCTCCCGGCGGTGCGGATCTGCTGCTCGGCTGCGATCTGCTCACGGCTGCGTCGAAGCGCATCCTGCGGCTGTGCGACCCGCAGGCCACCGTGGCGGTGGTCAACGATCATGCGATCATGCCGGCGCAGTTCACCCATGATCCGGATCTGGTGTTCTCCGCCGGCGACATGCGGGCGCGCATCGAGGCGGCGACGGCTTCCGTCACCTTCCGCGATGCCTCGGAACTGGCATCCGCGCTTCTGGGGGATTCCATCTTCGCCAACATGCTGCTGACCGGCATGGCCTGGCAGACGGGGCTCGTTCCGGTTCCGCGGGCGGCCATCCTCGAGGCGATCCGGCTCAACGGCGTGGCGGTAGAGGAGAACATTGCGGCCTTCGACTGGGGCCGCGCAGCGGCTCATGATCCGGAGGGCGTGCTGCGTGTGGCGGGTCTGCGGCCTGCCGAGGTGCAGGAGGAGACGCTGGAGGAGATCGTGGAGCGCGGCGTGCGCCTGATCCGCGACTGGGGAGATGCGGCGGCGGCGGAAGACTACCGTGTTTTCGTGGAACAGGTGCGGCAGGTGGAGGAGGAGAGATGTGGCTGTGACGGGCTGGCGCGTGTGGTGGCACGGCAGTTGGCGCGCCTTGTCGCTTACAAGGACGAATACGAGGTTGCCCGGCTGCATGCGAATGCCGCTTTCCGCGAGACGATCCGTCGCAATTACGGTGAAGATGCGCGTGTGCGCCTGCACATGACCCCGCCGCTCCTGGCCCGCCGCGATCCGGTGACGGGCCGCCCCCGCAAGCGGGCTTTCGGGCGCTGGATGACTGCGCTCATGCCACTGCTGGCCCGCATGCGCTTTCTGCGCGGCACACCATTCGATCCATTTGGCTACACCGAGGAGCGACGCATGGAACAGGCGCTGCCCGGGGAATACCGGGCACTTGTGGAGCGGCTGCTTGCGGATCTGGGGCCGGAAACACACGGGAAGGCAGTGGAGACCGTCCGCCTTGCCGAGCGTATCCGTGGTTTCGGGCATGTGAAGCAACAGGCGGTAAAGGCGTTCCGCGAAAAGGTCAGCGGCGGCGCAGCCGGGTGACTTTTACGATCTGACCGTTGATGGCGTCCGCAGTGATGTGCCACAGTCTGCCGCTGCGTCTGGCAACGAAAACATAGCGGCGTCCTCTGCAATCCCGGGCTCGCGGGGCGGCATAACCCTGCCGGCGGATCATGGTGCGCACCTGCCGACAGCTCAGGCGGGCCTGCGGGCCGTGCACCGCACCGTTGCGGATGTTGGTCCGATACCTGCGCGGCCAGCGGCGGATCACGTAGACGTCATCGTAGAAAGACACCGGAAAGGCATACCAGGGCCAGGGCAGGATACCCGGATCGCCACGCACGATCATGCCCTCGCGCAGGGGCACGGATACGCCCCCGTTGAGCCGGGGTGTTTCTGCCAGGGCCGCACTGGCGCCAGCGAAATCCGTCAGAGTTGCCGCAAGGAGAATGACCCGAAAGACCTGTCTTTTCATGATGCTGTCTCCCGCCCGATTCTTCATGCTTTCCGGAAATGTGAGATCATTCCTGGCAAGTGATCATGTGCTTTTCATGACGGAGAGGAAACCTTTCCGTCATGCGGCGGCCCGGGCGTAGGTGAGCAGGCGCTCCACGTCCTCCGTAGTGGTAGCCCAGGATGTGACCAGACGGGCAAGGATCGTCTCTTCCATCTCCCGCCACGGGTAGTAGACGGCTCCTGCTTTCGTAAGCGCATCATGCAGTGGGCGCGGCAGGTGGATGAAGATCTCGTTGGCCTGCACCGGGTGGGCCAGTCGGACGCCGGAAAGTTCCATCAGTCCTGTAGCCAGCCGAGCGGCCATGGCGTTGGCGTGGCGGGCGAGATCGAGCCACAGGTCATCTTCGAGGGCGGCCAGGAACTGGGCGGCGAGATAGCGGCCCTTGGAAAGCAGCTGCCCGGCCCGCTTGCGGCGCCAGATGAAACGATCCGCCAGTCCGGTATCGAAAAAGACCACCGCCTCGGCGCACATGGCACCGTTCTTGGTCAGACCGAAGGAGAGCACGTCGACGCCGGCCTTCCATGTCACCTCGGCCGGCGTGCAGTCCAGAGCGGCTAGGGCATTGGCCAGCCGGGCGCCGTCGAGGTGCACCTTCAGACCGTGGGCATGGGCGGCCGCTGCGAGCGCAGCAATCTCCTCCGGCGTCTGCACCTGACCGTATTCGGTGGCGTTGGTCAGGGAAAGGGCCTGAGGCAGGACCTGATGCTCGCCGTGGACGAAGGCGGCCAGCCGATCTTCCAGCGTGGCGGGAGAGATGCGGCCCCCCTCTCCGGGCAGGGGGATGATCTTCGCGCCACCGGTGAAGAGTTCCGGTGCACCGCATTCGTCGGTGTTGATGTGTGCTTCCTCGTGAGCCAGCACGCCACCGAAAGGGTCGACCATGGCCGACAGCGCCAGCGCGTTGGCGGCGGTGCCAGTGGTGACGAGGAAGACTTCCGCGTCGTGGTCGAACAGCTCCCGGATGCGATCCACTGCCCGGGCGGTGAGGTCGTCGCCGCCGTAAGGCATGGCCGGGCCTGCATTGGCGCCGGTGATAGCCGCCATGATGTGCGGATGAACGGGGCTGATGTTGTCGCTTGCGAAATTCATCTGTCCGGTTTCTTGTCGAGCAGGTCATATCGCCTTAGCATCATGTGTGCTTCCGTGCCATGAAACTTCCGTACCTGCGGCCATCCGGCACTTTCGCACAGCTTGCCTGCATGGCGGATTTCTGGCATAACCGGCAAAACTGGGACAGAATGACTGTCCTAAATCGGCGAGGCGCCGGCGGATGCGGGCATGCCGCCGGCGGGCCGGACGCCACAGTCCGGACTTGCGGAAAAGGGCCGGAGACTTCCGGTCCATGCCGATGTCCCGCCCGAGCGCCGGGACCCTTTCGGGTCGCCGAGATGCCTTTTCGGCAGGTTTGCCACAGCATGCGCCGCGCCGGCCGGTGAGACCACGGCGGCAGCGGACGGGCGGACCGCGCACCATATGCCACGGATTTGATGACAGGGGAAAGAAGGACGCACATGAACAGGCACATCGACGAGGCCGAATTCGCCCGGGTCGGACCGCGCCGGCCGGAACGCTGCGGTCTGTATGACCCGGCGAACGAGCACGACAACTGCGGTATCGGCATGATCTGCCGCATCACCAACGAAAAGAGCCATGAGATCGTGGAGAAGGGCCTGCGGATCCTGGCCAACCTGGAACATCGCGGTGCTGTCGGCGCTGATCCGGAGGCCGGTGACGGCTGCGGCATCTTGGTGCAGATTCCTCATGCCTTCTTTACCGCGGAGGCCGAGCGTCTGGGGCTTTCCCTGCCGGGCGAGGGTGAATACGGCATAGGCTTTCTGTTCATGCCCCGCGACGATGCCCGGCGCGCGGAAGTGGAGCGCATCTGGGAAGAGACGTTGCGCGAGGAGGGACTGACTCTCATCGGCTGGCGCGATGTGCCGGTGGATTCCTCCCAGCTTGGCGAATCGGTGAAGCCCGGTGAGCCGGTGATGCGCCAGATCTTCATCGGACGCGGCGAGGGAATTGCCGATCAGGACCATTTCGAACGCAAGCTTTACGTGGCCCGCAAGGTGGTCTCCAACAAGGTGCGCAACGGGCTGGGGCTGTCAGCAGAAGAGTACTATCCGCCGTCGGTTTCCTCGCGCACCATCGTCTACAAGGCCCTGGTGCTGCCCGACCGTCTGGCCAGGTACTACCCTGACCTTGCCGACGAGCGCTTCGTTTCCGCTCTGGCGCTGGTGCATCAGCGGTTCTCCACCAACACCTTCCCGTCCTTCCCGCTGGCCCATCCCTACCGCATGATCTGCCACAACGGCGAGATCAACACCCTGCGCGGTAACGTCAACTGGATGGCGGCACGCAAGGAGGCCATGCGCTCCGACATCCTCGGCGCGGATCTGGAAAAGCTGTGGCCCATTCACTACGAGGGCCAGTCGGACTCCGCCTGCTTCGACAATGCACTGGAGCTGCTCTACTTCGGCGGCTACTCGCTGCCGCACGCCATGATGCTGATGATTCCGGAGGCGTGGTCCGGAAATCCGCTGATGGACGAGGAGCGGCGCGCCTTCTACGAGTATCACGCGGCGCTCATGGAGCCGTGGGACGGTCCGGCTGCGGTGGCCTTCACCGACGGCCGGATGATCGGCGCCACGCTGGATCGCAACGGTCTGAGGCCGGCACGCTATCTGGTCACCTCCGACGACTATCTCATTCTGGCTTCCGAGATGGGCGTGCTGGACGTGCCGGAGGAGAAGATCGTCGAGAAATGGCGCCTGCAGCCCGGCAAGATGCTGCTGGTGGATCTGGAGGCCGGGCGGATCATTCCCGATGAGGAGATCAAGCGCGAGCTGGCCACGGCACGACCTTACCGGTCGCTGCTGCAGGAGGGCCAGTTCAAGCTCAAGGAGCTGCCCGACGTGGGCCGTTCGGCACCGAAGACCAACGTCTCTCTGCTCGACCGTCAGCAGGCTTTCGGCTACACCCAGGAGGACGTGAAGATCCTCATGGCGCCGATGGCCAACACCGGTCAGGAGGGCGTCGGCTCCATGGGTACCGATACGCCCCTGCCGCCGCTGTCGGAGCGTCCGCGGCTGCTGTATGACTACTTCCACCAGCTGTTCGCGCAGGTGACCAATCCGCCCATCGATCCGATCCGCGAGGAATCGGTGATGAGTCTGATTTCCTTCATCGGGCCGAGGCCGAACCTGCTGGGCATCAACGAGACGTCGGCCCTGAAGCGGCTGGAGGTCTCGCAGCCGATCATCTCCAACAAGGGACTGGAGAAGATCCGGGCCATCGGTGACATTTCCGACAACCAGTTCCAGACCATCACCCTGGACATCACCTACAACGTCGAGCGTGGCGCCGGCTACATGGAGGAGGCGCTGGAGAAGATCTGCCAGAAGGCGGAGAAGGCGGTACGCGACGGCTACAACATCATCATCCTCTCCGACCGCCTGGTGGGTCCCGACCGGCTGCCGGTGCCGGCGCTGCTGGCCACCTCGGCGGTGCATCATCATCTGATCCGCGCCGGACTGCGCACCTCCGTCGGTCTGGTGGTAGAGACGGGCGAGGCGCGGGAGGTGCATCACTTCGTCACCCTCGGCGGCTACGGCGCGGAGGCCATCAACCCCTATCTGGCCTTCGAGACCATCGAGAACATGCGTCTCTATCTCGGCGAGGACATCTCCGAGAAGGAGGCCGTGAAGCGCTACATCAAGGCGGTGGACAAGGGGATCCTGAAGGTGATGTCCAAGATGGGCATTTCCACCTGGCAGTCCTACTGTGGCGCACAGATCTTCGATGCCGTGGGCCTGAATTCCGAATTCATCAGGAAGTATTTCACCGGTACCAATTCGGCGGTGGAAGGCGTGGGCCTGAAGGAGATCGCCGAGGAGACCATGCGCCGGCATGCGCTGGCCTTTTCCGAGGCGCCGGTGCTGAAGAACTTCCTCGATGTGGGTGGCGAGTATGCCCAGCGCATCCGTGGCGAGCGCCATCACTGGACGGCCTCCACGGTGGCCAATCTCCAGCATGCGGTGCGTGGCAACATCCCGGAGAAGTACCGCGCCTATGCCGAGGAGATGAATCGTCGCGGCCGCGAGGCCATGACCCTGCGCGGCCTGTTCCGCATCCGTGATGCCGAGGAGATGGGGCGCAAGCCCGTGCCGCTGGAGGAGGTGGAACCGGCCTCGGAGATCGTCAAGCGCTTTGCCACCGGTGCGATGTCCTTTGGTTCCATCTCGCGCGAGGCCCATACCACGCTGGCCATCGCCATGAACCGCATGGGCGCGAAGTCCAATACCGGCGAGGGCGGCGAGGAGCCGGACCGGTTCAAGCCGCTGCCGAACGGCGATTCGGAGCGCTCGGCCATCAAGCAGGTGGCCTCGGGCCGCTTCGGCGTGACCACCGAATATCTGGTCAATGCCGACGCCATTCAGATCAAGATGGCGCAAGGGGCCAAGCCCGGCGAGGGCGGACAATTGCCCGGCCACAAGGTCAATCCGGTAATTGCCAAGGTGCGGCACTCCACGCCCGGCGTGGGCCTGATCTCGCCGCCGCCGCACCATGACATCTATTCCATTGAGGATCTGGCCCAGCTCATCTTCGACCTGAAGAACGTCAATCCGCAGGCCGAGATCTCCGTGAAACTGGTTTCCGAGATCGGCGTGGGAACGGTGGCGGCCGGTGTCTCCAAGGCACGGGCCGATCACGTGACCATCTCCGGCTTTGATGGTGGCACGGGCGCCTCGCCGCTCACCTCCATCAAGCATGCCGGTTCGCCGTGGGAGATCGGTCTGGCGGAGACCCAGCAGACGCTGGTGTTGAACCATCTGCGTGGCCGTATTGCGGTGCAAGTGGACGGCGGCATGCGTACCGGCCGTGATGTGGTGGTGGGGGCTCTTCTGGGGGCCGACGAGTTCGGCTTCGCCACCGCACCGCTCATCGCCGAGGGCTGCATCATGATGCGCAAGTGCCATCTGAATACCTGTCCAGTGGGTGTCGCCACGCAGGATCCGGAGTTGCGACGGCGCTTCCGCGGCAAGCCGGAACACGTCATCAATTTCTTCTTCTTCGTTGCCGAGGAGGTGCGGGAATACATGGCCCGCATGGGCTTCCGCACTTTCGACGAGATGATCGGGCAGTCCGATTTCCTCGACAAGGAGAAGGCGCTGGACCACTGGAAGGCGGAAGGCCTGGACTTCTCGCGCATTTTTGCCAAGCCCGACGTGCCCGATCACGTTGCCATCTATCACTGCGAGACGCAGAAGCATCCGATCGACGACATCCTCGACCGGAAGCTGATCTATCTGGCCCGTCCGGCACTGGAGGAGCGTCAGCCGGTGAAGGCGGAAGTGGACGTGAAGAACACCGACCGCACCATCGGCGCCATGCTCTCCGGCGAGGTGGCAAAGCGCTACGGCCATGCCGGCCTGCCGGACGACACCGTCCATTTCACGATGCATGGCACGGCAGGGCAGAGCTTCGGCGCCTGGCTGGCCCATGGTGTGACGCTGGACCTGATCGGCGAGGCCAACGACTACGTGGGCAAGGGCCTCTCCGGCGGCCGCATCATCGTCCGTCCACCGGAAGAGTCCGGCATCGTGCCGGAAGAAAGCATCATTGTCGGCAATACGGTGCTCTATGGCGCCATCACCGGCGAGTGCTACTTCCGCGGCGTGGCCGGGGAGCGCTTCGCGGTGCGCAATTCCGGCGCGGTGGCGGTGGTCGAGGGCGTCGGCGATCACGGCTGCGAGTACATGACCGGCGGCTGCGTGGTGGTCATCGGACCGACGGGCCGCAATTTTGCCGCCGGCATGTCGGGCGGCATCGCTTATGTGCTGGACGAGGAGGGCGACTTCGAGCGCCGCTGCAACCTGGCCATGGTGGATCTGGAGCCGGTGCCGGCCGAGGAGGACGAGGCCGAACGCGAGGGACACCAGAGCGGCGACATGGAAACCCATGGTCTGGTGGACGTGATGCGCGACATGTCCGGCCATGATGCCGAGCGGCTGCGGGCGCTGCTGGAGAATCATCTCCACTACACCAACTCGCGGCGCGCGGCGGAGATCCTCGAGCACTGGGAGGAATACCTGCCGAAGTTCGTCAAGGTCATGCCGGTGGAATATCGCCGCGCACTGGCCGAGATGGAGCAGATGCGCGCCCGCGGCGGCGATCTGGAGAAGGAGATCGGCATGGAGGACAGGAGCTGAGCACGGCATGTCCCGGCGCGCCGGAAGCTGGCGCACCGGGATCGCCGCGGCTGGCGTCAATTCTGAAGGGACTTCGACATTATGGGCAAGATCACAGGTTTTCTGGAAATTCCCCGCCGCGACCGGGCCTACAAGCCGGTCGGCGACCGCATCCGGCACTTCCGGGAGTTCGTCATTCCCCTTGACGACAAGGAAGTGGAGCAGCAGGCGGCCCGCTGCATGGATTGCGGCGTGCCCTATTGCCACAACTACTGCCCGGTGAACAATCAGATTCCGGACTGGAACGACCTCACCTACCGCGGAGACTGGAAGCGGGCGGTGATGAATCTGCACAGCACGAACAACTTCCCCGAGATCACCGGGCGGGTCTGTCCGGCCCCGTGCGAAGCGGCCTGCACGCTCAATCTCGAGGATATCCCGGTTACCATCAAGACCGTGGAATACCAGCTGGCCGAGAAGGGCTGGGACGAGGGCTGGATCATTCCCGCTCCGGCGGAGGAGAAGACCGGTCGCAAGGTGGCCGTCGTCGGTTCCGGTCCTGCCGGTCTGGCGGCGGCGCAGCAACTGGCCCGCGTCGGCCACGAGGTGCACGTCTACGAAAAGAATGCCCGTCCCGGCGGCCTGCTGCGTTACGGTATTCCCGACTTCAAGCTGGAGAAACACGTCATCGACCGGCGCATCTCCCAGCTGGGGGCGGAAGGCGTCACCTTCCACTGCAACGTGGAGGTGGGCCGCGACGTGAAGCTCTCCGAGCTGCTGGCGGAGTTCGACGCGGTGCTGCTGGCCGGTGGCGCGGAGAAGCCCCGCGATCTGCCCGTGCCGGGGCGCGATCTGAAGGGCATCCATTTCGCCATGGACTTCCTCACCCAGCAGAATCGCCGCATTGCCGGCGAGCCCCTGCGCGACGGCGAGGAGCCGATCAGCGCCGCCGGCAAGCACGTGCTGGTCATCGGTGGCGGTGACACCGGTTCGGACTGCGTGGGCACCTCCATCCGCCAGGGTGCGCTCTCGGTGACCCAGGTGGAGATTCTGCCCAAGCCTCCGGAGAAGGAGGACAAGAACCTCACTTGGCCGGAATGGCCGCGCAAGCTGCGCATCTCCACTTCCCAGCAGGAAGGGGCGGAGCTGATGTGGTCGGTGCGCACCGAGGAGTTCATCGGCAACGCCGAAGGCCACGTCGAAAAGGCTCGCATGGTGAAGGTGGACGAGAAGCTCCAGCCGATTCCGGGTACCGATTTCGAGCTCAACGCCGATCTGGTGCTGCTGGCCATGGGCTTCGTGCACCCCGTTCACGAGGGCATGATCGAGGAGGTGAAGCCGGAACTGGACGGGCGTGGCAACGTGAAGGCCTCCGAGGAGGACTACCGGACCTCCGTGGACAAGCTTTTTGCTGCCGGCGACATGCGGCGCGGTCAGTCGCTGGTGGTCTGGGCCATCCGTGAGGGGCGTCAGGCGGCGCGGGCCATCGACGAATATCTGATGGGTGAATCGCTCCTGCCGCGCTGAGCATTTTCGTGAAGAATATAAAGGGCCCGGACAGATGCTCCGGGCCCTTTTTCATGTCTGAATCGCCTTTTCCGGCATGGACGACACATCAATGGAACCAGCTGCGTCGCGGCTTTTCTTCCTGCTTTGTCTTCGGGCCAGGATCGTCGGGTATGGGTGGACGAATGTCGTCATCCTCCTCGACAATGCGCGGATGGCTCTTGATCGTACGCAATTTCTCTATGGGCGGGGCGGCCGGAGCCTTGCCCGGTGGTGGAGGCACCGGACGCGCTGCAGGCGCCGTCTCCTCCTGCTCCGTCTTTTTTTCAGGCCCGGGTTTCTTTTCTGCCGCCGTCGAGGAGGCTGCGTTCGCCTCTTCCGGTTCCGCCTTCAGGTCGAGAACAGAGGCAGGCTCTGCATCTGGCGCCCGGTCTTTTTCCGTGTCGTCTTCTTCAGCCGGGCCTTCATGCACCGGCTCCGCAGCCTTTGCCTCCTTCACCGGAGCAGGGCGTGTAGTCCCATCCTGCTCTTCCATGCGGGGCTCTTCTTCCGCAACTGCAACATCTGCCGTCTTCTCTTCATGGGTAACCGGCAGAACCTCCTGGTCCTCACCGGCCTTCTGTTCGCCCACCGTCCGCATGGTTTCCTCAGGCTGCGGGGCCTCAAGCAGGTCGGCCGGCACAGGTTCCAGCACTGTGGCCAGCTCGGTGCCTTTCACCGGCGTCTTCCACTCGAAGACACCCAGTTCGCCGGTCACCGGTGAGGCAGGCAGCCACTGGGGCGAGACGATGCCGTCCGCAGTCCATGCGGGATTGCGACGGGCGCGCACGGCCCGGGCCAGCCACTCGCGGGCCCTGCCCCGGTCGCCGTACTGGGCTTCCTCGATTTCCGCCATCAGCTGATAGATGCGCGAAGAGGGATCGTTGTTGATCCAGTTGCGCAGGGCACCACGGGCGGTGTCCCAGTCGCGCGCTTCTATGGCCGCTCGGGCGAGCACAATGGCACCTTCTTCGCCGCCGGAAGACAGACGCAGCAGCTTCTGCACCCGCTTCAGGCGGTCGATCGGCGAATCGCCGGCTCGCAGATGAGCATAGATTTCGCCGATGTCTGGATGGGGCGAGAGTTTCCAGGTCTTTTCCAGAATCCTTGCCGCCTTGCGCAGATTGCCGCGGGCGGCCAGCATGCCACCGGCAATGACGGCGGCCGGAATGAGGGAGGGATCCAGCTTGTGGGCGCGGATGGCCAGATCCATGGCTTGCTGGGGGGCCCGGTTCTCGAGATCCATGGCCTGCGCGGTGAAGGCAACGGCCTTCAGCCGGTCGGCCTCGGTGCGGTCGATCAGGCCCGAGGTGCGCATCTGCTCCAGCAGCCGGGTGACGGCGGGCCAGTCGCGATCCGAAGCAAGGAAGGCGAGCATGGCCTTGGCCGCCCATGGCAGGGTGGGATACTTGCGCCAGGCACGGGTGGCCCATTCGCGTGCCTGAGCCGTGTCGCCAGCTCGACGGGCCTGTTCGTGGAGGCCGTGCAGGGCCGCAGGCTCCGTCTTTTCATCCTCCAGCATGTGCAGAAGCAGAGAACGGGCGGTCTTTGCATCTCCAAGCTCATGAGCCGCGCGAGCTTCCAGCAGGCGTGCAACGGGTTCGTCCGGCGTCAGGCGGGCAGCCCGGCTGGCGGCGCGGCGGGCGGAGGTTGCGTCTCCGGCCAGCAGGGCGACCAGGCCGGAAGAAAGCTCTTCCAGCCCCTTGCGCTTGCGGCGAAGGCGGAAGTAGTCCACGGCGGCGCCGGGGGCCATGAAAACCATGCGCACAATGCGTATCGCCAGCCACAGAAGCACCAGACCGGTAGCAATGACGCCGAGGGCCAGCGCAACGGGCATCTCCTCGATGTGGTATCCCAGCCAGTCGATGGTCATGCGGCCCGGATGCTCGGCAAGCCAAGTCAGCCCTGCCGCCATCGCCGCAAGAACGATGAACCAGAAGATGATTCTCAGCATGTCCGCCCCCGCTGTTCAGCGTGCCCGTTCATTCCTCTGCCTTTCCACCCGTTGAGCCTGAGGACTGGGCGATGATGCGGAAGACGTGGTCACCCAGCCGTTTCATTGCCCGATCCACCGCCAGCCGTGCCTTTGCGCCCCTGATCCAGGCGGCGATATCCTCCGGCGGTGTGCCGGGCTGTCTCTCCAGTTCCGCAACCGCGGCAGCCAGAGAGCCGGGCAGCGCCGCTTCCGCCTTTGCCAGAGCCGCAGGCCAGTCGGCCTCGTCGATCTTGCGGACTTTCACCACCTTCGACAGCCGTGCCTTCAGACCCTCCACGAGACCCTTGCGCTGCTGCTCTTCCAGTTTCTTGCGCTGCTGTGCCGCATGATGCTCCTTCAGGGTGGCCAGGTCCGTGGCAAGCTTCTTGGTCGTTGGCGCGCCTTCCTGGGCTATGGCGGCAAGGGTATCCAGATCCGGGGCACCCGGAACGAGGAGTTCGAGCCGCTTCAGCTCTTCGGCGAAGGGTTTTCCGGCCGCGATCTTCCTGCGCAGTTCGGCAAAGGCCACTCCGGCGGGCGGCGGCGTGATGACCGGTTTCGGCGGATTGTTCCGTATCTCGTTGGCCGTGGTAGCGGCGACTTCCGCCCGTTTCGCGGCCTTTTCCGCCTTCTTGATGGCAGCCTTCGCGATGTTGGCGGTCTGCTGGAGCGCCTTTTCCAGTTTTTCGATGCGCGGCGTGATGTCCGCCATCGCGTCTCCACCCACGGCAATTTCGTGCAGTCGGGATTCCACGGAAGCTTGCAGCTCTTCCATGCTCTTCTTCAGCGCCGCAATCTCGCGCGCGGTATTCTGGCGCAGTTCCTCCAGCTTCAGGGAAGCACTGGCCATGCCGGCAGCAGGTGTCGCGGTACCTGATGCGGCGGCCGTCTGGAGAGCATCGGAAAGCGCCTTGAGACGGGCATCCAGATCATCAAGCCGGTTCCGTACTTCCTTCAGGGCTGCAGAATCGGCCTGCACCGTCCGCTCCAGATCATCCATTCGGGTGCGCAGCTCCGTGATGTTCTGCAGCGTCTGCCTTGCATCGTCCCCGGTGAGCCTGTTTTGCAGTTCCGCGTTCTCCGCCTGCAAATCCTTGACGCGTTGCTCGAGGGCATCGAATCTTTTGGCCAGTCCAGCCATTTCGGAGCGGGATTGATCAATGGCGGCGGAGAGTTTCCCGTTCATTTCCCGGATGCGGGATTCCATGCGGTCGGACGCGGTCAGGAGGTCGCGGCCATAATTCTGATAGAGCCAGTATCCGCCGCCCGCCAGAGCCGAAAAAGCGGTAATCACGGCCACGAGAAGCGCCCCTTTCGCCCCCTTGCGCGGCTGCGGGGGAAGGCGTTCCACCTTTTCCTCTTTCTTCATGGAGGCGGCATCGGACTTCGAAGGTCCGGAATCCTTCTTTTCCTGCCTGTCTTCCTTCCCCTTTTTCGGGGTGGGTCCGCCCTTGGGGGAGGATCCGGCGGAAGCAGGTCTTTTCGCTGCTTCCGTCTTTCCCGCATCGGGCTTCTGCGCCTTATCCCGGGCTTTTTTCGCCGATACGTCCGGTGTGCCGGACTGCGCCTGCTTCCCGTTTTCCACTTCGCTGGCCTTCAGGTCGATGACAGGTGGACGTACCGCACCGCCCTTGCCCGGCCTGGAATCCTTGACCATGAATACCCCCTGATCTTTCCCTTGCGGCATGATCCGCCAGTCGAAGCCGCATCATAGGACATTGCGTCCCGTCGGGCGAGTCTCAAAAAGGGCGCGGCCGTTCCTGCCGGCCACGCCCTCGGGATCGCGGATCCTGTGATGGAGGTCAGATGACCTTCACCTTGGTGCCGATCTTCACCCGTTCGTACAGGTCGATGACCTCTTCGTTGAGCATGCGGATGCAGCCGGAGGAGACGGCGCGGCCGATGGTCTGCGGTGCGTTGGTGCCATGGATCCTGTAAAGCGTGTCGCGGTTGCCTTGGAAGAGATAGAGTGCGCGGGCGCCGAGGGGGTTGTTCGGTCCACCGGCCATGACGTCGGGCAGGCGGCGACCATACTGCTTCAGCTCGCGCTCGATCATCTCCGCCGGCGGGCGCCACTCCGGCCATTTCTTCTTGCGGCGGATGGTGGCGGTGCCGGACCAGGTGAAGCCCCTGCGGCCCACGCCGACACCGTAGCGGATCGCCTTGCCGCCGGGCAGGACGTAATAGAGCGCGCGCTCGCGGGTGACGATGATGATCGTGCCCGGTTTCTCCTTCGTGCGGTAGCGTACGATGCGCTTGCCGCGATATGTGCTGCGTGCGGCGGCTCCGCCACCGAGAGCCGATGTGAAGTTGAAATGGCGCCTGCGATCCTGGCTGGCAGCGGCTGGCAGAGCCCCTGCCGCCAGAGCCGCGCCGGCGATGAGGAAGTGCCTGCGATCCAGTCGTTTCATCGATTTCTCCATCATTGCGTACAGGTCGGAATTCTATGCCCGTTTCAGGTCAACATCCGGTTAACCGGGCGGATGATCATGATTGCGGCTTGCATGATGCTCTGCGACCACGCGGAAGCGAAATGAACATTTCTCAAACGGGTGTGAGATTTCTTGCCGGTTCTTCAGAATAGAATGAAAAACGCCGGCCTCGAGCCGGCGTCTTCCTTTTTGCGTGTCCGTATCCTGTCTTTCAGCGGTTCATGCGGTTCTCGATGAGTTCGTCCACCACTGCCGGCTCGGCCAGAGTGGAGGTGTCGCCAAGGTTGGAGTAGTCGTTCTCGGCGATCTTGCGCAGGATGCGACGCATGATCTTGCCCGAGCGCGTCTTGGGCAGGCCTGAGGCGAACTGGATGAGATCCGGCGTGGCGATGGGGCCGATCTCCTTGCGTACCCACTGCACCAGCTCCTTGCGCAGCTCGTCGGAAGGCTCCTCGCCGGCCATCAGGGTGACGTAGCAGTAGATGCCCTGTCCCTTGATGTCATGCGGATAGCCCACCACGGCGGCCTCGGAGACCTTGGGATGGGCCACCAGGGCCGATTCAATCTCCGCGGTGCCCATGCGGTGACCGGAGACATTGAGCACGTCGTCCACGCGGCCGGTGATCCAGTAATAGCCGTCCTCGTCGCGGCGGCAGCCGTCACCGGTGAAGTAGTAGCCCTTGTAGGTGGAGAAGTAGGTCTCCACGAAGCGCTGGTGATCGCCGTAGACGGTGCGCATCTGGCCGGGCCAGGAATCCCTGATGACCAGATTACCTTCCGCCGCGCCCTCCAGCTCCTTGCCGTCGGCATCAAGCAGGGCCGGCTGGATGCCGAAGAAGGGCTTCGACGCCGAACCGGGCTTCAGGTCATGGGCGCCGGGCAGCGGCACGATCATGATGCCGCCGGTCTCGGTCTGCCACCAGGTGTCGACGATCGGGCAGCGCCCCTCGCCGACCACGTGGTAGTACCACTCCCAGGCCTCCGGATTGATGGGCTCGCCGACGGTGCCCAGCAGCTTCAAGGTCTTGCGGGAGGTCTTCTTCACGTACTCGTCGCCGGCGCCCATCAGTGCACGGATGGCAGTCGGAGCGGTGTAGAAGATGTTCACCTTGTGCTTGTCCACCACCTGCCAGAAGCGCGAGGCGTCGGGATAGTTGGGCACGCCTTCAAACATCAGGGTGATGGCGCCGTTGGCCAGCGGGCCGTAGACGATGTAGCTGTGGCCGGTGATCCAGCCAACGTCGGCGGTGCACCAGTAGATGTCGCCCTCGTGGTAGTCGAAGACGTACTGATGGGTCATGGAGGCATAGACGAGGTAGCCGCCGGTGGTGTGCAGCACGCCCTTCGGCTTGCCGGTGGAGCCGGAGGTGTAGAGGATGAAAAGCGGATCCTCGGCGTTCATCGGTTCGCAGGGGCATTCGGCGGCGGCCGCTTCGTAGGCCTCGTGATACCAGATGTCGCGACCTTCCACCCAGTCGATGTCGCCGCCGGTACGGCGCACCACCAGAACGTTGGCCACTTCCATGCCCTGTCCGGCGGCGATCTCCGCGGCCTTGTCCACGTTGGCCTTCAGCGGGATGCGTCGGCCGCCGCGCACGCCCTCGTCGGCGGTGATGACGAAATGTGAACGGCAGTCGACGATGCGGCCCGCCAGAGCATCCGGCGAGAAGCCGCCGAAGACCACGGAATGGATGGCGCCGATGCGGGCGCAGGCCAGCATGGCGTAGGCGGCTTCCGGGATCATCGGCATGTAGATGGTCACCCGGTCGCCCTTCTTCACGCCGTTGGCCTTCAGGATGTTGGCGAACTTCTGCACCTTTTCGTGCAGCTCGGCATAGGTGATGTGCTGATCGACGTCGGGTTCGTCACCTTCCCAGATGATGGCCGTCTGGTCGGCCCGGTCGGGCAGGTGCCGGTCGATGCAGTTGTAGCAGGCATTGGTGACGCCGTCGTAGTACCAGCGGATGTGAACGTCGTCATAGGCGTAGGAAACATCCTTGACCTTCGTGTATGGCTCGAACCAGTCGATACGTAGACCGTGTTCGGCCCAGAAGGCCTCGTTCTCCTTCACCGACTTCTCGTAGAGTTCCTCGTATTTCTCCCGGTTGATCCAGGCCTTCTTCGCCCATTCCTCGGGCACGGGATATACCTTGCTCATAGGCTGCTCTGGCCTCCCCTCTTCCTTTCCTCCTTGCGCGCCGGCCTTTTCGCCTGTGCGCGGCCTTCATGACGGTGGCGGCATTATGCTTTCCGCACCCGTGCAAGGCAATGGGACATGTGGCCTATGCAGTTTCCGGACGCTGCAGGTGCAGCGCCTTGCGCAAGCCAGGCAGGCAGCGTCATTCGCCGTATTTTTTCTTTGCCTTTTCCAGCTCCGGCACGACGATCTTCTGCCAGGACCTGGGGTCCAGAGGACCGATGTACTTGTAGATGATACGGCCCTCGGAATTGACGAAGAAGCTCTCCGGGATCCCGTAGACGCCAAAATCGATGCCGGTGCGTCCCTTGCGGTCCACGCCGATGCGCGAATAGGGATTGCCAAGTTCGTTCAGCCAGGCCAGGGACTTCGCTTCGGGATCCTTGTAGGAGATGCCGACAAGGGGAATGATCTTGCGTCGTGCCAGCTCCATCAGGAAGGGATGTTCGGCCCGGCAACCGGTGCACCAGGAAGCGAAGAAACTGACCAGTTTCACACCGGGGATCTTCTTCAGGTCGGCACTGGACAGACCCGGCACGGGCGCGCCGTCATACGTGGCGCCTTCCAGTGGCGGCAGGTTGAATTCCGGCACCGGCTTGCCGATGAGCACCGAAGGCAGGCGGCGCGGATCACCCTTCACCAGACCCCAGACGAAGAAGGCGGCAATGCCGAGAAAGACGAGCAGGGGCAGCAGGACGGTCAGTTTCACGCCGCCCTTTTCCTCCGTCGGGATCTCCTCTTCGGGAGTCTTCGCCTCTTCGCTCATGCGGGCTGCTCCTCGGTCCTGTCTCGCGCGGCGGAGCCGTCTTCCGCCTTTCTGCGGCGCGGAGCCCCCAGACGCTCCAGTTCTTCCAGCCGCCGGCGCACGGACCGGTAGCGGATCAGCGTGGCGGTGATGAGCCCGCCCACGAGCACGAATGCCACGGCGTAGGAGGCGATGACAAAACCGGCGTGTCTGGCGGCGAAATCCATGTCAGCCTGCCCTCCCGACCTGAGCCATTTCCATCTGCCGGACGCGTCGCGAAAGAACCTCGGTGCGCATCAGCAGCAGCACGAGCGCCGCGGCCATGAGGGCAAAGCCCGCCATGTTCCACAGCAGCGGGGTGAGGATGGCGCTGTCGATGGCCGGCCCACCCTTCTTCAGCAGGGAGGCTGGCTGATGCAGCGTGTTCCACCACTCCACGGAGAACTTGATGATGGGCACGTTGATGACGCCGACCAGCGCCACGATGCCGGCGATGCGGGCCGCCCGGTGCGGCTCTTCCACCGCCTGCCACACGGCGATGTAGCCCAGATAGAGCAGAAACAGCACGAACATCGACGTCAGACGGGCGTCCCATACCCACCAGGTGCCCCACATGGGTTTGCCCCAGAGCGAGCCGGTGGCAAGAGAGATCAGGGTCAGCACGGCGCCGACGGGGGCTGCCGCCTTGGCCGCGGCATCGGCCAGGGGATGACGGAAGATGAAGCCGATGGCGTGTGCGAAGGCCATGAAGACGTAGATGCCCATGGCCAGCGAAGAGGCGGGCACATGAATGAACATGATGCGCACCGTTTCGCCCTGCTGGTAGTCTGGCGGAGCGACGAACAGACCGAGATAGAGGCCGTAGCCCAGCACGATCACGGCCAGTGTCGTCAGCCAGGGTTGCACGGCGGCCTGCAATTTCAGGAAGCGGGTGGGATTGGCGAGATAGTTGAACATGCTGCCAGCCCTGATCCTTTCCGGGCGAGATGTAATTGATCCTGATCTAATCCTTTGCCGTTTCGCGCGCAACTTACCAGTTTGTCACGAATATTTGAATGGCCGATGCGACTTTCCGGGGTGGATCGTCAGGGATCCCGGGGCATGCTCCTCCGGATCATGCGGCTTCGGTGAAGGCCCAGGCCCCATAGCCGACGACGCGGGAGCGGTCGCCGGCGGTGTCGCCGGAGTTGCGGAAGTCCAGCAGGTGGGGTGACCAGCCGTGACGACGGGCTTCCAGCAGCAGGCCGGAAATGGGCCGGGCGCCGCAGGCGTCGTGCGAGTCGATGTGCGGATAATCCAGTGCCTCGATGCGCCGCGCGGTCAGGGTGTCGTGGACGCGGGCCTCCTCGTAGGGCTCGTAGTGGGACAGGTCGGAAGATATGACGAAGACGGTGTGTCCGTCATCCAGAAGCTCCATCACCTGCGCCACTTCCTCCGGTGTCGTTTCGCCGACCACGAGCGGCAGCACGGGCACGCCGGGAAAGAGCACCTGCAGGAATGGCAGCTCCACCTCCAGCGCGTGTTCGCGGGCATGCGGCAGGTCGTCGAGCGTCACCTGCGGCAGATGGGCGATCTGTCGGCGGGCCTCCTCGTCCACCTGCACGGCACCCAGTGGTGTCGCGAAGGCATCCCAGCGGGGTGCGGCGATGCCACGCAGCGGTACGGTATGGGCCGGCCCCATGAGAACGATACGCCGGACGTCCGCATCGTGTCCCAGCGCGGCGAAGGCGTGTGCCGCGACTTCGCCGGAATAGACATATCCTGCATGGGGCGCGATGACGGCCTTCACCGGACCCAGCGGGGGAAGCTCGCGGGCCGCCCTTGAGAGGGTGGACACCACATAGTCCTTCAGCTGCTGCGGATCGGCCGGGTAGAACATGCCGGCCACGGCGGGGGGACGGATTCCGGGCATCTGCTCATCCTTTCCGAAGACTTGCTTTTTCCCTTTCGGTTCCTACATCCGATATATGACCGGAAAAGAGAAAATTAAGGGGCATCCGGCCCGTTACTGGAAACGCGACGAGGACGGCAGAACCGTCTGCGAGCTGTGCCCGCGCGAATGCCGGCTGAAGCCGGGACAGCGCGGACTGTGTTACGTACGCGCGGCGGACGAGAAGGGCGACTTGGTGCTCACCACCTGGGGTCGTTCTTCGGGATTCTGCGTCGATCCGGTGGAGAAGAAGCCGCTCTATCACTTCCTGCCGGGCACTCCGGTTCTGTCCTTCGGCACCGCCGGATGCAATCTCACCTGCAAGTTCTGCCAGAACTGGCACATTTCCAAGGCCTCCCGGGAGGACGTGATCCAGCGCGAAGCGGATCCTGCGACCATCGTGCGCATGGCCCGGGCCACGGGCTCGCGGTCGGTGGCCTTCACCTACAACGATCCGGTGATCTTTCTGGAGTACGCCATGGACGTGGCGGACGCCTGCCATGCCGCGGGGCTGAAGACCATCGCGGTGACGGCGGGCTACATCTCCGAAGAGCCGCGCAAGGAATTCTTCTCGAAGATGGACGCCGCCAACGTGGATCTGAAGGGCTTTTCGGAAGATTTCTACAGGAAGCTGGCCAGCGGGAAACTGGCTCCGGTGCTGGACACCCTGCGCCACATCTACCATGAAACCGATTGCTGGCTGGAGATTACCACCCTGCTCATTCCGGGGCGCAACGATTCGGAGGACGAGATCCGTGCCATGAGCCGGTGGATTGTGGAATATCTCGGCCCCGACGTGCCACTGCATTTCTCCGCCTTCTATCCCACCTGGCGCATGCAGGACGTGCCGCCGACGCCGCCGGAGACGGTGATGAATGCCCGCAAGTGGGCGATGGACGAGGGCCTGCGCTACGTCTACACCGGCAACATCCGCGATTCGGTGGGCCAGAACACATGGTGCCACGAGTGCGGGACACTGCTCATCGGGCGGGCCGGATACGAGTTGACCGAATGGAATCTGGTCGATGGGGGAAACTGCAAGGTCTGCGGTACCCGATGCGCTGGTGTCTTCGAGGACAAGCCGGGCACCTGGGGCGCCCGTTATCTGCCGGTCTTTCCGGAATCCTTCTCGGTGCACGAGGATGGCTGATCAGTCCTCACCCGTCTTCTCTTTTCCGGAAATTTCTCGCAGCACCTCGTCGGTGTGTTCACCGCACAGCGGCGGTGGGCGGCGGTAAGTAACGGGGGTAGAGGAGAACTTCACCGGATTGCCGATTAGATCCACGGTACCGCTTCCGGCCAGTTGGTGCGGCATGGAGATCTTCATCTCGCGTGCGCGCACCTGCTCCGTGGCGAAAACGTCGGAGATGCGGTTCACCGGGCCGCAAGGCACGCCCGCCGCTTCCAGCCGCGCGAGGATGTCGTCGCGATTCAGGCCGGCCAGCCGCACGGCGATGTGCGGCACCAGCGTCTGCCGGTTGGCGACGCGGGCCGGGTTGGTGGCGAAGCGTTCGTCTTCGGCCAGCTCCTCCAGTCCGAAACAGGCGCAGAAACGGGCGAACTGGGCATCGTTGCCCACCGCCACGATCACGTGTCCGTCGGCGCAGGCGAAGACCTGATAGGGCACAATGTTGGGATGGCCGTTGCCGAGGCGGGGCGGATTCTCTCCAGAGACGAGATAGTTGAGCCCCTGATTGGCCAGCCAGGCCACCTGGGTGTCGGCCAGTGCGATGTCGATGTGCTGGCCTTCTCCGGTGCGGCTGCGGTGATGCAGGGCGGCGAGGATGGCGGTGACCGCATACATGCCGCACATGATGTCGGCGATCGCCACCCCCACCTTCATCGGCTCCCCTTCCGGCTCGCCGGTGATGCTCATCAGGCCGCCGAATCCCTGGATCATCAGGTCGTATCCGGGTTTCTCCCGATTGGGGCCGGTCTGTCCGAAGCCGGAGATCGAGCAGTAGATCAGACCCGGATTGACGGTCTTCAGGCTTTCGTAGTCCAGCCCGTGGCGGGCCAGTCCGCCGGGCCGGAAATTCTCCACCAGCACGTCGGCCCATCGGGCGAGCCGGTGGATCGTCTTTCGCCCCTCTTCCGTGGAGATGTCCACCGCCACCGAGCGCTTGTTGCGATTCGCGGAAAGGAAATAGGCGCTCTCCGTGGTGTCCCGGCCCTCCGCATCCTTCACGTAGGGCGGCCCCCAGCGGCGGGTGTCGTCGCCGGTGCCTGGGCGCTCCACCTTGACCACCTCGGCGCCGTAGTCGCCTAGCAGCTGCGTGGCCCAGGGGCCTGCAAGCACCCGGCTCAGGTCGAGGACCCGCACGCCCGCAAGCGGGCCGAGGCATGATCCGTCCGCCTTTCGCACGACACTTTCCTTCCGTATCCTGATTTTGTTGCGAGGCGAATTAATCATGCCGGAGGACGGAACGCCATAGGCAATTCGATCCCGTCAGACGGAAAGGTGTACAGGGGGACTTGAACAATCTGGAATGATACCCATTCTCATATCAGATTTTTCTAATAAACAAACGGGCCGCATGAAAGGATGGACGTCATGACCACTGCGGAACACATCGAAGGCATCGCGGATCTCTCGGTCCAGCCCGAGGTCGAGGGTTTCTTCGATCCGGATACCGCCACGGTCTCCTACGTGGTGAAGGATCCGGACAGCGATCACTGCGCCATCATCGACCCGGTACTGGGCTATGATGCCGCCTCCGGGCGCACGGACACCGCGCCGGCCGACAGACTGGTGGCGTACGTGCGCGAGCGCGGCCTGAAAGTGGACTGGATCATCGAAACCCATGCCCATGCCGATCATCTGTCGGCCGCCCCGTGGGTGCGCGAGCGGCTGGGTGGCCGTGTGGCCATCGGCCGGCCCATCACCGCGGTGCAGAAGGTGTTCGGCAAGATCTTCAACGACCCGAAGGCCCTGCAGGGCCGGGCGGAGGAGTTCGATCACCTGTTCGAGGACGGCGAGGAATACCGTATAGGCGGCATGCGTGCCGTGGCGCTGCACACGCCGGGCCACACGCCGGCCTGCATGACGCATGTCGTCGGTGATGCGGCCTTCGTGGGCGATACCATCTTCATGCCCGACGTGGGGACCGCCCGCGCCGACTTTCCCGGTGGCGACGCGCGCACGCTCTATCACTCGATCCGGCGTATCCTGTCGCTGCCGGAGGAGATGCGCATCTTCGTCTGCCACGACTATCCGCCCGCCGGCCGCGAACCGGCGTGGGAGAGCACCGTGGCCGAGCAGCGGGAACGCAACATCCACGTGCGCGACGGCGTCTCCGAGGAAGAATTCGTGCGCATGCGCACCGAGCGCGATGCCACGCTGTCGCTGCCGCGGCTGATCATTCCTTCCATCCAGGTGAACATCCATGCCGGGCGCCTGCCGGAACCGGAAGACAACGGCGTGCGCTATCTGAAGGTGCCGCTCAACGTGCTCTGAGATGGCGATGTCCGGATGATACGGAATCCGGTGCGACGGTTCCCCTCCTCCCTCCCTTCCCCTCCCTCCCGTCGTGCCGGTGCCTTGCATGAACAGGCTTCCCCTCAACCTCATGCAAGCGGAAGGCCCTGCCGGAAATCCCGACCGGCAGGGCCTTCGTCCGGTTGAGTTTTTCCTTTCAGTCCTGCTTCCGAAGGAGGGGCCAGGTCCGTTCCACCACATAGGGGCCGCCGCCGCGTGAGGGACGAGCCGAGAAGAGGGTGAAACGATCCACCGGAAAGGGCCCGGCCGAGAACAGGCCGTGGGCGGAGACGTAGTCGCGCACCTCATGCAGATCGGCCCCGCGGCAACGGGCCAGCGTCACGTGCGGAACGAAGCGCCGGCCGTCCGCTGCCATGCCGGCCTTCTGACAGGCCCGTTCCACGGCTTCCTGCAGCTGGAGCAGGTGCGGCTCCGGCTCCACTCTGGCAAAGATGGAGTGGGGCTTGCGGCCACCGAACCAGTCCACGCCGGAGAGGCGCAGGCCGAAGGCCACCGCATGCACTTCGCCCAGCTGTTGTTCCACTTCCAAGGCACGGGCATCGTCGATGTCGCCAATGAAACGCAGCGTGACGTGATAGTCCGACGGATCGATCCATCGTGCACCGTGAATGCCGCCCTTCAGCATCTGCAACTGCATGGTGACGTCATTGGGCAGTTCCAGCCCCACGAAAAGTCTCGGCATGACGCATTCCGGAATGAGTTCTTGCCAGTGCGCATGAAGTAGGGGAAAAATGCGCCCATGGTCAAACTCAACAGGATCTATACCCGCACCGGTGACCGCGGCACGGCGGTTCTGGCGGATGGCAGCCGCATTGCCAAGAACGATGTGCGATTCGCCGCCATCGGGGATGTCGACGAGACCAATTCGGTGATCGGCGTGGCGCGTCTGCATGTTGTCCAGTCCGGGGATCCGGGACTGGACGCGATGCTGGAGTCCGTCCAGAATG
>JAJRRY010000220.1 GCA_024279095.1 Alphaproteobacteria bacterium
CGTCCACCTGCCGGGCGCCGCCCGCACCATCGCACGGTGCACAGGGTCAGACCGCCGGTCCCGGATGGGCGACCGCGGGTGCATGTCCCGCGCGGCCGGACGTTGACTGCCGTGCTCATGGGCGACCCGCCGCTGGAGCGCTCGGCTCTGGGGCGGCACAGGATGATGAAGAAAGAGGAGAGACTGTCATGAAGAAGGCCCGCATCAAGACCCCTGCCACCAACTGGCCGGTGCCGGAAAGCAGGGATGAAGCAGCCGACGCCGTGGCCCTGATCGGCGATCTGACGCGCACCATCGAGCGCATCCAGATCGACATGAAGGAGGAAATGGCGCAGGTGAAGAAGAAGTACGAGGAACTGGCCGCGCCGCACATCGAGGAGCGCAATGCCCTGACCGAGGGTCTGCGCATCTGGGCCGAGGCCAACCGCAAGGCGCTGACCCAGGGCGGCAAGGTGAAATACGTCCGCCTGCCCACCGGCGAGATCAAGTGGCGCATGCGGCCGCCTTCGGTGACCATCCGCGGGGCGGAGCAGGTGCTGCAGCGGCTGAAGGAGGCCGGACTGACCGCCTTCATCCGCGTCAAGGAAAGCGTCAATCGTGAAGCCATCCGCGAGGAGCCCGAGGCCGTGGCCGGCATTCCCGGCATCAAGGTCGGCAGCGCCGGAGAGGACTTCGTCGTGGAGCCCTTCTTCGAAGGCGAACTGAGCGGTCAGGAGGGGTGAGATGCCCGGCGTTGCGGAAAAGCGGCGTTCATTGCTGGCCCGGGTGCACATTGCAGCCAAGGAGCTGGGGCTGGACGAGGAGACATACCGCACGGTGCTGGATCGCTGTGCGGGTGTCTCCTCGGCGGCCGAGGCTACCGATGCTCAGCTCGACCTCGTGCTGGCGGAGTTCCGGTGCCTGGGATGGAAGCCGAGACGGTGGAGATCCGCGAAACCGTATGTGCGCAAGATCTGGGCCATATGGGGCGAACTCGTCCGCCGCGGCATCTGGCGCGACCGCCGGCGCAGCTCCTTGCGGGCTTTCGTGAAGCGTCAGACGGGGATCGACAATCCGGAGTGGCTGACACCTCCGGATGCGGATGCCGTCATCGAGGCGCTGAAGGCCATCGGACACCGTGCCGGCGTGGACTGGGAAGAAGTGGCATGAGCCGGCAGCGACCACATCCTGTGACCGACCATGCACTGCTCAGATATCTGGAGCGTGTGTGCGGGATCGATGTGGAAGCCATCCGCGGCCGCATCCATGCCGAATGCTCCGAGGCCCTCCGGCATGGCGCGCGGCGCATCACCCGCCATGGCGTGCGCTACTGCATCAGGAACGGGCGGATCGTCACCGTCATCTACGATCCGCCCAAGCCAAGAAAACTGAGGTGGTGAGATGTCAGCGGCAAGCCGCTATCCCCATACTGCTGCCGCTGCCGGTTTTGTCCAAATAGCCGCGGAAGGTGGTTGGATCAAAGACTTCTACAATGCGCGGTTCCTCCTTGGGCGCACCCGCATCAGCCAGCAGCATGCACAAATACTCGGCAAAGCCGTCTTTGCGTCCTCCATCCGGCTGCATGGCAACATAGAGAATGTTTCGGCTTGGCATGCGCCAGAAGGCATCAAGCACCTTCTTTTCCTCTTTGACCAGATGAAGCGCTTTCTCCTGCCAAGGCTTGAGCTTTTCTTCTGCGGTAGCCGGAAACACCATGAAAATGAGCAGAAAAATCATGGAAAGTATGCCACGCATTGCAATCCTCCACTGATCCCTGACGTTCAGGTATACTAGCCATGATAGGCGGCATGTGCAAAGTCAAGCACCA
Source organism: Alphaproteobacteria bacterium (assembly GCA_024279095.1). Lineage (GTDB taxonomy): Bacteria > Pseudomonadota > Alphaproteobacteria > Rhizobiales > Aestuariivirgaceae > Thermopetrobacter. Next base: position 1,808 of record JAJRRY010000220.1, read on the forward strand.
GGACACGAGGCGGCCATGAGCGAATTCTGTGGTGATCTGAAGGAAGTGGCGGACATCCTCGGGCCTGAGGTAGCCCGCGCGCTGCGCGGGGCTTGCGGAGGGCTGGAGATCGTCATCCCGGAAACGCCGCCGACTTCAGGCCCTCTGAGCGAGCTTCCGCGGGAAATGCTGGAGCAACTGTGCGCCACTTTCCCGCGCGATCGGCTCTACATTGCCAAGGGTACCTGCCCGCGCCCGGGTGAGACGCGCGCACGTGTGCACGACTTGGCCCGGCGGGGGATGACCACTCAGCAGATTGCCCGTCGACTGGGTATCACCGACAGGCAGGTTCGCCGTCATCTTGCAGGGCGCAGACTGTCTGCTCCCCATGATCCGCGCCAGCTGTCGCTGTTCGATGAACGAAAGACCGGATGAGGAACCCTTCCGGGCGCATCTGATGGCGAATTCCCGCATCCTCCGGCAAAACCGGAGGATTTTTCAATGCGCGATGCGATCTCGCTCATCACGACACTCATTCTGCTGGTGGCCTCGGTGCTGGCGGCCGGATGGCTGACCTTCGCCATCCTCCAGCATGACCGTCCGTATCAGATGTCCGCACCCGGGAAGGCGGACATGCTGACGGTGCCGCCTGCCTGGAGGGCCGAATGATGGTGCGGCTCTTCGATCGGCGCATCTTCTTCCGCGAGGTGCGGCTTTCCATTTTCCGCGGCCGGATGAGCCGGGCGCAGGTGGTGGGACTGGAGCGTCTGCTCACGGTGTGGGAACGGGAGCACGCCAATGACGACGTGCGCTGGCTGGCCTACTGCCTGGCCACGGCCTGGCACGAGACGGGGCACACCATGCAGCCGGTACGAGAGACGCTCGCGAAATCCGAGCGGCAGGCGATTGCGCGCCTGCGCGCCTGGGCCCGCAAGCTGAAAGGTCGCAGGCGCCAGACGGTGCTGGCCTATGCGCGGGTGCATGCCGACACCGGCCATGCCTACTTCGGCCGCGGTTACGTGCAGATCACCTGGCGCCGCAATTACCGCCGTCTGGGCGCGCGTCTGGAGCTCGATCTGGAGCGCAATCCGGAGCTGGTCATGAAGCCCGAGATTGCGGCGCGCATTCTCTTCACCGGCATGATCGAGGGACTGTTCACGGGCTTTCGCCTGGCCACATTCATCAGTGGCGAGAAGTGCGACTACGTGCAGGCCCGCCGGGTGGTGAACGGCATGGACAGGGCGGCCCTGATCGCCGGTGTGGCCGAAGAGTTCCATGCGGCTCTGACGGCTGCCGGAATTGCACAGCGTGCCGGCATCGATGTCGCCGAGGCCGAGCGCGAGGCTATGACGCACAAGCCGGAAGA
>JAJRRY010000221.1 GCA_024279095.1 Alphaproteobacteria bacterium
CACCCCGTTCGGCCACTTCCCTGGCCGCGCCGGCCGTGTCGCCGGCAACCACGCCTTCCACGCCGAGTTCCCGGATCAGCTCCCGGCACTGGCCCAGGGCATGGACATGGGAATGGACGGTGCGGATCGTCTCCAGCGAGGCCCCCTTGGGTGCCATCAGCTGGTGGTGGATCGGCAGGAAGTGTTCGCCGACGATAAAGAGGTTGGAAATGGGAATCAGGTGGTGAATGTCCGCAACCCGTCCGGCCACGGTGTTTTCCACCGGGATCATGGCCAGATCCGCCCGTCCGGCATGCACTGCCGAGAAGACGTCCTCGAACGTCCGGCAGGCCAGCGGTTCCATGTCCGGATGCACCTGAATGCAGGCGATGTGCGAATTCGCCCCCGGTTCGCCCTGATAGGCGATCTTCCGTTTCGTGGTCATGTCCCCTTTCCCAGAATTGCCCGCGCCCGTTCCAGATCTTCCGGAGCATCCACGCCGAAAGGTGCGCGCTCCACGCGCGCCACCGCGATCGTCATGCCGTTGTCCAGTGCCCGCAACTGCTCCAGACGGCGCTCCTGCTCCCGTTCCGACGGAGGCAGGGTCACGAAACGCTCCAGCGCCGGGCGGCGATAGGCATAGATGCCGATGTGATGGAAGAAGGGCCCCTCTGCATCCTTCGGCAGCTCGCGCACGAAATCTTCCGCCAGCGCCACCGGCTTGTGCTCCAGCGGCGCGATGGCCTTCACCACGTTAGGATTGGTGACCTCCTCCGGGTCGCGGATCTTCGCCGCCAGTGTGGCGATATCGGCGCCGGTAGCCTGCAATGCCTCTGCGCAACGCCGGATATCCGCCGGATTCATTGTGGGCAGATCGCCCTGCAGATTGATGACGATTCCATGACGCCGCTGCGGATCGTGAAGGGTCAGTGCCGCGGCGATCCGGTCGGATCCCGAGGGCAGGTCGGGATCGGTGAGCACGGCCATGCCACCGGCGGCCCGTACGGCTTCCGCTATGGTTTCCTCCGCGGCGGCCACCACCACAGGCCCCACGTCGGCCTCCTCGGCTCGACGCAGCACGTGCACGATCATCGGTGTACCGGCAATGTCGGCCAGCGGTTTGCCCGGCAGACGGGAGGATCCCATGCGAGCGGGAATGAAAATGATGGCATCGTCCGTCATGAACGTGTTCAAAGGGTCGTGAAGACTGATATGGCGCGCGGCAAAACGCCCGCGCCCGCTTTATACATGTTGCGAAGGCTGCGAGAAACCATTACTTTCCGCACGGAAATGAAACAGGGGCGGCGACGGACCTTGCGCAGGGGGGCGCTGCCAGAGGATGAAATCGGGAAGAATCCAATGAGCATGAGAACGCTTGTCAACATCGCCGTGTCCATCGTGATCGCGCTGGGCATCGTTTTCGTCGTGCGTGGACTGGCCGGCTTTATCTTTGCCGTCCAGCCTCCGGAGAAGCCGGCGATCCCCGTGCCTGTGGCCGAAGAGTCCGCTCCGCAGCCGGAAAAGAAGGCGGAAGCGCCTGCCGAGCAGGCCGCTCCGGCCGAGCAGAAGCAGGCCGAGGCGCCTGCTGCCGAACAGCCGGCCGCTGAGGCGCCTGCCGAACAGCAGGCTGCGCAGCCGCCCGCCGCCGAACAGCAGACCGCTGCCGCAGGTGATCCTGCTGCCGGCAAGAAGGTTTTCAACAAGTGCAAGGCCTGCCACTTCGCCGACAAGGAGAAGAACAAGGTGGGGCCGTACCTGAAGGGCGTCATGGGCCGCAAGGCCGCTGCCGTGGAAAGCTTCAAGTACTCCGAGGCCATGAAGGCCAAGGGCGCCGAAGGTCTGGTCTGGACGGAAGAGAACCTGAAGGCCTATCTGGCCGCGCCCAAGAAGTTCGTGCCGGGCAACAAGATGGCCTTTGCCGGTCTGAAGAAGGACAAGGACATCGCCGACGTGATCGCTTATCTGAAGTCCGTTCAGTAAGCTGCAATCTTCCGGTTTTCAGATGGATGAGGGCTCCACGGCCTTTCGTGGGGCCCTTTCTCATGCCCGCTGACCGAATGTCGGACGCCTGCCATCGATGGAAGTGGTCCGAACGGAAAACGCCGCCGGTTTTTCCGGATGACTGCGTGTCGGCGCAACATGATGCATCGTCTCGGCCCGCCGGGCCTTCAGCTTCGCTATCGTCCTGTCCACGCTTTCAGTGTCGAAACGGGGAGCTTCTGCATTCCCGGTCGGCTCTTCCGCCCGGAACCGCTTGCGCACGGCGGCCGCGTCCTGCCCCGGTGGCGGGCCGAAGCGGTTGGGGCCGGGTGTGCCCGGCAGAAGACCCAGCTCGATGATCATCCAGATGAAGCCACCGGGCACGAGCAGCATCGGGATCAGCCAGAAACCGCTCTTGTCCCGGTCATGCAGGCGCTGAACGGACACGGCAAGATTGATCCACGTGCCGAGAACAAGGAGACCCAGAAGATGATATCCCGGCATCCGGTAGTGGATGGATCCGTCCCGGACTTCAATCATGGCCAGCATGGGGATGAGATAGAGGAAGAAGATTAGGATCTGCCCTAGATTCCAGTGCAGTCGGCCAATACGGCCCGAGAAACGGAAAAGAAACTCCATTGCCCCTCTCCTTGAAGTTGCTTGCATGTCATGATCAACATGCACGCAATGCATGAAAATGCCGTAAAGAGAGTTGCCCGTTTCTTCTGCGGAATCCGGCAATACCCACTGACCGTCTTTTAATCATCCGTCCGCTTGATTGCCGGGCGCTTTCTGATACCCTCCCCGGCGACAGGTCGCAGACAATGGGAGTGCCAGAATGATCACCCTTTCCCGCCGCACCGTGCTGCGCGGCCTCACGGCCCTGGGATCGATGTTCGGACTGCGCATCGTTGGCGTCTCGGCGCAGGAGGCCTCCGGACTCGTCTGGCGGCATGGCCTCTCCCTGTTCGGCGACCTGAAATATCCGGCCGGTTTTGCGCATTTCGATTACGTTAAGCCGGACGCGCCCAAGGGCGGCCGGGTCCGCCTGTTTGCCGTGGGATCGTTCGACAGTCTCAATCCCTACACTTTCAAGGGCGAGGCGGCGGGTATCGTTGGTTCCGTATACGATCGCCTCATCAAGCCGGCGCTGGACGAGCCTGGCTCCGAATACGGCCTGATCGCCGAGGCGGTGGCCCATCCGCCGGACTTCTCCTCCGTCAGCTACCGGTTGCGCCCGCAGGCCCGTTTTCACGACGGCCGGCCGATCACCGTAGAGGACATCATCTGGTCGATGGAGAACCTGAAGAAGGCTCATCCCTTCTACAATTTCTACTATGGCAATATTGCCAAGGTGGAGCAGACGGGCGAACGCGAGGTGCGCTTCGTCTTCTCCGCGAAAGGCAACCGTGAACTGCCGCAGATCACCGGCCAGATGCCCGTATTGCCAAAGCACTGGTGGACGGGGAAGGATGCTTCCGGAAAGCCCCGCTCCCTGCTGGACGTTACGTTGGAGCCGCCGCTCGGTTCTGCCGCCTACCGCATCCGCAAGGTCAAGGCCGGCGAATCGGTGGTTCTGGAGCGGGTGAAGGATTACTGGGCGAAGGATCTTCCGGTCAACGTGGGCTATGACAATTTCGACGAAATAGAACTGATCTATTTCCGCGACGACACCGTGGCTCTGGAAGCATTCAAGGCGGATCAATACGACTGGCGCGACGAGAACAACTCGAAGAACTGGGCCACGGCCTATGATTTTCCGGCGGTGAAACGCGGGGATGTCATTCTCGAAAAATTCTACCTGAAGAATTCCCGCGGCATGCAGGCCTTCGTCTTCAACCTGCGCCGGAAGAAATTTCAGGACAGGCGGGTGCGTGAGGCGTTCAACTACGCCTTCGACTTCGAATGGGCCAACACGAACCTGTTCTATGGCCAGTATACCCGCACCAATTCCTTCTTCTCCAACTCCGAACTGGCCGCGACCGGCCTGCCCGAGGGCCGCGAGCGGGAGATCCTGGAAAGGGTGAAGGACAAGGTGCCGCCGGAGGTCTTAAAAAAGGAGTATCGCAACCCGGTCAACAAGACACCGGCCGATCTGCGCAACAACCTGCGGCGGGCCATGCGGTTGCTCATGAGCGCAGGCTGGAAGCTGGGCAAGGACGGAATCCTGCGTAACGCGAAGGGCGAGCCGTTCGAGGTGGAGTTCCTGCTCGTCTCCCCGGCCTTCGAGCGCATCGTGCTGCCCTACATCCGCAACCTGAAGCGCATCGGCATCCGCGCCACCGTGCGCACCGTGGACTCCGCCCAGTACGAGCGGCGGGTGAAGAGCTTCGACTTCGACATCATCGTCGGTGGCTGGGGCCAGTCACTCAGCCCCGGCAACGAGCAGCGCAACTACTGGGGCTCCGCGGCCGCCGATCGGCCCGGCTCGCGCAATCTGGCGGGCATCAAGGATCCGGCCGTCGACTGGCTGATCGAGCAGATCATCTTCGCGAAGAGCCGCAAGGATCTCGTTGCCGCCACCCGCGCGCTGGACCGCGTCCTGCTGTGGAACTTCTACGTCCTGCCCACCTGGCACATCACCTACGAGCGCACCGCCCGCTGGAACCGCTTCGGCAAGCCCGCGAAGATCCCCGATTTCTCCGTCGGCTTCCCCGACATCTGGTGGTGGGACGAGGAGAAGGCGAAACGCATCAAGAGAGGAAAGGGCTGATGCCGATACACTCTGGAAACCGGCGTGCGGTATGGCTGGCAGCCCTGACCGGTGTCTTTTTCGCGGTCCTCGTCTCCGCCTTCATTACAGGTCCGGCCTCGGCCGCACCCCGGCATGGACTTTCCGCGTTTGGCGATCTGAAATATCCACCGGACTTCGACTATTTCGACTATGTGAATCCGGCCGCGCCTAAGGGCGGGCGGATCGTCACGGTGGGCGATTCCGGGCTGACCAGCTATGATTCCTTCAATCCCTTCATCCTGAAGGGCGATCCGGCCGACGGGCTGGATATGCTCTTCGACTCGCTCATGGTGCGCGCCATGGACGAGCCCGATGCCGTCTACGGCCTTGTCGCTGAATGGGCGGACGTGGCGGAGGACGGCATGTCCGTCACCTTCGGCCTGCGAACGCAGGCCCGCTTTTCCGACGGTACGCCGATCAC
>JAJRRY010000222.1 GCA_024279095.1 Alphaproteobacteria bacterium
AGTGGTGCCTCGGGACGAAGCGATCCGCATCTTCCGGGACATGGGAGAGGAATTCAAGGTGGAGCTGATCGAGGCCATCCCCGAGGGCGAGGACGTCAAGATCTACTCCCAAGGAGAATGGTTCGACCTCTGCCGCGGGCCGCATCTGCCATCCACCGGCAAGATCGGTGATGCCTTCAAACTGATGAAGGTGGCCGGGGCCTACTGGCGCGGAGATGCCAACCGGCCCATGCTTACCCGCATCTACGGCACGGCGTGGGCGGACAAGAAGCAGCTCAAGGAATATCTGCATCGGCTGGAGGAGGCCGAGAAGCGCGACCATCGCCGCCTCGGACGTGAAATGGACCTGTTCCATTTTCAGGAGGAGGCGCCCGGTTCGGTGTTCTGGCACCCGAAGGGCTGGACTGTCTTTCGCGAGCTGATGAACTATCTGCGCCGGGTGCAGCAGCGGGCCGGATACGTGGAAGTCAACTCCCCGGACATGATGGATCGCTCGCTGTGGGAGCAATCGGGCCACTGGGAGAAGTTTCGCGAGAACATGTTCGTCACCGAGACGGAGGACGGCCGCGTTTTCGCCCTGAAGCCGATGAACTGTCCCGGGCACGTGCAGATCTTCAAACATGGTCTGAAGAGCTACCGTGATCTGCCTGTGCGTATGGCGGAATTCGGCAAGGTACACCGCTATGAACCGTCTGGCGCGTTGCATGGTCTGATGCGCGTGCGCTCCTTCACCCAGGACGATGCGCACATCTTCTGCACCCATGAGCAGATCGAGGAAGAGTGCATCCGGGTGCATCGTCTTATCCTCGATATCTACCGCGACTTCGGCTTCGAGGAGGTGCGTATCAAGTTCTCCGACCGTCCGGAGAAGCGCGTGGGCTCCGACGAGGTCTGGGACGCGGCGGAAAGCGCGCTGAAGGCGGCGGTGGAAGCGGCCGGCGGCGAATTCGAGCTGAACCCCGGAGAGGGTGCCTTCTACGGTCCGAAGCTGGAATATGTGCTGAGAGACGCCATCGGCCGCGACTGGCAGTGCGGCACGGTGCAGCTGGACTTCAACCTGCCGGGACGCTTCGGGGCCTTCTACGTGGGTGCCGACGGCGAGAAGCACACTCCGGTGATGATCCATCGCGCCATGTTTGGCTCGCTGGAACGCTTTTTTGGAATCCTGCTGGAGCATCATGCGGGGCATCTGCCCCTGTGGCTGGCGCCAGTGCAGGCGGTAGTGGCCACCATCACATCGGATGCCGACGACTACGCCCGTCAGGTGGTGGAGCGGCTGCAGGCGGCCGGATTGCGTGCCGAGGCGGATCTGCGCAACGAGAAGATCAACTACAAGGTGCGTGAGCACTCCTTGGCCAAGGTGCCGGTGATCCTCGTGGTCGGCAAGCGCGAGGTGGAAGAGGAAGCGGTCAATATGCGCCGGCTGGGCTCGAAGGAGCAGAAGGCCATGAAGGTGGCCGAGGCCATCGAGCTGTTGCGCGAGGAAGCAACGCCGCCGGATCTGCGCAGAAATTGAAGCTCACAGACACCTTCGCTGTTCCGGGATCATTTCCCGCGTCGCAACCAGCCCCTTGAACGGGTGTGGGGATGCGGGCATATTTACTTCAGGTTGTCCGCATACGCTGAGCAAGGCCTTGGCTGGCACTCTCCTGGACAGGGCAAGTGGCAACTGGTTGTGCGCTTCTTCCGCAGCTGTATAATTCACCTTGCGAAACAAGGCGGGAAGGGGCAGGGTGTGACTGCATGTGAGCGGAGATCCATGAAACGCTGTCTTGCGACGGGACTCGCGATGGTGGCAATGTTTGCCGCTTTCCTCATTCCGCAACGAACGAGCCTTGCGCAGGCGAAGTTCGAAACGAAAGCGCAGTATGCCTTCCTTGTCGATTCGCGCTCTGGAAAGACCTACTACGACAAGCGCGCCGACGAGCTGATGGCGCCTGCCAGCATGAGCAAGATCATGACCATGATCGTGGTCTTCGAAATGCTGAAGAAAGGGGTGCTTTCCGAAGATGACGAGTTCGAGATCTCGGTGAACGCCTGGAAGAAGGGCGGGGCGCCTTCCGGCTCGTCCACCATGTACGCCAAGCCGGGTGAGCGCATCCGGCTGGGTACGCTGATCCGGGCGGTCATCATCGCCTCGGCCAATGACGCGGCGATCGCCATCGCGGAGGGCATTGCCGGTTCGGAAGAGGCCTTTGCCGAGCTGATGAACAAGCGGGCGCGGGAGCTGGGGCTGAAGAAGTCCACCTTCGCCAATGCCACGGGACTGCCGGACCCGAAACACAAGATGACGGCACGCGAGCTGGCTCAACTGACCCGCTATCTCATCGAGGTTTTTCCGGATTACTACAAGATCTTTTCCGAGCGGGAGTTCGAGTGGAACGGTATCAAGCAGTACAATCGCGATCCGCTGCTCGGGAAGTATCCGGGAGCGGACGGTGTGAAGACCGGACACACAAAGGAATCCGGTTACGGCATGGTGGCCTCGGCAGTCCGTGACGGGCGTCGCCTAATTGCCGTGTTGAACGGCATGAAGTCGAAACGCGAACGGGCATCTGAGACGCGCAAGATCCTCGACTGGGGATTCCGGCAGTTCCGGCCTGTGGTGCTTTATGGCCCCGGGGAGACAGTGGGGCATGCCCGTGTCTGGGGCGGCGTGAAGGACAGCGTGCCGCTGGTGGCCAAGGACACCATCCAGACGCGACTTTCCGATGAGGAGAGGCGTGTTGCGGATGCGGAACTGGTCTATCGCGGGCCGTTGCGCGCTCCGTTGCGGCGGGGCGACAAGGTGGGCGTGCTGCGCATCCGCGTGGACGGGCGCACAGTGGCGACGTTCCCGGTCTATGCCGGCGAGACGGTGGAAGCCACGGAAGACATGTGGAGCCGGGCCTTCGATACAGTGAAGTTCTGGGTCTTCGGTGGCTGATTGGGACGCATGGAGCATGATGCATGAAAAAGGGGCACCATTGTCGGGCGCCCCTTTTCGCATATTCATGCGTCGTGCCGCTGCTTCAGGAAGCGTCCTCTCCGAACACGCGGCGGAAGATCGTTCCCACGTGCTTGGTGTGGTAGCCGAGGTCGAAGAGCTCCTCGAGCTGCTTCTCGTCGAGATACCTGCGGACGTTCTCGTCCTTCTTCAGCAGGTCGAGGAACTCGCCTTCGCCACGCCAGACGGGCATCGCGTTACGCTGGACGGTGCGGTAGGCGTCTTCGCGGCTCATGCCGGCCTGGGTGAGGGCCAGCAGCGCGCGCTGGGAGTGGATCAGGCCGCCCAGCCGGTTCAGGTTCTTCAGCATGTTCTCCGGATAGACGACCAGCTTGTCCACCACGCCGGCGAGGCGACGCAGGGCGAAATCCAGTGTCACGGTGGTGTCCGGGGCGATGCCGCGCTCCACGGAGGAATGCGAAATGTCGCGTTCGTGCCAGAGAGCCACGTTCTCCAGTGCCGGGATCACGCTCATGCGCACGAGACGGGCCAGTCCGGTGAGGTTCTCCGTCAGGATGGGGTTGCGCTTGTGCGGCATGGCGGAGGAGCCTTTCTGGCCGGGCGAGAAGTATTCCTCGGCCTCCAGCACCTCGGTGCGCTGCAGGTGCCGGATTTCCACGGCCAGCCGCTCGATGGACGAGGCGATGACTGCCAGCGTGGCGAAGAACATGGCATGCCGATCGCGCGGGATGACCTGTGTGGAGACCGGCTCCGGCTTCAGGCCCAGTTTTTTCGCGACGTATTCCTCCACGAACGGATCGATGTTGGCGAAGGTGCCAACCGCGCCGGAAATGGCGCAAGTGGCGATCTCGTCGCGGGCGAACTGCAGGCGCTGCCTGGCGCGATCGAATTCCGCGTAGAAGGTGGCCAGCTTGACGCCAAAGGTGGTCGGCTCGGCATGGATGCCGTGGGAGCGGCCGATGCAGACGGTGTCGCGATGCTCGAAGGCGCGTTTCTTCAGGGCGGCGAGGACCATGTCCAGATCCTCCAGCAGGATGTCGGCGGCGCGGACCAGCGGAACGTTCAGGCAGGTGTCCAGCACGTCCGAGGAGGTCATGCCCTGATGCACGAACCGGGCTTCCGGCCCGACGATTTCCGCAAGATGGGTAAGGAAGGCGATGA
>JAJRRY010000223.1 GCA_024279095.1 Alphaproteobacteria bacterium
CAAACACAACTGGACGCACTGATCCCCCTTCCCTGCCGGTCCGCACCGGCAAGACTAAAGTCCGGCCCCGTAGCTCAGCTGGATAGAGCAACGGACTTCTAATCCGTAGGTCGAAGGTTCGAATCCTTCCGGGGTCGCCAGTCTTCCTATTTTTCCGAAAAAGTCTCAGACAGGAATCTGCCAATTGTTGCCTTTGGCAAATATGGCAATGCAGGAATCTTTCTGCGGAAATATTTCATATCAGCATTTTCATATATTCTCATAATTCACTTCACATCAAACGTGATGGCTGGAGGCAGAAATTCATGCTCTCTGGCATTGGACGTTTTCTCCTGTTCGACACATAATGGGTCAAAAACAGAAGAACGGGAGGAAATTCATGCCACGTGCCATCCGTGCCTACGTGAATTACGTGGATTCGGTGAACCGGTTCGTCGGGCATCTCACGATGTACCTGATCTTCGTGATGCTCGGCATTCTGTTCTGGTCGGCCATTTCCAAACAGCTTGAGATGCCTTCGATCTGGACGCTGGAAATGGCCCAGTTCACCATGGTTGCCTACTACATGCTGGCGGGCGGTCACTCCATGCAGCTGAAAGCGCATGTCCGCATGGACCTGCTTTATTCCCGCTGGAGCGAGACAACACGCGCGAAGGTCGACTCCTTCACCGACCTGCTGCTCATCTTCTACCTGTTCATGCTGCTCTACGGAGCGATTTCCAGCACTCACTACGCACTGAAGTACGGCGAGCGGAGCTATTCCTCCTGGGCGCCATACATGGCTCCGATCAAGATCATCATGATTATCGGCATCGCGCTGATGATCCTGCAGGCGATCGCCGTCTTCTTCAAGGACGTGGCAAGGGCGCGGGGCATCCAGCTCGGCAGACCCGACGAGGAGCTGGAGGAGCTGGAGGAGCTGACATGAGCTACGAAATGATCGCCCTCGTCATGTTCCTGGGCATGATGGGGCTTCTGCTGACCGGTCAGCGGGTTTTCGGAGTGATCGGTTTCGTGGCTGTCACCGCCGCATTGTTCCTGTGGGGCAACGGCGGTGCGGAACTTGGCTTCTCGGCGGCCATGAAACTGATGAAGTGGTATCCGCTCCTGACCCTGCCAATGTTCATCTTCATGGGCTACATGCTCTCCGAGTCCCGCATAGCGGACGATCTCTACCGGATGTTCCATGTCTGGTCGGGCCCGGTGCGGGGCGGACTGGCCATCGGCACCATCGGCCTGATGGTGGCAATCTCGGCCATGAATGGTCTTTCAGTGGCCGGCATGGCCATCGGCGCGACCATCGCCCTGCCCGAGATGCTGCGCCGCGGCTACGACAAGGTGATGATCACCGGCGTCATTCAGGCAGGCAGTTCCCTGGGCATCCTCGTGCCGCCGTCGGTCGTTCTGGTGCTTTACGGGATGATTGCGCGCGTGCCGGTCGGCAAGCTGTGGCTGGCCGGCGTGCTGCCGGGACTGATGATGGCTGCCCTGTTCATCATCTACATCGCCATCCGCTGCTGGAAGAACCCGAAGCTCGGCCCTGCCCTGCCGAAGGAGGAGCGGGACATGCCGCTGGCAGAGAAGCTGAAACTGCTGCGGGCGGGCCTGTTGCCGCTGTTCATCTTCTTTTCCATGACCGGTCTCTTCCTGATGGGTGTGACTTCGCTGGTGGAAAGCTCGGCTGTGGGGGCTGTCACCTCGATGATTGCGGCCGCCATCAAGGGCCGCCTCAACTGGCAGGTGATGCATGCGGTGATGAAGAAGACACTGGCCATCACCGCGATGTTCATGTGGATCATCCTCGCGGCACTGGCCTTCGGCGCGGTGTTCGATGGACTGGGGGCGGTGAAGGCGATCGAAGCCTTTTTCACGAAGGATCTTGGTCTCGGCCCCTGGGAGATCCTCATTCTCATGCAGATTTCCTACCTGATCATGGGCATGTTTCTGGACGACACGGCAATGCTGATCATCGTGGCGCCTCTCTATGTGCCACTGGTGAAAGCACTGGGGTTCGACCTCGTCTGGTACGGCGTGCTCTATACCATCACTTGCCAGATCGCCTACATGACACCGCCCTTCGGCTACAATCTGTTCCTGATGCGGGCCATGGCGCCGCCGGAAATCACGCTGCATGACATCTATCGCTCCATCATCCCGTTCGTCCTAATCATGATTCTGGGATTGTCGCTGGTGATTGCCTTTCCGGACATCGCCTTGTGGCTTCCGGAACAGTTCTATTCCCGGTAGCGCCCTTCCGGAGCTGCTGGAAACCACCCCGCGTCAAGACGGGGATCCACAACGAGCAAAACAATGAACCATAGGGAGAAAACGCCATGACGAAGAAGACGCAACCAGATGCCACCCGACGGGCATTTTTGAAAAAAACAGGTCTGGCCGTGGCGGCTGCCGGCAGTGTGCCTCTTGCCGCACCGGCCGTGCACGCGGCAAGCCGTCCCATCAAGTGGCGCTTGCAGACCTATGCCGGCCCAGCCCTTGCGGAGAACGTCATCAAGCCGTCCATCGACAAGTTCAACAAGATCGCCAATGGCGAAATGGTGATCGAGCTGTACACTTCCGATCAGCTGGTGCCGACGGCTGAGCTGTTCCGGGCCATGCAGCGTGGCACCATCGATGCGGTGCAGTCGGATGACGATTCCATCAATGCACCGGTGGACGTGTCGATCTTCGGCGGCTACTTCCCGCTCGCGCTGCGCTACTCGCTGGATGTGCCGACGCTGTTCGAGCAGTACGGTCTTCGCCAGATCTGGGAGGAAGCCTATGGAGAGGTGGAAGGCGTCACCTGGCTGGGTGCAGGTGCCTGGGACCCGTGCAACTTCGCCACCAAGAAGCCCATCCGCAAGCTGGCCGACCTGAAGGGCCTGCGGGTCTTCACCTTCCCGACTGCCGGCAAGTTCCTCAAGCAGTTCGGCGTGGTGCCCGTCACTCTTCCCTGGGAGGACGTGGAAGTCGCCCTGCAGACCGGCGAGCTGGACGGTATCGCCTGGTCAGGCATCACGGAGGACTACACCGTCGGTTGGGCAGACGTGACCAAGTACTACCTCACAAACAACATCTCGGGCGCCTGGATCGGCTCGTACTTCGCCAACTCCGAACGCTGGAAGGAGCTGCCAGAACACCTGAAAATGCTGTTCAGGGTGTGCATGGACAGCTCGCACTATCATCGGCTCTACTGGTACTGGTGGGGCGAGGCGCACTACCGCACCAAGGGCGGCAAGCTGACGTTGACCACCATCCCGGACGAGGAATGGCGGACGGTGGAAGACGCCGCGCAGAAATTCTGGGACGAGGTTGCGAAGAGCTCGCCAAGGCGCGCAAAGGTCGTCAAGATCATTCGCGAATACAACGAGACCATGCGCAAGGCAGGCCCGCCCTACCGCTACTGATCGCATGACAGCAATTCGCCGCTTCCGGGTCATGCGCCCGGGAGCGGTCCTGCGACACCCATGGGACGAAATGGAAGGAGACGCGAGATGCGTAGCATGCTGAGTCTCGAGGAACTGCGGGATCTCGTGAAGCGGAGGAAGATCGACACGGTGCTCGTCTGCATGGCGGACATGCAGGGGCGCCTCGTCGGCAAGCGGTTCAGGGCGGAATTCTTCTTGGAAACCGCAAAGGAAGGCACGCATGCGTGCAACTACCTGCTGACCGTGGACATGGACATGGAGCCCGTTCCCGGTTATGCGGCGGCCAACTGGAGCGCCGGATATGGCGATTTTGCCCTGAAACCCGACCTGTCCACCCTGCGCCGCGTGCCGTGGCTGAAGAAGACGGCCATGGTCATGTGCGACGTGCTGGACGAGAACACGCATGAGCCGGTGCCGCATGCTCCGCGCACCATCCTGCGCAACCAGATCCGGCGGCTGGAAGAGCGTGGCATGTCCGCCATGATGGCCTCGGAGCTGGAATTCTACCTGTTCGAGGACAGCCTGCGGAAGGCCCACAACAAGGGATACCGCAATCTGAAGACCGCCGGATACTACATCGAGGACTATCACATTCTTCAGACCACCAAGGAGGAGAAGGTCATCCGGGCGATCCGCAACGGTCTGCAGGGAGCGGGCATTCCGGTCGAGAATTCCAAGGGCGAATGGGGGCCCGGTCAGGAGGAGGTCAACGTGCGCTACGCCGACGCCCTGACCATGGCGGACCGGCACGTCATCATGAAAAACGGCATCAAGGAAATTGCATGGAAGGCCGGTCAGTCCGTCACCTTCATGGCCAAGTGGAACTACGATCTGGCAGGTTCCTCGTGCCACATCCACCAGTCACTGTGGGATGCGGAGGGCGCAAACAATCTGTTCCATGACCCGGAGGGGGAGCACGGCATGAGCCGACTGATGCGGCACTATGTTGCCGGGCTCGTGGCCCATGCTGCGGAGATCACCTGGTTCCTGGCCCCCTACGTCAATTCCTACAAGCGCTTTCAGGCCTCCACTTTTGCGCCGACCCGCATCTGCTGGAGCATTGACAACCGTACGGCGGGATTTCGGCTGGTGGGTGAGCATTCCCGCGGAATTCGCATCGAGAACCGCATTGGCGGTGCCGACCTGAATCCCTACCTGGCCTTTGCCGTCCAGATCGCGGCAGGACTGGATGGCATCGAGAAGGAAATGGAGCTGGATCCGCCCTTCACCGGCGATGCCTATGCCGCGCGTGAGCTGAAAGAAATTCCCCGCACCCTCCGCGACGCAATGGCCGCCTTGGAAAATTCGGAAATGCTGCGCAAGGCTCTTGGCGATGAAGTTCTGGAGCACTATCTCCATACCGCACGCTGGGAGCAGTTCGAATATGATCGGCGCGTAACCGACTGGGAGCTCCGACGCGGCTTCGAACAGGCCTGAGCCCTTCCGGCAAAGCCGGGCGCAGCTGCCACGCGACCTCCTTATTCAGTTCGTATGCAGAGTTTACAGAATTCGACGCCCCTTCCGGCCGTTTCGAATTCGTTAACCATGATGAAAGGTCGCTCTCCTAGCATCCGCAGGATGGAATTCCGGGACGGGGCTGGTGACAGATGACAGAACAGATACGTTTTCCCTATCAACCGGCGCGAACGCCGGGTATCGGGCTGGATCTGGAACAGATCCGGCTCGGCATGCTCTGGGTATTCATCTTCTCGAGCTGGCTGGTGGTGATCGAGCCGGCACCCTATGAGGTGTTTTTCATCGTCACTCTGTTGCTGTTCCTGCCCGGCGGTCTGACGGCCACGGCACTGGTGGCACCATTGATCGCCTTTGCCCTGCTGTACAATCTGGGCGGATTTCTGAGCGTCATGCAGGTGGTGGAGCTGGCAAACAAGGCCTTCATGTTCGTGCTGATCTCCACCTACATGGCCGTGACGGCCATCTTTTTCGCCATGGCCGTGACACAGGATCCGCTGCGCATCGTGGAGATCATCCGCAGCGCCTGGGTGCCAGCCGCCGTCATAGCCTCCATCAACGGCATGATCGGCTACTTCGATATCGCCGGAATGGGCGAGGCCTGGGCCCCCATCGGCAGAGCACAGGGAACATTCAAGGATCCGAATGTCCTGTCCACATTTCTGGTCACCCCCGCAATCTTCCTCATGCAGGACTTCATGCTGGGGAAAGTGCGCAGGCCGTTTCTCTCCGGTGTCGCACTGCTCATCATCCTGGGGGGGATCTTTCTGGCCTTTTCGCGCGGTGCCTGGGCGGTGACTGCGGGCTCCGTCTTTCTGCTGGCCCTGTTCACCTTCATCATCACCCCGTCGGTGCGTCTTCGCACCCGCATCATTCTCATGACCATCTCGGGAGTGCTTTTCCTGGCCATCATGATTCCGGTGCTGCTTTCCATCCCTTCGATCCAGGTGATGTTTGCCGAGCGCGCCTCCCTCGTGCAGCCGTATGATGGAGGCGAGACGGGACGCTTCGCCAACCAGCTGCGTTCCATTCCCCTGCTCATGGCAAGCCCTAATGGATTCGGCCCCTTCCAGTTCGCGCTCATCTTCGGAGAGGATCCGCATAACGTCTACATCAACGCATTTGCAGCCTACGGATGGCTTGGTGGCATCTCCTATCTGCTTCTCATCATGTCGACGATCTATGCAGGCCTGCGCGCCATCTTCTCAGATACGCCCTGGCGGGATCACGTCATCGCATTCTTCGTTCCGCTGTTCATGATCATTCTGCAGGGGCTGCAGATCGATACCGACCACTGGCGCCATTTCTATCTTCTGCTTGGCGTGACGTGGGGGCTGTTCGCGGCCAGCGAGATGTATCTGCTCCGTAATGGAGGTTGGCCGGAGAACCCTGTCAGGAAGGAATGAAAAAGCATGTTTCGGGGCTTTTTCTTTGCGCGATCTGGTGCTATAGCGATCTGCATGAAGGGCGTCTGCAGACGCCTTGATCCAACGGCTCGGAGCATAGCGCAGCCCGGTAGCGCACCACACTGGGGGTGTGGGGGTCGCAGGTTCAAATCCTGCTGCTCCGACCATTTATCCTGACACGGAAGATTTCGAGGAAGACGCGGGACCCTTGAGGTTCATTCCTGCTCTTCTTCCGCCAGTGTGCGCTCCAGCAACCTTCTGGCGTTGCCCAGCTCGGTGAGGGCCAGCTTGAGTTCCTCGACTTGCGCACGGGTGAGAACAGGTGGCCGCTCGGCCTTCTCGACAGGACTGGCAGCGGAACCGGAAACGGCCCTCCTGGCACCTTCAGGCAATGCCGCACGCTCCACATCAACGACGGGCACAGCAGCCTGTATCTCGCCTCGACCAATGGCGATGACATGCGAAACACCGTGTTCGCGAAGGATTTTCTGTACGCCCTTGATGGTGTAGCCTTCGCCATAAAGCAGCGTGCGGATACCACGAAGAAGATCCACATCGTTGGGACGGTAATAACGGCGACCGCCGGCGCGCTTCATCGGGCGAATCTGGGAGAACCTCGTTTCCCAGAAACGCAGCACGTGCTGCGGGACGTCCAGCTCTTCGGCAACTTCGCTTATCGTACGGAAGGCGTCCGGCGATTTTTCCATGGCATCCCCCCTGTCAACCGCCGGCACGTGATGTCTTCAGTCCTTCGCCGGCTTCGTCACTCCTGATCCCTGCCCTCGCCGTTGATACGCTTTTTCATGACCTGGCTGGCCCGGAAAGCGAGCACACGCCGCGGCGTGATGGGCACTTCTTCCTTGGTTTTCGGATTCCGGCCGATTCTGGCCTTCTTGTGACGTACTTCGAAAGTCCCGAATGAGGAAAGCTTGACCTGCTCTCCTGCGACAAGTGCATCAGCGATCGTGTCCAGGACGAGTCGTACCATCTCGGCAGACTCGGTGCGTGAAAGACCAACCTCGCGATGTACGGCCTCGCTGAGGTCTGCGCGTGTGACCGTCTTCCCGCTCATGAAACCCCTCGTTCCTCTACAGGCGTTGAGAACCTTAAATTCTTCCTGGTTCCGGGTCAATAGCCCGACAACAAAAGGTGCATTGTTTCTCAATAACTTATAGATGAGCTCAGAGTCTGACCAGACTGCCCCCCCAGGTGAAGCCGCCACCCATGGCTTCCATCAGGACGAGATCCCCCTCTCCGACACGCCCCTTGCGAACAGCTTCGTCCAGCGCCAGCGGTATGGATGCGGCGGAGGTGTTCCCGTGCCGATCCACGGTGATGTAGACCTTGTTCCGATCGAGTCCGATCTTCCTGGCCGTCCCCTCGAGAATGCGGATGTTGGCCTGATGCGGCACGAAAAGGGCAATGTCGTCAGGCCCGATCCCGGTTTCTTCCATTACCTCCTGCATGACTTCGGCGATGCGCACCACGGCGTGCCGGAAGACCTCCCGGCCTTTCATGCGCAGATGGCCAACGGTCTGCGTGCTGGAAGGGCCACCATCCACATAGAGCAGGTCCTTCTGGCGGCCATCGGCATGAATACGGGTGGAGAGGATCCCTCGATCCGAAGTATCGCCCCTGCCCTCACCGGCTTCGAGCACGACGGCTCCGGCCCCATCGCCGAAGAGCACGCAAGTGCCGCGATCGGTCCAGTCGAGGATTCGTGAAAAGGTCTCTGCGCCGATTACCAGAACCCGGTTGGCCGCACCCGAACGGATAAAGGAATCCGCCGTAGCCAGCGCATAGACGAAGCCCGAACACACGGCCTGCAGATCGAAAGCCGGGCCGCCGTGGGTGATGCCGAGGCCAGCCTGAACGGTGGTTGCCGTGGCTGGAAAGGTATTGTCGGGCGTGGAGGTGGCCACCAGGACCATGTCGATATCGGAGGCATCACGGCCTGCGGCCTCGAGAGCACGCTCGGCAGCCCGGATCGCCAGATCGGAAGTCAGCTCGCCATCGGCTGCGACATGGCGCTGCCGGATCCCCGTGCGGGCCCGAATCCATTCGTCAGAGGTATCGACGATCTTCGCAAGATCATCATTTGTGAGGACTTTTTCCGGCAGGTAGGAGCCCGTTCCGGTCAGGATGGATCGCCGCATGTTCTTGTTTTTCCGTTTGTTCGAGGATGCCGGGTCAGGCCTTTTCAGCTGGCAGGTCAAGCAGCGCCTGTTTCACGGCCAGATCCGCAGCAATCTTTTCAACAAGATTGGACTTGGCCATGTCAACGGCTATTTCAATGGCGCTGGCAAAGCCCTCCGCCGTGGCACCGCCATGACTTTTCACCACCAGCCCGTTGAGCCCCAGGAAAACGCCACCATTATTGGCACTGGGATCGAGCCGCGCCTTGAGCTTTCGGAAAGCGCTCCGGGCCAGAAAGGCGCCGATGCGGGCAATCAGGGATTCCCCGATGTACTGACGCAGCGCCTGCCCCACCTGACGCGCTGTACCTTCCGCCGTTTTCAATGCAATGTTGCCTGTGAAGCCCTCCGTCACGAACACATCGACCGTACCGGCGGCGATGTCGTTGCCCTCGACGAAGCCTTCATAGCGGATGGGCAGATCGGCTTCCCGCAACATGCGGCCAGCCTCGCGGACATACTCCACCCCCTTGACCTCTTCCACACCGACGTTGAGCAGGCCGACGGAGGGACGTTCCATGCCCAGTAACGTACGGGCCATGGCCTCGCCCATGATGGCGAAGTCCACCAACTGCTCCGCATCCGCACCAATGGTGGCCCCGACATCCAGGACCACGGAACGGCCGCGAAGATTGGGCCACAAGGCAGCTATGGCGGGGCGCTTGATGCCGGGCATGGTTTTCAGCACGAAGATGCTCATCGCCATCAATGCGCCAGTATTCCCGGCAGAGACCATGACGGCGGCCTCGCCGTCCCGTACCGCTTCCAGGGCCAGCCACATGGACGAGACGCGACGCCCCTTGCGCAATGCTTGCGAGGGTTTTTCATCCATGCTGACGGCCACTTCGGCGTGGCGGATTTCAGCGCGCTGCAGCACGCGCGGATAATCGGCGGCCTCCTGGCGGATCGTCGCTTCGTCCCCGTAAAGGAGCACACGCATGTTGGGGTGCCGGGAGAGGACGAGATCCACGCCCGGGATCGTCACGGACGGCCCGAAATCACCACCCATGGCGTCTACGGATATGACATATCCTCTGCCCACGGATTCCCCTCTCGTATTCGAATCCACCCCCGCAGCCCCGGACTACCGGACGAG
>JAJRRY010000224.1 GCA_024279095.1 Alphaproteobacteria bacterium
ACCGGCTGATGCGGGCCATCGGCCTGCCGGGCAAGGCCTTCGTGCCGCTCATCGTCGGGTTCGGATGCAACGTGCCGGCCATCATGGCCGCCCGCACACTGGAAAGCCGCAGGGACCGCATTCTCACCGTCATGATGGCCCCCTTCATGTCCTGCGGTGCGCGGTTGACGGTCTATGCGCTGTTCGCCGCAGCCTTTTTCCCCAGCGGCGGGCAGAACGTCGTCTTTGCCCTGTACCTGATCGGCATCGCGGCTGCCGTCGCCACAGGGTTTCTGATGAAGAAGACGTTGCTGAAGGGCGAGGCGACGCCCTTCGTCATGGAACTGCCACCGTATCGTCTGCCGCGCCTTTCCAACATGCTGCTGCATGCATGGAACAGGCTGAAAGGTTTCATCCTCGGGGCGGGACAGATCATCATCATCGTGGTGGCCGTGCTCTCGGTGCTCAATTCGGCAGGCACCGACGGCAGCTTTGGCAATCAGGGTACGGACAAATCCGTACTCTCGGCCGTGGGGCGGGCCATCGTGCCGGCTTTCGAGCCGATCGGCATCCGGGAGGACAACTGGCCGGCCACGGTCGGCATCTTTACCGGCATTTTCGCCAAGGAAGCAGTGGTTGGTACGCTGAACGCGCTCTATGCCACCATCGATCATGCAGCCGCCGGCACTGGTGCGCAAGTGGAGGAGAGCGGGGAGTTCGATTTCGCCGATGCCGTACGACGTGCTTTCGTCTCCATTCCCGCCAATCTGCGCTCGCTGGCGGACAGCGTGCTTGATCCTCTCGGTCTGTCCGCAGTGAGCGGATCGGCAACGGCGGTCACAGCGGATCAGGGCGTCTCCTCGGAAACCCTGCGGGCGATGGTCGGTCATTTCGACGGGAAGGTAGGGGCCTTTGCCTACATGCTGTTCATCCTGCTCTATTTCCCCTGCGTGGCGGCGTTCGGGGCCATGGTACGGGAAATCGGGCTGCGCTGGGCGCTGCTGGCCGGGACATGGAGCACCTGGCTGGCCTGGTTCTCGGCGGTGGAATTCTATCAGGCGGCAACTTTCATGCGGCATCCGGAACAGTCGGTCGCCTGGATGCTGTCGCTTGCGGTGCTCATGGTGGCGGTGATCGCGTTCATGAAGCATTATGGCGACACCCATGCCCCCTCGGCGCTGGCCGCGGGAAACTGACACGATGCTGAACCGCATTCTGGAATACCTGAAGACGCGGGACGCGGCCTGTCTCTCCGAGATCGCGGCGCATCTGGAGGCGGATGCGGAAGCCGTGCGTCCCATGCTGCGGCTGCTCGAGGCGCGCGGACGGATCCGCCGGATCTCCGCCGGAAACCCGGAAGGCTGCGGCGGCTGCACCGCCTGCCAGCCTGATGCCCTGACCCTCTGGGAGGCCGTGCGGGACGCCTGAGGAGGCTGCTCTGGCGGCACTGGTCCGGCCGGTTCGGCGGCTCTGCCCTTTGCGGCGGGGTGCGAACGGGTTCTATACTGTCGTACCGGGCGCGAATGCAGGCCGAATGAGGGTGCCGCAGAATGATAATGAAGCTCAATCCGGACCTGTTCCTGTTCCGCCGCACACGTGAGCTGGAACGCAAGATCGACCGTTTCTACGACAACCTTTCGGAATCGGCCATCGTGTTCCGGCTGGCCGTGCGCGCCTATCTCAAGCAGGGCTGGACGGAGGAGTTTCAGGAGCGGCTGGAACGGGTCAGCCAGCTGGAATCGGCCAATGACAACCTGCGCCGGGAAATCGAAAGCGAGCTGTACGAGCACACGCTCATCCCGGATTCGCGCGGTGACGTGCTGGGCCTCATCGAGAATTCCGATCAGGTGATTTCCGAATTCGAAAGCACCCTGTGGGCGTTCGCCAACGAACGGCCGGAGATTCCCGACGCCTTCCGCTCCGGCTTCCGCAAGCTGACCAACATGGTGGTCAAGGCGGCGGATGAACTGGGGCTGGGTGCGCGCGCCTTCTTCCGCAGCCCGCAGGACGTGCCGGCCTACAATCACAAGGTCATGCTCTACGAGAAGGAGGCGGATGTCATTTCCACGACGCTGAAACGGGCCATCTTCGCTTCCGAGGATCTGGCGCTCTGCGGGAAGCTGCATCTGAAGGAATTCGTGGAATACATCGATTCCATCGCCGATACGGCCGAGGACGTGGCCGACAGGCTGGCCATCTATGCCATCAAGCGGCTGGTCTGAGGGAGGTCCGGCATGGATCCGATGCTGCTGATCTTTCTCAGCTCCGGCATGTTTCTGGGCTGGGCACTGGGGGCGAACGACGCCGCCAATGTCTTCGGCACGGCGGTCGGCACCCGCATGGTGCGCTGGCGTACCGCAGCAATCATCTGCTCGGTTTTCGTGATTCTCGGAGCAGTGATATCGGGTGCGGGCGCCTCCGGAACCCTAGGGAAACTGGGGGCGATCAGCGCCATGCCCGGAGCCTTCATGACGGCGCTCGCCGCCGGGCTGGCCGTCTACTTCATGACCCGTTCGGGGCTTCCTGTCTCCACCTCGCAGGCCATTGTCGGAGCTATCATCGGATGGAACCTCTTCGCCGGTCAGCCGACGGACCTCGGCGTGTTCTCGAAGATCGTCGGAACGTGGGTGATCTGCCCGCTGCTGTCGGCGGTCATCGCGGTGATCCTTTACAAGGCCATGCGCACGACAGGAGAAAGGCTCAGACTGCATCTGCTCACCGTGGATGCGCTGACACGCACCGCGCTCATCGTGGCTGGAGCCTTCGGGGCCTATTCTCTGGGCGCCAACAATATCGCAAACGTGGTCGGTGTGTTCATTCCCGCCCGGCCCTTTCCGGATATCGAGGTCGGCGGTTTCGTGATCGATTCCGCGCAGCAGCTGTTCTTTCTGGGCGGCGTGGCGATCGCCGTGGGCGTGTTCACCTACTCCCGCGGCGTGATGATGACGGTGGGCGGCACGCTGGGGAGGCTGTCTGCGCCGAAAGCGCTGGTGGCCGTGGTGGCGCAGGCCATCGTGCTGTTCCTTTTCGCCTCCAAAGGACTGGAAAGCTGGCTGATGGCGCAGGGGCTGCCCACCATCCCGCTGGTGCCGGTGTCCAGCTCGCAGGCCGTTGTCGGTGCCATTGTCGGCATCTCGCTTTTGCAGGGGCTGGCCGGTATCCGCTGGGGTGTGCTGGGACGCATCGTCATCGGCTGGGTGGCCACGCCGGTGGTCGCCGGGATCATCTGTTTCCTCGGTCTGTTTTTCCTTCAGAACGTGTTCGGTCTGGCCGTGACATGACGAACGGGCCTCCCGGCGGTGATGCCGGAAGACCCGTGGAGGAGAGGGAGGTCATGAGGGAGATTGCAGGGGATCGGACACGGTGCATCCCTTACCAGACGCGGTAGCGATGGCAGTGACGCGGGCCCCGAATGGTGCGCCAGACATAGCGGCCACGACGCGGGCTCCACACGCGCACGCGCCGGTGATGACGGTGACAGCGCACACGATAGCGCGGGGCGTAGTAAACCGGGGCCGGACCGTAATAGTAGCCGGGAACGTAGTAGCCGCCATAGTAGCCGGGCAGGCCGACGCCGATACCCAGATTGATGACGGTCTTCGCTTCCGCCTGTCCGGGTGCGGCGGCAATGCCGGCGGTCACGATGGCGGCGGTGGTGGCTGCGGCGATGGCGAACTTGCGGAACATGGTCTCGTCTCCTTCTGGCGTGTTTCTCGCTGATCTTCATGTATCCGGGTTGTTCTTCATGTCCCCGTTGATGGTGCCCATGTTGCTGGATGCCGCTTGAACCTTCCCTGAGCGGCGCGTTCATCCCGCGTTCATGCCGGAAAGGAGCTCTGGCATGCCCCTTGCTGCCCCTCCGGCATGATGATGGACATGTTGCATAACGGAACACTTCCGGTTGTGGATGGGCAGAGGATCACGCTCCACTCCATGGAGGAAGCGCTTTCCGCCATCGCCCATGACGCGGCGCATGGCATGCCGTTTTCCGTCTTCACGCTGAACCTGGATCATCTGGTGAAGCGCAGGCGGGATCCCGCATTCCGGGCCGCCTATGCGCGGGCGCGTCACGTGACGGCGGACGGCTGGCCGGTTGCCTGGCTGGCGGGCCGCAGCGCCGGGCTGCGAGTGAACCGCGTAACTGGAGCGGACATGCTGCGCCCCCTTTGCGAAATTGCCGCCGTGCTGGATCTGCCCGTGGCCTTCGTCGGGTCCACGCCCGAGGTGCTTATGGAAGCCACGGCCCGGCTGCGGGAGACGGCTGCCGGACTGAAAGTTGTGGCACGCATCTCGCCACCGTTCGGTTTCGATCCGGACGGCCCGGCCGCAGCGCACCTGATCGAGGATATCCGCAAGTCCGGAGCCCGGCTCTGCTTCCTTGCTCTCGGCGCTCCGAAACAGGAACTGCTTGCCGACAGGGCCGTTGCCGCCGGTG
>JAJRRY010000010.1 GCA_024279095.1 Alphaproteobacteria bacterium
CACTCGACCTCTCCCTTACCAAGGGAGTGCTCTACCCCTGAGCTACGGCAGCAGCCCTTGACGGGTGCGCTTATGGCCTGTTTTGCGGTGCATTTCAAGCGCAAAAATGCAGCTCTTGAGCCGTGCCGACATGTCATGCGAAAACGGCCCGGACGAGGAAGGTCGGTGCGATGAGTCAGGAAAAGCGGAAATCCGGAAAGCCCGATCGCAGGGAGCTTGCGGAACGCCTGCGCGAGAACCTGAGGCGGCGCAAGGCACAGGTGCGGGCGCGTGCGGCGGTGTCCGATGCCGGCAATGTGGCGCGGAAGGACGAAGACGGAAAACACGACGGCTGAGGCTGCCGGAGCCCGCTGTTGCCGCAATGGCATGACATGTGCTTTAAGGGGCGCGCCCCCGTGAGATCTCCGCCCTGTGCCGAGGGCTCCTGAAAACGACGGAAAGAGCACACACGATGGATCGCATTCTCATTCGCGGCGGCAACGTGCTGCGCGGCGACATTCACATTTCCGGGGCGAAGAACGCGGCTCTTCCCCTGCTCATCGCGGCTCTGCTGACCGACGAGCCGGTGACGCTGTCCAACGTGCCGCGGCTGGCCGACGTGTCGCTGCTGCTGCGCATCCTGCGCGAGCTGGGGGCGGAGACGGCGCTGGCCGGGCGCAAGGCGGGGGAAAGTCCCTTCACCGGCGACACGGTGCGCATCCACGCGCCGGAGATCGTCTCCACCACGGCGCCTTACGAGCTGGTCTCGAAGATGCGCGCCAGCTTCTGGGTTCTCGGCCCGCTGCTGGCCCGCTGCCACGAGGCGCGCGTCTCGCTCCCCGGCGGCTGCGCCATCGGCACCCGCCCGGTGGACCTCTACCTGAAAGCGCTGGAGGCCATGGGAGCGGAGATCGACATCGAGGCGGGCTACGTGATCGCAAGGGCGCCCGGCGGCCTGAAGGGTGCGCGCATCGTCTTCCCCAAGGTCTCGGTGGGCGCAACACATGTGACCCTCATGGCGGCCACGCTGGCACGCGGCGAGACGGTGATCGAGAACGCCGCCCGCGAGCCGGAGGTGTCCGACGTCGCCAACTGTCTGATGGCCATGGGCGCAAGGATCGAAGGCATCGGCACATCCACCCTGCACGTGACCGGTGTCGACCGGCTGCATGGCGCCGCCTATCCTGTCATCGCCGACCGCATCGAGACCGGAACCTATGCCATGGCCGCGGCCATGACCGGAGGTGACGTTCTGCTGCGCAACGCCCGTGCCGACATTCTGGACGCCTTCATCGAGGTGATGGACGAAGCCGGCGTCTCGGTGACGGAGGAGAAGGACGGACTGCGGGTGCGCCGGTGCTCGGATGCACTGCTGCCGGTGTCCGTGGAGACACGGCCCTATCCCGGCTTTCCCACCGATCTGCAGGCCCAGCTGATGGCGCTGATGACGCGGGCGGAGGGCGTTTCCACCATTCGCGAAACCATCTTCGAGAACCGCTGCATGCACGTGCAGGAACTGGCCCGCATGGGCGCCGACATCCGGCTGAACGGCGATACCGCACTGGTGCATGGCGTGGAGCATCTGACCGGTGCGCCCGTCATGGCCACCGACCTGCGCGCCTCGGTGTCTCTGGTTATCGCTGCACTGGCCGCTGAAGGCGAAACGGAGCTCAACCGTGTCTATCATCTGGACCGCGGTTTCGAGACTCTGGAAAAAAAGCTGTCCGCAGTCGGAGCGGATATCGAAAGAGTGAGCGGATGACCCCATATGAGGGGATGCGTGGAGAACACCGTCATCCACGTGCCTGCGCGGTCCGGAATTGACCGGCGTACGGGAAACGGTAATGTGGCCGGGACGACAAGCCGGGGAGAGGTCGCCATGAAACTGCTGAAGCTAGCCGCTCTCGACGACGAGGACCTGCAAATCATCTCCGCTCACATGCAGGACGCCGTCCTGAAAGTGGGAGATATGACGTGGATGCCCTCGAAGGCGCGGTTTGCCCTGGTGGCCAATCGCTTCGACTGGCCGGCCGCCCAGCGCGACGCCGGAGACCGCCCGCGCCGCGCCCGCACGGGGCTGCATTTCGAACGGGTGCTGGACGTGAAGTCCCGCAACATCCGCCAGCAGGCGCAGGATGGCGTGCTGTCGCTGCTGGCCATCACCTTCATTCCGGACGACGAACCGCCAGGTGGCGTGATCGAGCTGATCTTCTCCGGTGATGGCGTCATCCGGCTGACCGTCGAATGCATCGAGGCCTGGATGGAGGATCTGGGCCAGATGTGGGAGACATCGGCCATTCCCACACACGACGACGAGGACTGACCATGGCGCGGATCCTGAACAGCGCGGATGCGGATTTCCGCGAGGCCTTCACCGACCTGCTCGAGGCAAAGCGGGCCGAGGAGGCGGACGTTGCCGACATCGTCTCGGACATCATCCGGGACGTGCGCGGCCGCGGCGACGAAGCCTTGCTCGAGCTCACGGAAAAGTTCGACCGCTTCGACGTGCGTGAAACCGGCCTTGCCGTCTCTGCCGACGATATGGCGCAGGCGAAGGCCCGTGTTCCGGCCAAGGTGCTGGAGGCCATGCGGCTGGCTGCCGACCGCATCCGTGCCTATCACGAACGCCAGTTGCCCGCCGACGAGACCTATGTCGACGAAATCGGCGTGGAGCTCGGCCACCGCTGGACACCCGTGGACGCCGCCGGCCTTTACGTGCCGGGCGGCTTGGCCGCCTATCCCTCCTCGGTGCTGATGAATGCCATTCCCGCCCGCGTCGCCGGCGTGAAAAGGCTGGTCATGGTGGTGCCGACGCCGGAAGGGCAGTTCAATGATCTGGTGCTGGCCGCCGCGGATGCCGCGGGCGTGGACGAGATCTGGCGCATCGGTGGGGCGCAGGCCATTGCCGCACTGGCCTGGGGCACGGAAAGCATCCGCCCGGTGGACGTCATCGTCGGCCCCGGCAATGCCTTCGTGGCCGAGGCCAAGCGGCAGGTGTTCGGAAAGGTAGGCATCGACATGATCGCCGGTCCTTCCGAGGTCCTGGCCATTGCCGACGATTCGGCGGATCCCGAATGGCTGGCCGCCGACTTGTTGGCGCAGGCGGAGCACGACCGCTCCGCACAGTCCATCCTCGTCACCACGGATGCCGCCCTTGCCGAGGCCGTGGCGCAGGCGGTGAAGCGGCAGCTCGAGACACTGCCCAAGGCGGACATCGCCGGTGAGAGCTGGGAGAAGTACGGCGCCATCATCATCGTGAAGGATATGGACGAGGCGGCTGCCGTATCGGATGCCTTCGCGCCGGAGCATCTGGAGCTTTCGGTGCGCGATCCCGACACCCTGCTGACGAAGGTACGCCATGCCGGAGCGATCTTCATCGGCCACCACACCCCGGAAGCGGTGGGCGACTACGTGGCCGGGCCGAACCACGTGCTGCCGACATCTCGCTCGGCGCGCTTCTCCTCGGGCCTGAACGTCCTCAATTTCATGAAGCGCACCACGTTGCTGCGCTGCTCGCCGGAGTCGCTGCGCATCATCGGCCCAGCGGCTGTTACGCTGGCCGAGGTCGAGGGGCTGGAGGCTCATGCCCGTTCCGTGGCGCGGCGACTGGGGCAGCAACGGGGATGATGAATGGCGGAGGCGCGCAAGGACTGGCCGGAGACGGAGCGGTTGATCGCCGTGGATCTGGACGAGAGTCTTGCGCGAGCGCCTTCCCCCGACATCGAACATGAGCGACGGGTGGCCATCTATGACCTTCTGCAGGACAACCGCTTCACGGTGCCGGGCAGGGGGCCGGGGCCCTACCGTCTGAAACTTTCCATCGCCGACAAGCGCCTGGTGTTCCATATCTCCAACGAGGACGGAGAAACGGTCTCCATCATCGGGCTTTCACTGTCGCCGTTCCGTCGTATCGTGCGCGACTATTTCATGTTGTGCGAGAGCTATTTCGAGGCCATCCGCACCGCCTCGCCGAGTCGTATCGAGCCCATCGACATGGCGCGCCGCGGCCTGCATGACGAGGGCACCGAGATCCTGCGCGAGCGTCTCGCGGGCAAGGCGGAAATGGATTTCATCACCGCGCGCCGGCTGTTCACGCTGGTGTCCGTGCTCTACTGGCGGGGGTGAGCCATGGCGGAGCTGCCCGGTGCCGTCCTCTTCGCCTGTACGCTGAACGCCTTCCGCTCGCCCATGGCCGAGGGAATCATGAAACGGCTCTACGGACGACGGGTCTACGTGGATTCCTGCGGTGTGCGGCCGGAACCGGACCGCGGGCCGGATCCCTTCGTCATCCAGGTGATGGACGAGATCGGCATCGATCTTTCCGGCTTCCGTCCCAAGAGCTTTGCCGAAATGGCGGATACGGGCTTCGATGTCATCATCACGTTGTCACCGGAAGCCCACCACCACGCGCTGGAACTGACGCGCACCCAGGCGGTGGACGTGCGTTACTGGCCGACCATGGATCCGTCCGCCTTCACCGGTTCCCGCGAACAGATTCTGGAAGGTTACCGCATGGTGCGTGACGGTCTGCAGAAACGCATTCTGGAAACATTCGGCCGCCTTCCCGCCCCGCCGGGCGTATGATCTCCGGCGGCCGTGTTTCCGATCCGTCAGATGACGTAGTCCACCCGTTTGCAGCGTTCCCGGTGCTCCCGCAGCCACATCTGCGCGTCCAGCATGGAGAGCGGTCGGGCATAGAGCCAGCCTTGGGCGTTATCGCACCCGAAGGCATGCAGGAGCTGACGCTGGGTTTCCGTCTCCACGCCTTCTGCCACCACTTCCATTTCCAGGTTGTGCGCCAGGCCGATGATTGCCCGCACGATGGCGATGTTGCCGTTCTCTTCCTCCAGCTGCGAGACGAAGGAACGGTCGATCTTGAGGGTATGCACGGAGAACCTCTGGAGATGAGACAGTGTGGCGTTACCCGTGCCGAAGTCGTCCAGCGCGATGCGGCAACCGAATTCTGCCAGTTGCCGGACGTGCCGCTCGATCAGCCGCACGTCACGTTCCATGATGGCGGTTTCGGTGATTTCCAGTTCCACCACCTCCGGAGCGATGGCATGGTGGCGGATCAGCTTCATGGTTTCCTGCACGAAACGTTCGTTCTTGAGCTGCACCACGGAGACGTTGACTGCCAGCCGTCCACCGTTCATGCCGGTTTCCGACAGTCCGGCATGCCAGCGCAGCGCCCTGTCCATGACGTGCATGCCAAGGTCCATGATGAGGCCGTTCTTTTCCGCCAGCGTGATGAACTCGATGGGTGGCACGTTTTCACCATCCCTGTTCCACCGGGCCAGAACCTCGAAGCCCACGTGCTCGCCGGTGGACAGGCAGACCTGCGGCTGAAAGGCCAGGGTGATGCGATCCTCTGCAACAGCCTTGCCCAGATCGTCGAGCAGGATCCGGCGGCGGGCATTGCGACGCTCCAGTTCGGGATCGAAGTTGCGCCACCGGTCGCGCCCCTCGCGCTTGGCAAGATAGAGGGCGGCATCGGCCCTGCCCATGATCCGGTCGATGTCCAGTTCGCTCTTGCGCACGGCCACCACGCCCATGGAGACGCCGGGACGGATTTCCACGCCGTCGATGCGCATGGGCTGCCTGAGGGCCGCATGAAGCTTGTCGATGACCTGCGGCTGATCAGCCTCCGGAATATTGTCCATGTAGACGATGAATTCATCACCCCCGAGGCGCGCCACGAGGTCGTTGCAGCGCACGGATTCGCGCAGCCGCAGGGCCATGTGCTGGAGATAGCGATCTCCGAACTGGTGGCCGTGGGTGTCGTTCACCGCCTTGAAGTGGTCGAGATCCATGAGAATCAGGCAGCCTTCGGCGATGTCGTCCCGGCGGCGCGCCGCCTTCAACTTCATCAGACGTTCCAGGAATGCCCCACGATTCAGCAGGCCCGTCAGGCTGTCATAGCGGGCCTGCAGCTCCAGACGCTCCTCCGCAGTCTTCAGGTCGGTGATGTCCACTGCGGAAATCACCATGAAGCGGTTGGGCGTCCATGTCCTGTGAAAGCGGATCCAGCGGCCGTCGTGCAGGCGACGGGTGGATGTGCGCGTCGGTCCGTTTTCCGGGGATGCGGAATCCGCCTCGGTATTGTCGCTGTCGGGAAGAGCGGCGGAATCATGCCGGGGCGAGGCGGCGAACTGGCCGCGGTGACATGCCTCCTTCTCGATCCGCTCCAGCTGCTGGCCGATGCAGATGATGTCCGCGATCCGGTCATAGGTGGCGGCATACTGCCGGTTGAAATATACCAGCCGCCCCTCGTGGTCGAAAACGGCCATGCCATGCGGCACCGTGTCCAGCATCTCGGAGAAGGCCGTCTTGAGCCGGCGCAGTCGCAGCGTCTGACGGGCGCCAGCATCCAGCACCGAAATGGAGAGCAGCATCAGGCTCTCGCCGTTCTTATGCACCAGCCTTCCCGTCAGGCGAATGTCGTCCTGAAAGATGTCGCCGGCATCCAGCTCCATGACGTAGGACCAGGACTGGCCACTGGAAAGGCAGCGGTGGATCAGGCGATGTACCTCGCGCAGGATGTCCGGATCGGGGCCGGAAAGCAGATCGTCCAGCCCCACAGCCGGTGTTTCCTCCAAATCTCCGTCTCGCGTCGTTCCATCGAGAATGCGAAAACTCTTGCCGTCACGGGTGATGGCGAGAAGTCCGGGATGTTCGTTTTCGGCGAAATGGTTTTGCGAGGCATGGAGCAGATGGTGGTGCAGCGTGATGATGTTCATGATGCGGATGTCCGGATTCCGTGCGTTTGTGGTTGGGCGATGTCCTGTGTCAGGCGACGGCCTGTATCAGGAGACTGCCTGTGCATGCAGAGTGATTTCCTTCGGGATGCGCATCCGGTGATGGAAACGGATGCCGATCAGGTTTTCCGCGGCCCAGACGATCTCTCCGGACACGAAACGGTCGACGATGCGGATTGAAATCTCCTCTCCGCGTTTGACCGGCAGAGGCAGCTGCGTCTCTATGCGCGCGCCTCCGGAACTGATGTCGCGGATCTCGAGACCCACGATGTTGTTGCGGTACTCGCCGATGGTGCGGATATGCACGATGTAACGGACATCCCTGCGTCTCTCCAGGTAGTCTCGCGCGGCAAGTGCCAGTAGGGCGATGAAGGAGATGGCAAAGAACAGAAAGGCCAGCTTGCCTCGGGAATCCACCAGCATCCACAGATAGGAGCGATCGCGTACGAAACGCTTGCCTTCGCCCGTCCGGGGCGTTTGCATGCCGAGCTTCCTGCCCAGCATCTGGGAGCAGTTCAGTGATTTGGAGGCACTCTTGTACGATTGCCGCGCCCTTTCGCGGAAACTGCGGGAAAGCCAGTTGTCCGGATGATAGTTTCGCTCCTTGCGGAGCCTGTCATGATCCGCGGCAAGATGCCGGGCGAGCTTGCGATGCTGACGGTCCAGATAGTCGATCTGCTTGCGGATCTGTTGATAGCTGGTGTTCCGATTCAGGGCCTCGTCGAGCTTCTCCGTGGCGCGGATGACACCGAGAATGCCCCAGCAGTCCCTCTTCTGATCCGCCGCCGTTCCGGAACCGGCCATGGCCGGCGTTACGGATGTCGTCAGCACGGCTGTGGCCAGAAGGGCACCGGCGATTCTTCCGATGCGTTTTCTCTCCGATCTTCCTGTCGTTCCCGTTACCGCAGAGCTGTAGTCCCCACGCGTTTGCATTTTCTTGTCATGTCCTGCCGCCCCCGGTCAGGAATTCGGGTCGGGTCCCGCACGGTCCCATGGAGGGACCGCATGCCTCGGAAGGTGCCTTCCGGTCATGAATGGACAGGGCGCACAATGCGCCGGATATGCGGGTGGACATGCCGGCAGAATGGCTCAGGCCTCATGCCTGTCTGCTGAATCGGCGGACACCACGTCATTCGTGATGCCCCTTCATCGTAGAGTGCCGAATCTTAAGAAAGTCTCAATTGCGAAGATGTGCGACAGCACGGAAAGCGATCCCATCGGCGCGATAACGCACGCCATCAAATCGACTGAAGAGGGGATCCTGCCGACAACCACGGG
>JAJRRY010000011.1 GCA_024279095.1 Alphaproteobacteria bacterium
TTCGCGCTCGACCAGACCAAGGTGATGGACGGCCGCCTGGTGCGCATCCTCTCCTGGTACGACAACGAGTGGGGCTTCTCCAACCGCATGAACGATACCGCCGTCGCCATGGGCAAGGTGATGGGCTGAACACCCGCTTGCGGCGATCAACGTTCTCATTGACGCGGACGGGGCCGGAGATCTCTCTCCGGCCCCGTTTCCGTTCCTGAACCGCATCCTGGCGGAATATCTTTCCCGACTTCAGTTGTCGTCCATCTTGAGGGCCTTGATGAAGGCGTCCTGGGGGATGTTCACCTTGCCGAACTGGCGCATCTTCTTCTTGCCCGCCTTCTGCTTCTCCAGCAGCTTGCGCTTGCGGGTGATGTCGCCACCATAGCACTTGGCAGTCACGTCCTTGCGCAGGGCGCCGATGGTCTCCCGCGCGATGATCTTGCCGCCGATGGCCGCCTGCACCGGAATCTTGAACAGGTGCCGGGGGATCAGTTCCTTCAGCTTCTCGCACATGGCGCGGCCACGGCTCTGGGCGCGATCACGATGGACAATGACGGAGAGGGCGTCCACCGGCTCGCCGTTGACCAGGATCTGCATCTTGACCAGATCCCCGGCCTCGTAGCCGGTCATGTGATAGTCGAAGCTGGCGTAGCCGCGGGTGATGGACTTCAGGCGGTCGTAGAAGTCGAAGACCACCTCGTTGAGCGGCAATTCATAGACCACCATGGCGCGGGAGCCTGCGTAGGTAAGATCCTTCTGGCGGCCGCGCCGGTCCTCGCACAGTTTCAGCACCGCCCCGAGATACTCGTCCGGCACCAGGATCGTCGCCTCGATCCAGGGCTCCTCGATATGGTCGATCTTCACCGGATCGGGCATATCGGCCGGATTGTGCAGCTCCAGCATCGTGCCGTCGGTCAGATGGACGTGATAGATCACCGACGGCGCGGTGGTGATGACGTCGATGCCGAACTCGCGCTCGATGCGTTCGCGCACGATCTCCAGATGCAGAAGCCCGAGGAAGCCGCAGCGAAAGCCGAAGCCCAATGCTGCGGAGGTCTCCATCTCGAACTCGAAGCTAGCGTCGTTCAGGCGCAGCTTGGCCATGGCCTCGCGCAGATCCTCGAACTGCGCCGAATCGACCGGGAAAAAGCCGGCGAAAACCACCGGCTGGGCCGGCTTGAAGCCGGGCAGCGGCTCGGGTGTCGGATTGCGCTCCTCGGTAATGGTGTCACCGACGCGGGTATCGGCCACCTCCTTGATGGAGGCGGTCAGAAAACCGATCTCGCCGGGGCCGAGGCTGTCCACCATTTCCTTCTTCGGCGTGAAAACGCCGACACGGTCCACCTGATAGACGGCCCCGGAGGACATCAGCTTGATCTTCTGCCCCTTCTTCAACTCCCCGTCGAAAACGCGCACCAGCACCACCACGCCGAGATACGGATCATACCAGGAGTCCACCAGAAGCGCCTTCAGAGGGGCGTCCCGATCGCCCTGCGGCGCGGGAAGGCGGGTGACGATGGCTTCCAGCACCTCCTCCACGCCCATGCCGGTCTTGGCGGAGACCTCGATGGCGTCGGTGGCGTCCAGCCCGATCACGTCCTCCACCTGCTGGCGCACCCGGTCGGGCTCGGCGGCGGGCAGATCCACCTTGTTCAGGACGGTGATGATCTCGTGATCGTTGTCGATGGCTTGATAGACATTGGCCAGCGTCTGGGCCTCCACGCCCTGGGAGGCGTCCACCACCAGCAGCGAGCCCTCCACGGCGGCCAGGGAGCGCGATACCTCGTAGGCGAAATCCACATGACCGGGAGTATCGATGAGATTGAGCTGATAGGTCTCGCCGTCCCTTGCACGGTAGGTCAGGCGCACCGTCTGCGCCTTGATGGTGATGCCGCGCTCGCGCTCCAGCTCCATGTTGTCGAGCACCTGCTCCTTCATCTCGCGGTCGGTGAGCCCGCCGCAGATCTGGATCAGGCGGTCGGCCAGCGTCGACTTGCCGTGATCGATGTGGGCGATGATGGAGAAGTTGCGTATGTGCTTCTGTTCGGTCATGCCCCGCCAGATGGCATGCCCCATGACATGCGTCAAGGCCTGCGCTCTGGACGTCGAGGACGTGGCGGCCTATCTCTGGAGGGAAACGTGCCGCAGGGGATCTCCATCATGAAGAAACGCTTTTCCGAACTCTCCGAGGCCGAGATACTGGCGCTCGCCATCGCCTCGGAAGATGATGACGCACGCATCTACATGAGCTTCGCCAGCAAGCTGCAGGAAAACTATCCGCACTCCGCCCGCGTCTTCATGGAAATGGCGCAGGAAGAGCTGGAGCACAAGAAATGGCTGACCGAGCTCTACCGGAAGAAGTTCGGCGACATCATTCCCCTGATCCGTCGCGAGGACGTGGCCGGCTTCGTGCAGCACAGCCCCATATGGCTGCTCGACGAGCTGGACATCGATCGTGCCCGCAAGCGTGCCGAGGTCATGGAGCTGGAGAACTACCGCTTCTATCGCAAGGCGGCAGAAAAGGCGCAGGATCCGGAGATCCGCGCCCTGCTGGAGAAACTGGCGGAGGCCGAGGCGCATCACGAATCGCTGGCCGCGAAACTGGAGCTGGAGCATCTGGACGCCGATGCCAAGCTGGAGGAGGACGAGGCACGGCGGCGGCTGCTGGCTCTGCAGGTCATCCAGCCCGGCCTGATGGGGCTGATGGATGGGGCGGTATCCTCCGTGGCGCCCATTTTCGCCGCCGCCTTCGCCACGCAGGATTCCTGGCAGACCTTTCTCGTGGGGCTGGCGATGTCGGTAGGATCCGGCATATCGATGGGCATCGCCGAAGCGATGAGCGATGACGGCGAGCTGACCGGCCGCGGCCATCCGCTGATCCGCGGGGTGGCTTCCGGAATCATGACCACACTGGGTGGGCTGGGCTTCACCTGGCCGTTCCTGATCCCCGA
This sequence comes from Alphaproteobacteria bacterium, assembly GCA_024279095.1. Taxonomy (GTDB): domain Bacteria; phylum Pseudomonadota; class Alphaproteobacteria; order Rhizobiales; family Aestuariivirgaceae; genus Thermopetrobacter. The sequence continues at coordinate 2,943 of JAJRRY010000011.1, forward strand.
CTTCGACACCGCGCTGATCATCGCCTCGATCATGGTGGTGCTGGAGCTGCTGTTCATCGCCTGGCTGCGCTACCGCTTCATGGAGACGCCGTTGCGACGGGCCTTCGTGCAGATCGTCATCGGTGGCGCCATCGTGCTGGCCACGGGCATCTTCATCGGAAGCGCCTGAGGAAGGGACGGAAACGCCAGCCGGCGCGGCTCCTGTCGGGCAGAATACCGCATCTGCCGTTCTTGACCGGGGCGGATGCCCTCTCTAGGGTGTGCGGCGGTCAAGCGGCCCTTTTCACTTGGGGAAGCCGGGAAGGGCCGGCAAGGCAACAACCGGGAGAAATCGACATGGTTGATCACGTCAGCGATGCGGAATTCGAGGAGAAGGTCCTGAAGTCCGACATCCCCGTTCTGGTGGATTTCTGGGCCGACTGGTGCGCCCCCTGCAAGATGATTGCGCCGGCGCTGGACGAGATTTCCGCCGAAATGGAAGGCAAGTTGAAGGTCGTCAAGGTGAACATCGACGACAACCCCTCCACGCCGGCCCGTTACGGCGTGCGCGGCATTCCCACCCTGCTGCTGGTGAAGAACGGGGAAGTCGTCGATCAGCAGGTCGGAGCCGCTCCGAAAGGGAAGATCGTTTCCTGGATCGAAGAGGTGCTTCAGAGCTGAAGCGATCAGGATCCTCGTTTCTTCGAGGGGCCGATCCCGTTTCCAAATGCCGCGGCATGGCGTATGGAACAGGGATCGGCCCCTCGATTCATTCCCGGGATACGGAACATGACGGACAGACCCGCCCTGCACATCATCTGTTCCGACCGGACGCGCAACGGCAAGACGCTGCTGGCGCGGCTGCTGACGGACTGGCTGCTGCTCGGTGGCGGGGATCCCTTCGTCATCGATCTGGACGCGCCGGATGCACCGCTGGCAGTGCGCTATCCGGAGCGCTCTCTGGTCGCCGATTTCTCCAGGGTGACGGGACGGGTAGCAGTCTTCGATACCATCATGAAAGCGGCGGACGGCACCTTCGTGCTGGACCTGCCGGCCCGTGATCTCGACGACTTCCTGTCAGAGGCGGAAAAGATCGGCTTCCTCGATGCTGCGCGCGAAGCGGGGCTGGAGGTCGTCTTCCTGTTCATGATCGATCGTTCCCGCAGATCCGTGCTGAAGGCGCGGGGGGTCGCGCAGGCCGTCTCGCCGAGTCTCCTGCATCCGGCCCGCAACACCTACGTCGGCGATCTGCTGGACGATGACGAGGTGGCGGAACTCTATCTGGACCTGTTCGTCACCGGCGAGATCGTCCTGCCGAAACTTTCCGACGGCAGCATGGCCACGGTGGAAGATGCCGGCTTTTCCTTCCGTGACTTCATGGAGGAACGGATCGAGGCACCCTCCAGCCTTCAGCAGTTCGAACTGCTGGACTTCGTGAACACGGTGTTCGACCAGCTTGCGAGGCTGCGTCTGCGCCTTGATCTGGACAACCTGAAGAATATGGGCCTCATCTGACAGGCCATTTCATCCGGCGGAGGTCACCCGGCGCAAGGTGATGTTGATCCGCCCTGCTCCGATCACCTCCGGCAGCTCCCCCGTCCCGGGCAGGATACGGTCCACGCCGTGGTAGCAGTGCCGTGCCTTACCACCCATCAACAGCACATCACCATCGCGCAGCCGGAAAGAGACCGTGGGGTCCTCGCGTTTCCGTCCGCCGATGCGGAACACCGCTTCGCAGCCGAAGGAGAGGGACAGGATCGGGGCGTCGAGATCCTCCTCGTCGGCATCCACGTGGAGCCCCATGCGCGCCCTCGGGCCGTAAAAGTTCACTAGGGCGGCCTCGGGCGGATACAGGTATTCCGTGATCTCCTCCCACAGCGCGATCAGCTCCGGCGGCATGGGCGGCCATGGACGGCCGGTTTCCGGATGGGTCGCCTGATAGCGGTATCCGGACTTGTCCGAAACCCAGCCGATGGGACCGAAATTCGTCATGCGCACGGAGAACGGCGTGCCCCAGCGGGGCATGCGGGGCGTGAAGAATGGGGCCTCCCGCAGCACTCGCACCACCGCATCCAGAACGTGGTGGCGGAGATCCGGCCCGATGTACTGCTGGTGCAGCGTCAGTCCTTCCGGCCAGCGGGATGATGCGGCTGCCATTTTATTTGCCCTGCGGCGCTTGATGGTCATTTTTCCCGTACCTATATATCACCCGAACAGCGGCCGGGGCCTTGCGGGCACCCGGTCAGAGAAGTGGGAAA
>JAJRRY010000225.1 GCA_024279095.1 Alphaproteobacteria bacterium
ATTTCAATCCGGTCTTCCTCGTTCATCCTACGATGCCCTCCCCGCGCAGAATTTCCGTCACCTTCACGTCCTCGGCGTCAAAAGCACTCCGGAGCACCGGAACAGCCTTCCAAGGATCGGCATCCCCGCACATGAAGACGTCGAAGGCACCATATTCCTTTTCCGGCCACGTGTGCACCGAAATGTGCGATTCGGAGAGAACGGCAACGCCGGAAACACCCTGAGGCGTGAACTTGTGCAGGTGAATATGCAGAAGGGTCGCCCCGCAAGCCTCTATGGCATCAAGAAAGGCCCTGCGGATGCGCTCCTCGTCATCCAGTCCCTTGCCGCCGCTGATCTCTATGATGAGATGCGTCCCGGCGAACACCTTGCCGTCACGACGCACGAAATGATCCTTGCGCTCATCGTCAAGCACGATGGCGCTGGCCTTTATGTCTTCCGTTCGGGTGGTGCCTGCATCCAGGTCCATCCCCAGTTGGAAGAGGTTCTCCATGGCGGAAGCCCTCCCCTACCAGCAGATGCAACCACGGACGGCCCGCCCGGCATTCAGCGCACCGTCCACGAAAAGAGGCCGGCGTATCGCACCGGCCCGTGATGTCCCCGAAGGGGTGCCCCGTATATACGGAAAAGCAGTCACCTTTCAAGCCCTCTGAGACAAAAGAAAGCAGGAATTCTCTGAAAATGATTGACATGGTTTCCGCAGGGTCAGATGATCAGATATGATGCAATCTTGGGTAGATGGAGAGATTTTGCACACCCTCAGGAGCGGAAACCTCATGCCCCTGCCAATACGCAAATGCCTTGCCGCATGTCTGATTGTCCTCCTTGTTCAGGCTATGGCCGCACCACTCTTGCCGAGGTCTGCCGGGGCACGCACGCTGAAAAGCGGACAGGTGGTCCGCTATACGGCCAGGGTCCGCCTGCCCTGCCGTGATGCACAGATCTACCGCATCACCAAAAAATGGATGGCCCAAGGCAATGTCGTACGTGGCGCGTACAATATCGTGGGTGGCCGGGCATGGCTCCAGTCCTCATCGGGACAGCGCGGCATGTTCTCCTATCCGGTCCGCCATGCTCCAGGTATTCCGACCTACGCAACGCGCCTCCTTTTCCGCACCGTTCCGGGAGCACGCGGCCGGATCGCCACGGCCATCACCTTTCATATTCGCAGCCGCACCTGCGGCAAGCGCCTGATCACGAAACGCAGCGTCGTGACCCTCCGGCCTTGAATGCCATACGTCATGTTGTGCCGTATCCGCCCCCACCGGGTGTGCGGATGATGATGGCATCCCCTTTCTTTACCGACAGGGTGATGCAGGAAGGCAGAACGTCCGTTTTTCCGTCCGCATGACGCAGGAGGTTCTCCCCGCATCTTGCGGCCTTTCCCCCTTCCAGACCAAATGGGCAGACCTTGCGACGATTGGTTAGAAGCGAAACCTCCATGTTCCGACGGAAAGCGATGACACGCTCCACGCCATCACCTCCGTGCCAGCGCCCTTCTCCACCGGAACCGCGCCGCACGGCGAACCGCTCCAGCAGCACCGGAAAGCGAAATTCCAGCACCTCGGGATCCGTCAGCCGCGTGTTGGTCATGTGGGTATGCACGGCACTCTCGCCATTCCAGCCAGGGCCGGCACCGGCGCCGCCGCAGATGGTTTCGTAATACTGGTGTTCGGCATCTCCGAAAGTGAAATTGTTCATGGTTCCCTGACAGGCAGCCAGCGCCTTCATGGCGCCGAACAGAGCATCGGTGACCACCTGCGAGGTCTCCACGTTGCCCGCCACCACAGCCGCCGGATACTTCGGATTGAGCATGCAATCCTCGGGGATGATCAGGTCGATGGGCTTCAGGCAGCCGGCATTGAGCGGAATGTTGTCGTCCACCATGCAGCGGAAGACATAGAGGACCGCAGCGCGGGTCACCGGCTGGGGGGCATTGAAGTTGTCGGAAAGCTGCGGGGAAGTGCCGGTAAAGTCCACTGTAGCCCGGCGTCTCTCCCTGTCCACGCGAATGGCCACACGCACCACTGCGCCATTGTCCATCTCGTAGGAGAACTCGCCATCCTTCAGCGCATCGATCACTCGGCGAACGCTTTCCTCTGCGTTGTCCTGAACATGCATCATGTAGGCCTGCACCGTCTCCAGGCCGAAGTGCGCGCCCATCTTCTCCAGTTCCTGCACACCTTTCTCATTGGCCGCCACCTGCGCCTTGAGATCGGCAATGTTCTGGTCCGGATTGCGAGCCGGCCAGGGGCCGGAGGTCAGGACCTCGCGAATCTCCCGTTCGCGGAAACGGCCGTTCTCGACCAGCAGGAAGTTGTCGATCAGCACGCCTTCCTCGGTGATTGAGGTGGCATCCGGGCTCATGGATCCGGGCGCCCTGCCCCCCACGTCCGCATGATGGCCACGGGATGCGACATAGAACAACGGCCTGTCGTGCCCGAGAAAGACGGGCGTGACCACCGTGATGTCCGGCAGGTGCGTTCCGCCGTTGTAGGGGGCGTTAAGCACGTAGACGTCTCCCGGCTTCATGTCGGGATTCTGGGCGATGACGGTCTCCACCGAGCGATCCATGGAACCGAGATGCACGGGCATGTGCGGGGCGTTGGCGACGAGATTTCCCTCGGCATCGAAGACGGCGCAGGAATAGTCCAGCCGTTCCTTGATGTTCACGGAGCTGGCCGTCTTGCGCAGGGTGACGCCCATCTGCTCGGCAATCGCCATGAACAGGTTGTTGAACACCTCGAGCATGACGGGATCAGCCGTCGTGCCCACCGCCTCCGCCTTCGGCAGCGGCTCCACGCGCTTCAGCACCAGATGCCCCAGCCGGTTCATCTTCGCCCGCCAGCCGGGTTCCACCACGATCGTCGAATTGGCCTCGATGATCAGCGCCGGGCCGGATACCTTCTGGCCGGGCTCCAGACGGTCACGCTCGAACACCGGCACGTCACGCCAGCCTCCGTTCACGTAGAGTGGCGCATCCACCACGGCCTGCGGATCGCCCTTCACCTTCTTGCGGCGACGTTCGGGGATGGTCGCACCTCCTCCCCTGCCCTCCACGGAGATGGCCTCTATGATGACCTCCTTTTCCGGCTGCACGAAACCGAACTGGCGCGCGTGCTCCTTCTCGAACGCCCGGCGCATCTTCTCCGGCTTCTTGCGCAGCTTCACCTCCAGGGTCGTATCCGTGCCCGCATAGCGCAGCAGCGCGGTCTTGCGTACCCGGATCCGCTCCACACCCTGAGAGCGCAGCTCCTCCACAACTTCGGCCTTCAGGCGCTTCGCCTCGCGCCGGGCTGCCTGCACGCCATCCTCGTCCAGAGGCTGCTCCACCGCATGCGCACGACTGGCCCGGATATCCGCCAGCCCCATGCCATAGGCCGATAGAACACCGGCCAGAGGGTGGATCAGCACTCGCTTCATGCCCAGATTGTCGGCAATGCGGCAGGCAAATTGTGCTCCTGCCCCGCCGAAGCAGTTCAGAACGTATTCCGCGACATCGCGACCGCGTTGCACGGAGATCTTCTTGATGGCATTGGCCATGTTCTCCGTCGCAATACGCAGGAAGCCTTCCGCAACCTCCTCAGGCGTACGTCCATCACCGATCTCTTCGGCGATTCCCCGGAACGCCTCGCGTACCGCCTCCACATCTAGGGGCTGGTCGGCATCCGGGCCGAAGATGTGCGGGAAATAGTCGGGATTGATCCGTCCCAGCAGAACGTTCGCATCGGTCACCGCAAGCGGCCCGCCGCGCCGGTAGCACTTCGGCCCCGGATTGGCACCGGCGGAATCCGGCCCCACACGAAACCGCTGGCCGTCATAATGCAGGATGGAACCACCTCCCGCAGCCACCGTGTGGATGCGCATCATGGGAGCCCGCATGCGCACACCGGCCACTTCCGTCTCGAAGGTGCGCTCGAACTCTCCGTCATAGTGGGCAACATCGGTGCTGGTGCCGCCCATGTCGAAGCCGATGACCTTGTCGAAACCGGCCAGCTTCGCGGTCTCCACCATGCCGACCACGCCACCGGCCGGACCGGACAGAATGGCGTCCTTTCCCTCGAACAGATCCGCCGAGGTCAACCCGCCCGATGACATCATGAACATCAGGCGGGGCGCATCCGCCCCCCGCCCTGCCCCCAGCTCACCCGCAACACGGTTCACGTAACGCTTCAGGATGGGCGTCAGATAGGCATCCACGACCGTGGTATCGCCACGCGAGACGAACTTCATCAGGGGCGAAATCTCGTGTGACACCGAAACCTGCGAGAATCCCATCTCTCGGGCCAGCCATGCCACTTCCTGCTCGTGCGCCGGCCAGCGCCAAGCATGCATGAAGGCAATGGCCAGAGAATCGATCCCCGCTTCGCGAATCTTCTCCAGATCAGCGCGAACCTTTTCCAGATTCGGCGCAATCAGCTGCTGCCCTTCCGCTGTAATGCGCTCATCCACTTCCAGCACCTGCTCATACAGCAGATCCGGCTTGCGGATACGCCGGGCGAACAGGTCCGGGCGGGCCTGATAGCCGATCTCCAGAGCGTCGGCAAACCCCTTCGTGACGATCAGCGCCACCCGTTCGCCCTTGCGCTCCAGCAGCGCATTGGTGGCCACGGTGGTACCCATCTTCACTTCGGCGATCTGCTCGTGCGGGATCGACGCCCCCGTCTCCACGCCGAGGAAACGGCGAATGCCCTCCAGTGCCGCGTCGTCATAGGATTCCGGATTTTCCGACAGCAGCTTCATGGCGCGCACCTCCCCGCCGGGCGTCAGCGCCACGATGTCCGTGAAGGTGCCGCCACGGTCGATCCAGAAACGCCAGCGCCCGTCCCCGTTGTCGATCCTCTCGTCCTTGTTCATGATCTCTCGTCCGCTGCTGCCGATGATCTGCGCACCTTGTCCGTGCCCGAAATGCCCGTCAACATAATTCGTGAATAATTCATGGAGAAATCGTTATCCACAGGTATCATGTGCCTGATGGAGAGAATTGGTCTATAAAACTGACGTCTGATGCAAAAAGCAGGGAGGATCGAAACCATGAACATCGCCACGAAATTCGTCGCCACGGGCGTTCTCGCCGCCGGCCTCTCCACCGCCGCGCATGCTGCGACATGGGACATGCCGACGCCCTACGGCGACAAGAACTTCCACACTCAGAACATCTATCAGTTCGCGAAGGACGTGGAAGCCGCCACCAACGGTGCCCTGAAGATCAACATCCATTCCGCAGGGTCACTCATCAAACACCCGGAGATCAAGAACGCGGTTCGTCGCGGTCTGGCCCCTATCGGCGAAGTGCTGATGTCCCGTCTTTCCAACGAGGATCCGGTCTTCGGTGTTGATTCCATCCCCTTCCTGGCGACCAATTATGACGAAGCGAAGAAGCTGTGGGCCGCTTCCCGCCCCGTGGTGGAGAAGAAACTCGCCGCGCAGGGGCTGAAGCTGCTCTATGCCGTTCCGTGGCCTCCGCAGGGCATCTACGCCAAGAAGGAGCTGAAAGCGGTTTCCGATATCAAGGGCCTGAAGATGCGCGCCTACAATGCCGCCACCGAGACGCTGGCGCGTCTGGCCGGCGCCGTGCCGACCCAGGTTGAAGCCCCGGACATCCCCACCGCCTTCTCCACCGGCCGCGTGGATGCCATGATCACCTCGCCCTCCACCGGCGCCAATTCCAAGGCCTGGGACTTCGTGAAGTACTTCCATCACACGCAGGCCTGGCTGCCCAAGAACATGGTGATCGTCAACGCCAAGGCTTTCGCGAAGCTTCCCGCCGAACAGCAGAAGGCAATTCTGGAGGCCGCGAAGAAGGCCGAGGAACGCGGCTGGAAGATGTCCATGAAGGAGACGCAGGACAAGCTCGACGTCCTGAAGAAGAACGGCATGGTCATCGTCACACCTTCCGCCGAACTCATGAACGGCCTGAAGGAGATCGGCAAGAAGATGACCGCCGACTGGGCGAAGAAGGCCGGTGCCGACGGCAAGGCCATCCTCGACGCCTACATGAAATAACCTCATGCGACACGGACGGGCGATGAAGCAGGCCCGTCCGTATCCTTCCCTCCACCAGCAACAGGGAACCCGCGAACACGCGGAAGACAGGGGGACATGCGCACCTTCCTCGATCGTCTCTATCTTCTGTCGGGTGTGGCGTCAGCGGTCTGTCTGGTGCTCATATGCCTGGTCGTAGTGGCTCAGGTCACGCTCCGCTTCATCGACAACATCGCCTTTCTGCTGACCGGTGACAGATACGGCCTGATGGTTCCTTCCGCGGCGGAGTTTTCCGGATTCTTTCTTGCCGCCGCATCCTTTCTCGCACTGGCCTATACACTCCGCCATGGCGCACACATCCGGGTGAACCTGTTCATCCGCAATATTCACGGCCGCCGCCGCAACCTGATCGAGATTTTCTGCCTGACAGCTGCTGCCGGCATTTCCATCTTCTTTGCCTGGAACACCTTCCTCATGGTCATGGATTCATGGCAGTTCCACGAGGTTTCCTTCGGTATTGTTCCAGTCCCGTTGTGGATCCCCCAGAGCGCCATGTTCGCAGGACTGGTCATCCTTTCCATCGCAATTCTGGATGATCTCGTCACGGTCCTGCGCGGCCTGCCACCTTCCTACCGTGCCCACGAAGAGGCCGAGGCTTCTCTCGCCGAAGAGATCGAGAGGGAGATCTGAGATGGAACAGCTCTATCCCGGCTTCGTCCTGCTGGCGATCCTGTTCTTCATGCTCGGCATGGGTGTCTGGGTCGCATTTTCGCTGCTTGCAGTGGCTCTGGCCGGGCTGGCGCTGTTCACGAATGCCCCGGTGGGACAGGCCATGGCCACCACCATCTGGGGTTCTTCCAACTCCTGGGCGCTGGCCGCTTTGCCAATGTTCATCTGGATGGGGGAAATCCTTTTCCGCACCCGTCTTTCGGAAGACATGTTCCGCGGCCTCTCCCCGTGGCTGACGCGCATTCCCGGCCGCCTTCTGCATGTCAACATACTGGGTTGTGCCATTTTCGCCGCCGTTTCCGGGTCCTCCGCCGCCACCGCCGCCACCATCGGCCGCATGACCATCCCGGAGCTGAAGAAACGCGGCTACGATCCACGTATGAGCATTGGAACGCTGGCCGGCTCCGGTACGCTGGGCCTGCTCATTCCGCCAAGCATCATTCTCATCGTCTACGGCGTGGCAACGGATCAGTCCATCGCCCGGCTGTTCATCGCCGGCGTGCTTCCCGGTCTGCTGCTGGTGGTGCTTTTCATGGGATACGTCATGGTCTGGTCTCTCCTGCACCCGGAAGGCGTTCCGGCCGAAGAAAGACGCTGGACATGGCGCGAAAAGCTGTTCGCCATCCGCCATCTTGCCCCGGTGATGCTGCTGATTGCCGCCATCATTGGCAGTATCTACGCCGGAATCGCGTCTCCGACCGAAGCCGCCGCCCTTGGAGTGGTCTTCGCGCTTCTGCTCTCCTGGCTGTCCGGCTCCCTGACACGGGAGAGCTTCCGGGAAGCGCTCATGGGTGCGGTGCGCACCTCCGCCATGATCGCCTTTATCCTTGCCGGAGCCTCCTTCCTCACCGTGGCCATGGGCTTCACGGGCATTCCCCGCGAGCTGGCAGCATGGATCGGTGCGCTGGGTCTGACACCCTACGAGCTGCTGGCGGCCCTGACCGTGTTCTTCATCGTCATGGGCATGTTTCTGGACGGCATCTCCGTTGTTGTGCTCACGACCTCGGTCATCATTCCCATGATCGAGCAGGCAGGGCTGGACCTGATCTGGTTCGGCATCTACATCGTGCTCGTGGTGGAAATGGCCCAGATCACGCCGCCGGTAGGCTTCAACCTGTTCGTCCTGCAGGGGCTCACCGGACGCGACATCCTCTACATCGCCCGTGCCGCCCTGCCCTTTTTCCTGCTGCTGTGCGTGGCCGTGGCCATCGTCATCGCCTTTCCCGGGGTCGCCACATGGCTTCCGCAATCCATGATGGCACACTAGGACGCATTGACAACGCGTGATTCTATCACGATAAGTTGCGCCGAAGCACCCCGGTTACCCAAGGAAATCCCATGACTGATACGGAAAAGGGACTCGGCCCCATTGTTTCCGCATCCCATCTTGCAGAAGGAAACGTTCCCGCACTCTCCGAACTGGAATTCGGAATGATTCTTGCTTGGCATGCCTTCGAGCGCTGGATGGTGCGCTGCATGTCGGCAGCGGGCATTCCCGGCCTCGGACCACTCGATGTGCTGGTTCTCCATGCCTCGAACCACAGGTCACGCCCGAAGACCCTGGCGGACCTCTGCCTCGTGCTCAATGTCGAGGATACCCATCTCGTGACCTATTCGGTGCGCAAGCTGGAAAAGCTCGGCCTTGTGGAATCCGGCCGCAAGGGCAAGGAAAAGACGGTTTCCATTACCGATACGGGCGCACAGGCCTGTGAGCGCTACGGCCAGATACGTGAGGAACTTCTCGTCGAGACCATCCGCGATTTCGGCCTGTCCGACGAATCTCTCAGCAAGATGGCCGCCCTGCTGCGCATCCTTTCAGGCCATTACGGACAGGCGGCACGGGCCGCAGCCTCCCTGTGAATCAAATGGCTGAAGCTGGATCCTCGCAAAAAGGATGAGTCCTGCGGAAAGACTTCCGCTGCAGCCGAAATCAGTTCTTCTTTTCGCTGGGCAGCGTCAGGTTCTGATGCTTGGGAATGAGCTTTGCGATCTTTGCCGCATAGTCCTTGTCGGCCAGCAGCTTGCGCGCCACTTCCTCATTTCCTTTCGGCGGCACCAGCGCCGTCAGCATGGTGACGAGCTGCTGCTTCACCTCGTCAGGAATGTTCGGGTTCTTGCGGATCTCCTCGATCTTCTTCTCCAGCTTGCCGTCCTGATTGCGCTGGACATACGAGACGGCCAGCCCGACGGACACGAAAGAAGCTACCCAATCTTCGATGGAATCAAAGCCATGTTTCTTCAGGTCGGCGAGGATCTGGTCACGCACTTCGGAATTTTTCATACCCTCGATGACGCCCATCGGGCCGCGTGACTGTCCCTTGAACTTGTAGTCCTTGTACTTCTCCCGCAGCAACAGGAGAGAATCTACGGCGTTGCGCGCCTTCTCCAAGGTCAGCGGCATCTGGTTGAGGACCTTCATGGAATGGCCGCCGGCAGCCTGCTGCTGCCCCGGCTGCGGGCCTTCGGCCACGGCAGGTAGGGACGGGAATGCGACTCCCGAAGCCATCAGAAAGGCCGCCACAACGATCTTCTTCATGCATTATCCTCCTGAAGACAGTTCTTCACGTGCCGTCACTGTAGGACATGAACAGGTCGGGATCCAGCGATGTTCACTTCACAAGAGCGATACAACCATATCTTTACTCCCGGCTGCCAGAATGCCCTCGGCAACATTCGTTTTTCGCAGGACATTCCATCCGCATGGACACGATCAACACGCACTCCCCCTGTGCCGTCAAGCTGAATGGTGGCTTCGAACGAAGCATCGCCGCCATGCTCTCCAGCCCGCTTCGTGGAGCGGTCGCGCTGTGGCTGATCGTCTGTGCCGTTCTGCTCATGAAGGATTACGGCACCCTGTCTCTCGCTCTGGGGGATACGGATGATGCCATGCGGCTTGTGCAGTGGCGAGCGTTCCTTGACGGCTCCGGCTGGTACGATCTGCGGATCGACCGGGTGCAACCGCCGGACGGATTGCTCTCGCACTGGTCTCGTATCATAGACGCCGGTCTTCTCGTGCTCTACAGGCTGTTTGCGCTGTTCCTTCCTCCCCGGGAAGCGGAAACCATGATGCGTGCCATCTGGCCCCTGCTGTGGCTGCTGCCCGCACTACTGGCTGTCATCGCCATGTCGGTGCGTGCCGGTGGCCAGCTGGCTGGCTGGGGAACGCTGGCCGTAGCCGCCTTTGCCGTGCAGGCCACAATCCAGTTCATTCCGGGACGCATAGATCATCACAATGTCCAGATCGCCCTGGCCTTGGGTGCTCTCGCCTGTGCTCTGTGGGCCGATGAGCGACGCGCTGCCGCAGTTGGCGCAGGACTGCTGGGCGGTCTTGACCTGACAGTCGGACTGGAGGCCCTGCCACTGATCGTTGCGGCTTCTGCCATCATCGTTTGGCGTGCCATTGTCAGCCGGCAACCGAAAGGCAGCCCCCTTGTCAGCTTCGGCTTGGCACTGGCCGGATCCGCCATCGCAGGACTGGCACTGGCGCAGCCGCCCGAACGGTGGTTGAGCCATACCGCCTGTGACGCCATGGCTGTCAACCTCGCCGTGCCCGTGGCTGCAGCCGGCATTGCCCTCGCCATTCTCTCCCGGCCGGCCATGACGCGGCATGGCCCCATGGCACGTCTGCTGATACTGACCCCGGCCCCCCTGCTGGCCGGGCTGCTGTTCTATGCACTGGATCCGGCCTGCCTGAAAGGCCCCTTTGCCCGTGTTGATCCAGCTCTGTTCCCCATATGGCTGAACAACGTGAAGGAAATCGACGGTATCGGCGACTTCATTCGGGACGGGAACTTCTCGACACTGGTACTCTATCATTCCTATCCGCTTGTCGCACTGGCCGCCGGCCTCTTGCTGGCTTTCCTGCGCCCTGCCGTCATCCGCCCGGGCGTATTCATGCTGCTGCTCGCGGTACATGCCCTCACCGTACTGCTCGGGCTGAAAGCAGTGCGTCTCATGTCCTATGCCATCTGGCTTTCGCTGCCCGTCATGGGGCTTGTGCTCGCAGTACTCTGGCAACGCCTCACGATAACCATCCTGCCCCGACGAATCCTTCTTGGCATCGTCCTCTCACCGCTGCCTGCACTCATGCTCTCCGCCCTGCTGCTGTCAGCCAATGACGAAAAGGCGCAAGCATCCATATCGCTGGCAACACCTGGAAACTCCAGCTCCACCGCTTCCACGGACTGCCGCGCCACCGCCACGATCAGCCCGTTGGCCGCGTTGCCTGCGGGACGCATGGCAGCTCCCATAGACATGGGCCCCGCCATTCTCGCCCTCTCGCCGCACACGGTGCTTGCCGCACCCTATCACAGGCTGGACCGGGGCATCATCGATAATCACGCACTCCTGACCGGATCCCCGGAAAAAGGCCTGCGTATCGCTCTGCGCTGGAAGCTGGACTACGTGGTCGTCTGTCCAACCGGTTCCGGCAAGAGCGGGAAGCAGGACACACTCCATGCCGCGCTTGCCGCCAGCCGCCCGCCCTTCTGGCTCAGGCCGGTACCACTGGAAAGCACAACGCCGCTGAAGGTCTACCAAGTGACGTTCCGCGGAAGCCGGAACTGACTCCCGTTTCCGCCAGCAGGATTGTGAAGGCCCGATCACACGGTGACCGGGCCTCCCAGAAGATGTTTTCGGAAATCCTGCGGCTCAATGCAGGATCTGCGAAAGGAACAGCTTCGTGCGGTCGCTCTTCGGATTGGTGAAGAATTCCTCCGGCTCGTTCTGTTCCACGATCTGCCCGGCATCCATGAAGATGACCCTGTTGGCCACCTGTCGGGCAAAGCCCATCTCGTGAGTCACCACCAGCATGGTCATGCCGGACTCGGCAAGATCCACCATCACGTCCAGCACTTCCTTGATCATCTCCGGATCGAGTGCCGATGTCGGTTCGTCGAAGAGCATGATCTTGGGGCTCATGCACAGCGAGCGGGCGATGGCCACACGCTGCTGCTGGCCACCGGAAAGCTGGCCTGGATACTTGTGAGCCTGTTCCGGGATCTTCACCTTCTCCAAAAAGTGCATGGCGATCTCCTCGGCCTCCTTCTTGGGCATGCGCTTCACCCAGATCGGGGCCAGGGTGCAGTTTTCCAGCACCGTCAGATGCGGAAACAGGTTGAAGTGCTGGAAGACCATGCCCACCTCGCGGCGGATCTCCTCGATCTTCGTCACATCTTCGGTCAACTCCACGCCGTCGACGACGATCTTGCCCGCCTGATGCTCTTCCAGCCGGTTGATGCAGCGGATCATCGTGGACTTGCCGGAACCCGAGGGACCGCAGATGACGATGCGCTCGCCGCGGTAGACCGTGAGATTGATGTCGCGCAGCACGTGGAAGTCACCATACCACTTGTTGACGTCGATCATTTCGATGGCGACGTCGTCGGAGATTTCCATCTTCTTGGCAGTGTTCTCAGCCATTTTCCTTGGGCTCCCTCAGCGTTTGTGCCCGGTGTGCAGATAGTTTTCCATGAATATCGAGTAGCGCGACATGCCGAAACAGAAGAACCAGTATGTCAACGCAAGGAAGAGATAGGCCGTCGGCGCCGTCGTAGGCGTGGACCACTTGGCATCTGCCAATGCCGACTGGACGATACCCAGCAGATCCATCAGGCCGATGATGGACACCAGGGAGGTATCCTTGAACAGCCCGATGAAGGTATTCACGATGCCCGGAATGACCATCTTCAGCGCCTGTGGCAGGATGACCAGACGCATCATCTGCCAGTATGTCAGACCAAGCGCCATGGCACCCTCGTACTGGCCTTTGGGGATGGCCTGCAGGCCGCCGCGCACCACCTCCGCCATATAGGCGGCAGAGAAGAGCGCCACACCCACCAGCGGACGCACCACCTTGTCCAGCGTCACGCCCTCCGGCAGAAACAGCGGCAGCATGACCGACGACATGAACAGTACGGTGATGAGCGGCACGCCGCGCCAGAACTCGATGAAGATGATCGATACCAGTCGCACCACGGGCATCTTCGACTGCCGGCCCAGCGCCAGCAGCACGCCCAGTGGCAGCGAGGTGACGATACCGGTGATGGCGATCACCAGCGTCAGCAGCAGCCCGCCCCACCGCGTGGTTTCCACGATCGGCAGATTCAGTGACGGTGCGCCATAGAGCATCAGATAGGCGAAGATAGGAAACGCCACCAACAGCAGGATGCCGTTGAGTCGCTTCCAGGGCACCGACGGAATGAGCATCGGAATCAGCAGGATGATGCCCACCAGATAAGTCAGATTGACCCGCCACTGCTCGGCCACCGGATAGAAGCCGAACATGAACTGGTTGAAGCGCGCCCGCACGAAGGCCCAGCAGGCCCCGACCTCCACACCGTTCTTCGGCAGGCAGGCATTGCGGTCCTTGCCCTCCCAGACGGCATCCAGGATGGCGAACTGGACGAAGTTGCTGACGATCAGCCAGATAATGTACAGGCCGATGAAGGTCAGGATGGTATTCCACCAGTTGGAGAACAGATTCTCCCGCATCCAGCCAAGCACACCGGTCGTGGCGGGAGGCGGAGGCTTGGGCGGCAGCATCTCCGTCCGGTAGAAGCTGATCTTGTGCTGTTTTTCAGTCATGGCCTAGCGCTCCACCAGTCTCATCTTGGCGTTGTACCAGTTCATGAATGCCGAAGTCGCCAGAGACAGCGACAGGTATATGAGCATCCACAAGCCGATGATCTCGATGGCCTGCCCTGTCTGGTTGAGGATCGTGCCGCCCACGGCGACAAGATCCGGATAGGCGATGGCCACGGCCAGTGACGAATTCTTGGTGAGGTTCAGGTACTGACTGGTCAGCGGCGGAATGATGACCCGCATGGCCTGTGGAATGACCACAAGGCGCAGCATCTGGCCGCGTGTCAGGCCCAGGGCCAGCGCTGCTTCCGTCTGCCCATGGGATACGGCCTGAATGCCCGCACGCACGATTTCACCGATGAAGGCCGCCGTGTAGATGGACAACGCCAGCAGCATGGCAACGAATTCCGGAATGATGCGCATTCCGCCCCGGTAGTTGAAACCCTTCAGCTCCGGATAGTCGAAATGCACCGGATTGCCGGCCACGAGCGAGACAATGAAGTAGGTTGCCAGCGGAAGGCCGATGATGAGCCCCAGCGCCGTCCAGCCGACGGGAAATGGCTGACCCGTTTCCATCTGGCGCTTCCTTGCCCACCTTGCCACGGCCCATGTGCCGATGAGACCGGCAATGAAGGCGAAGACCACGAACCACCAAGCATCCGTGAACAGCGGCTTGGGAGAGTAGACGCCGCGATTGTTGATGAACACGCCGGCCACTTCCAGCGACTGACGCGGCCCCGGCAGAGGCTTCAGCACCACGTTGTACCAGACGAAGATCTGAAGCAGCAGCGGTATGTTGCGGAAGAACTCCACGTATCCGGCAGCAAGCTTCGAGATGACCCAGTTGTGGGACAACCGCATGATGCCAATGATGAAGCCGAGTATCGTGGCGAAGATGATGCCGATGAACGACAGTACGAGAGTATTCAGGAGACCGGCCAGGAAGGCCTTTCCATAGGAAGATGCCTCCGTGTACTCCAGAAACAGCACCTGATTGATGCCAAATCCTGCAGTCGTGCTCAGAAAGCCGAAACCGGAGGCGATCTTGCGCTGTTCGAGGTTGTGGACGGTATTCTGGAATATGGTCCAGAAAGCCCATGCGAGAACGGCGATCAACAGGGTCTGCGACACCAATGCGCGAACCCTGGGATTGTTCCACAAGGGCACCTTGGCTTCCGCATGCTCGCTTGCGGCGCTCATGGTGAAATCCCCCCTCTCGGGATGCCTGCGTCAGAAATGAAACGGGATTGACGGTCCGCCTGCCCTGTTGTCGACAGAGCGCTGTCCTTCACGGACGCCATCCGGATGATCCAGGTGTGAAAACGGCGAACAAGCCTGCATGTGCCGCATCCGCGCATGGCCGGAGTCTCCAGCCCCCTCGGACGCATGAAGCCGTCCTGTCGCCGTTTCATGTGACTAGCCGGCAAACAATGCGGCCCGGCCGGCGGAACACGCTTGAAACGTTTCCCGCCGGCCGGAACCGGTTTTCATGACTGATCAGCGGATGGGCGGGGCATACATGATGCCGCCCTTGTTCCACAGGGCATTCAGACCGCGCGCCAGACCCAGCGGGGTCTTCGGACCGACGTTGCGATCATAGGACTCGCCATAGTTGCCCACCTGCTTGATGATGTTGTAGGCCCAGGCGTTGGACACACCGAGATTTTCGCCGAAGTTGCCCTCGACACCCCGCAGACGCTTGATGGCCGGGTTGTTGGACTTCTTCATCTCGTCAACGTTCTTGGAGGTCACGCCCAGCTCCTCGGCATTGACCATGGCGAACAGGGTCCACTTCACGAGGTCGAACCACTGATCGTCACCCTGACGGACCACGGGGCCCAGCGGCTCCTTGGAAATGATCTCCGGCAGCACGATGTGCTCATCCGGGTTCTTCAGCTTCAGGCGCTGCGCGGCCAGACCGGAACGATCGGTGGTGTAGACGTCGCAACGACCCTCGTCATAGGCCTTGACCACCTCGTCGGCCTTCTCGAAGGCCACGACCTCGTACTGCATCTTGTGCGAACGGAAGAAGTCGGCGACGTTCAGCTCGGTGGTGGTGCCGGTGTTGGTGCAGATGGCGGCGCCATTCAGCTGCATGGCGGAGGTCACGCCAAGAGACTTGCGGACCATGAAGCCTTGGCCGTCATAGTAGTTCACGCCGGCGAAGTTCAGGCCCAGCGCGGTGTCACGGGTTGCCGTCCAGGTGGTATTGCGCGACAGCAGATCGATCTCGCCGGACTGCAGGGCGGTAAAACGCTCCTTCGCGGACAGAGGGGTGAACTTCACCTTGTTCGCATCACCGAAGATCGCTGCGGCCACGGCACGGCACAGATCCACGTCAATGCCGGTCCAGTTGCCCTTGTCGTCGGGGTTGGAGAAACCCGGCAGGCCCTGGGACACACCGCACTGGACGAAGCCCTTGGCCTTGACGTCCTGCAGGGTGCCGGCGGATGCGGCGGTTACGGCGGCCACGGACACGGCTGCGCCAAGAGCGATCGAAAGCAGAGTGCGTTTCATGTGAAGATCCTTCTTTCCTCAATGAACGGGGGAAGACCATGCAGGCATGAAACCGGTCCTACCGGCATCCGGCGGAACGGATGCCGCAACGACTGGTCCCGACTGTATTCCCGAAAGCGTTGCGAGGCCTCTGATCCCCCTGGTGGTTTGACTTCTTTTTCTCCCTTAAGAACCCCTGTCGCCAAGGGTTCCCGGACACGTATCCGAACGCAAAATCCGGCACCCGTCAAGAGGTTTTATTTTCTGGCCACATTACAAATCCCCCCCGGGGAAAAACCCACCTTCCGTCCAGTCGCACGGCAGCCCCGACGCAGCATCATGAACTTTTCGGAATTCCAGAACAACATCCTGATTTTATGGACTTTTCAGAAAAATCACATGTGCTGCGAAACCATACACGCGGCTTCGACAGCAATCAGCAGCCGAGATGCGGCATCACACATCCAGCAGATCGTCATCGACAAATTCGGCGCGTTCCGAGATGAAGGCGAAACGGGCCTCCGGCTTCGACCCCATGAGACGGCTCACCGTATCATCCGTGATGTCACGATCATCATCGAGTATCGCCACGCGCAACAACGTGCGCCTTTCGGGATCCATCGTCGTTTCCTTCAACTGGGCAGGCAGCATTTCACCCAGCCCCTTGAAGCGCGAAATCTCCACCTTGCCACGCCCCGTGAATTCTTCAGCCAGAAGCTGCTCCTTGTGTGCATCATCCCGGGCATAGGCCGTCTTTGCGCCTTGCGTGATCTTGTACAGAGGCGGCACGGCCAGAAAGAGATGACCGTTCTCGATAAGCTGTGGCATCTGACGGTAGAAAAAGGTGATGAGCAGGGAAGCAATGTGCGCACCGTCCACATCGGCGTCCGTCATGATGATGACCCGCTCGTAGCGCAGATCCTCCTCGCGATACTTCCTGCCAGTGCCGCAGCCCAGCGCCTGGATGATGTCGGCCAACTGCTGATTGGCAGCAATCTTGTCTCGACTGGCATTGGCCACGTTGAGGATCTTGCCACGCAGCGGCAGCACCGCCTGCGTTTCGCGTCTCCGGGCCTGCTTGGCGGATCCACCGGCGGAATCACCCTCGACGATGAAAATCTCCGTGTCCGACCGGTCGCGCGCCGTGCAATCGGCCAGCTTGCCCGGCAGGCGCAGCTTGCGGGTCGCGGCCTTGCGGGAGACTTCCTTCTGACGCCGTCGCGCAAGACGCTCGTCGGCCCGCTCCAGCACCCATTCGAGCAGCTTGTCCGCCTGCGCCTTGTGGCCGGCCAGCCAGTGATCGAAATGATCCCGGATTGCCGCCTCGACAATACGTGAAGCCTCCGGCGTGGAAAGCCTGTCCTTCGTCTGCCCGACGAACTCCGGCTCGCGGATGTAGACGGACAACACCACGCCTGCGGACGTCAGGATGTCATCCG
>JAJRRY010000226.1 GCA_024279095.1 Alphaproteobacteria bacterium
AATATACTCCGTACACGGGAATCAGGTCAATGGACTGAACCTGCAAGTGCACAGTTTTGTGCCGATTGGCGACAATCTCCCTGATTCGACTTACCGAATGGTAAAGGGCTGGGAGAGAGGCAATGATCATAATCGTCGACAAGCGCGAACTTGTCCTCGAGGGATACAGGAAGAGCTTCGGTCGCGAGGGGGTCGCCTCCGCAGGCTTCCATCCCGAGGAGTTCCGCAACTGGCTCGAGGCGACGCCGGAAAGCGAGCTTGCGGCTATCGAGGCGGTGCTTCTCGGCGGTTGCCCGGAATGCGAGGATCTCGCCGCCGTGGTGCGCCGGCGCATCCGGACGCCGATCATCGCCCTGAGCGACATGAATTCGCTCAACGAGGTCCTGAAACTGTTTTCCGTCGGCGTGGATGACGTGGTGCGCAAGCCGGTGCATGTGCGCGAGATACTGGCAAGGGTGAGCGCCATCATGAGCCGCATGCGTGCCAATGATGCCGCCATGGTGGCCGGCGACATCGAGGTCTTTCCCGACGGCCGTCCACCCCTTGTGGGCGGGGAGCCCATGCAGCTTCCGCGTCGCGAATACCGCATCCTGCATCATCTGGTGATGCATCGCGACCGGAGGGTGACGAAGCGGCAGCTCTTCGACTGCGTCTATGGCATCTTCGAGGACAGCGTCGAGGAATCGGTGATCGAAAGCCACATCTCCAAGCTGCGCAAGAAGTTGCGCCAGAGGCTTGGATATGACCCCATCGATTCCAAGCGCTACCTCGGATACTGCCTGCACAGCAATCCGCAGCAGGCACGAGGGAAACCGTCCGTTTCCGATGCCTTTCACGATCGGGCCCTGCAGACGGCCTGAACATCCTGCCGGGTGTCTTCATGCGGGCAGGAATCCCGCCTTCCGGCCTCGCATGACTCCGCCCGGAGGAACCCGGATGAAACGACCAGGCGGCAGACCTCCCTGTCCTGGCATCCTGGCCGCCCGCAGTCCGTGTGGGCGGCCCTTTTTTCTCCAGAGACGGGGCGCAAGCCCGGCGCAAGGCTGATGCGGAAGACTTGGCGGCAACTGTGGTGAATTCTGCGAGGAGCTGTGGCAATGTCGATCGGAAACATCATGCGTACCGGCGTCTCCGGCATGCTGGCCCAGAGCAACAAGCTCTCCACCGTGGCGGACAACATCGCCAATGCCGATACCGTCGGCTTCAAGCGGGCGGAGACGGAGTTCTCCTCCATGATTCCGCAGCAGCTTACCGGAAAGTACGTCTCCGGCGGCGTGACAACGACGGTTCGCAGACATGTTTCCGAGCAGGGCACGCTCATTAACACGACTTCCATCACCGACCTGGCCGTGGCCGGTGACGGCTTCTTCATCGTGGAGGACGCCTCCGGCACCCGCTTCCTGACCCGTGCCGGGGCCTTCGTGCCGGACAAGGACGGCTATCTGGTCAATTCCGCGGGCTTCTACCTGCTCGGTTTCGACATCACCGACGGTACCGATCCCACTCTGACTGCCAACGGCTTCGCCGGACTGGAGCGGGTGCGGCAGTCCGACATGGCGCTCGATGCCACTCCTTCGACTACGGGCGACCTGAAATTCAATCTCGATGCCAACGCCGCCGTCGTGGCCGCCGCCGACCTGCCGTCCACCAATTCCGCCACGGCAACCTACTCCTTCAAGACCTCGCTGGTGGCCTACGACAGCCTTGGCGGCGAGGTACTGGTGGACGTGTACTATTCCAAGACCGCCGACAACACTTGGGAGGTGGCCATCTACGATCAGGCCGAAGCGGCTGCCGGCGGCCCCTTCCCCTACGCTTCCGGCCCGCTGGCCACGGAGACACTGACTTTCGATCCCACCAACGGCCAGTTGGATGCCGCCTCGCCCACTACGCTGACCTTCGCGGTGCCCGGTGGCGAGACCCTCACGCTCGACATCACCGGATCCACCCAGTATGCCGCAGATTTCAACATTCTGGCGGTCAACATCAATGGCAACGCGGCGACCGGTTACGAACTGTTCAAGATCGGCGAGGACGGGGTGATGTACGGCACCTTCCCCAACGGGGAGAAGCGCTCCACCTACCAGATCCCCCTTGCCACGGTGCGCAGCCCGGACAACCTGAAACTGCTGCCCGGCGACGTGTTCACCCCGACCGACACTTCCGGCGACGTGCTGATGGGCTTCGCCAACTCCGACGGCTTCGGCGCCATCATCTCCGGCGCCAAGGAGCAATCCACGGTGGACCTGGCCTCCGAGCTCACCGCAATGATCGAGGCACAACGCGGCTATACGGCCAACTCCAAGACCTTCATGACGGGTGCGGAACTCATGGATGTCGCGGTCAACCTGAAACGCTGACGGCTTCCGCCTGATGCCTGACGGAACGGGAAACTGAAGGATGTCACTCGGCGCGGTTCTCAATTCGGCACGTACCTCCCTGTCGGCCATCTCCAGCCGCACGCAGGTGGTTTCCGAGAACATTTCCAATGCCGACAACCCGGACTATTCGCGGCGCATCGCGGAGAACGTCTCCGCCACCCACGGCATCCTGCGCGTCTCCGTGAACCGTGCCCAAGACCGCAACGTACTGGAACAGGTCCTGGAATACACATCCGTCCATACCGCGAACATGACGCTGCAGGACGGCCTCGACGAGCTGCAGCTCATCTACGGTGACGTGGACAGCGAGATTTCGCCATCCGCGATGATGAACAGGCTTCAGACCGACCTGCATGCCTTCATCTCGATGCCGGACAGTGCCTCCGCCGCCTCGCAGGTCGTGGGATCCGCCCGCGATCTGGCTGCCGGCATCAGTCGTGGCGCGGAGACGGTGGCCGATCTGCGCCGCAGTGCCGACGAGGAGATCGCTCGCTCTGTCGACCGCATCAACGCGTTGCTGCTGGAGTTCCACAAGGCCAATGCGGCCATCGTGACGGGGCGGCTGACCGATACCGAGCGCGTCCAGAACGAGGATACGCGCGACCGCGTGCTGGTCGAGCTGGCCGAGGAACTGGATATCCGCACGGTGGAGCAGAATGACGGCGGGCTGGCAATCTATACCACCGGCGGCGCCGTGCTTTACGAACGGGGCCCGCGGGAGGTGCGCTTCGATCCTCTGCCGACACTGACATCAGGCATGCCGGGCGGACAGGTCTACATCGACAATGTGCCGGTAACCGGCGACGGAGCCGTGATGCGTCTTTCCTCCGGACGCATCAGCGGCCTGATCGAATTGCGCGACGAGGTGGCTGCAGGCTGGGAAAAGCAGCTTGACGAAATGGCGCGCGGCCTGATCGAGGCTTTCGCCGAAAGCGATCAGAGCGGAGGCGGCAATCCTGATGTGCCCGGCCTTTTCACCTGGTCCGGATCTCCCGCCATGCCGCCCTCCGGCACGCATGTGCCGGGACTGGCGCGGGACCTGCAGGTCAATCCGGCGGTCGATCCGCTGACGGGGGGTGATCCCTTCCTGCTGCGTGACGGCGGCATGGGCGGTGCCGCCTATGTCTACAACACCACCGGCGTGGCCGGCTACACCGACCGGCTGCTGGAGCTCAACGCGGCGCTGGATGCGCCGAGAGCCTTCGATCCGTCGGCCGGGCTGTCCGATTCCGTCTCGGTGAAGGAATTCGCCGGGCTCTCCGTCTCCTGGGTGGAGCAGCGCCGTGCCAATGCCGCACGCAACGCCGACTACAGCTCGGCTCTGCTGACGCGGGCTTCCGATGCCCTTTCCAAGGCCACCGGCGTCGACCTCGACAGCGAGCTGGAACTGATGATGCGCCTGGAGCGTTCCTACCAGGCCACCGCCCGGCTTCTGACCACGGTCGACAACATGCTGGGCGAACTGATGAACGCCATGAGGTGATGCCATGAAGTCGTCGCTGGTTCCGGATCTCGTCACGCCCTTTTCCACACCCGCCGCCACCACGCGGGTGCGGCGGGATCTGGAGAAGGCCAATCTGGAACTGGCGTCTGGACGGCATGCGGATCTCGGGCTGGAACTGGGTGGACGTTCCTCCGTTCTTGTCTCCGCCCGATCCCAGAGCGCGCTTCTGGAGGGGCTGAAGACCGATGCCGCCATCAGCGCCGGGCGCCTGCAGGTGGCGCAACAGTCGCTTGAACTCGCAGGAGCCGGGGCTCAGGATCTTCTGAAAAGTCTCGCGCCGCTGAAGGCCGGACAGGTGCCTCCCGAACAGGTTTCCTCGCATGCCCGCATGCTGCTGGAGGAATTCACCTCGGCGATCAACGCCACGTCCCAGGGGTCGTATGTCTTCGGAGGCAAGAACATTACCGAGCAGCCGCTGACGGAATACTTTGCCGATCCGCCCTCGGCAGCGCGCACGGCAGTGGAGAACGCCTTCATTACCCGCTTCGGCGTGCCACCTTCGGACCCGGCCACGGTGTCCATCTCCGCCGCCGACATGGCCGATTTCCTGGACAATGATTTTGCTGCGCTCTTCACATCGCCGCAGTGGGAGAGCCTGTGGTCGAATGCCACCGATGACAGCCTCATGGCTCTGGTTTCGCTTGACGACGTGGTGCCGGCCACCGCCAGTGCCAACAATCCAGCGATACGCAAGCTTGAGATGGCATACGTGATGATGGCGGGGCTGGGCATCGAGACGCTCAATGCCGAGGCCCGCGAAGAGGTGGTGGACCGGGCGATGTCGGCGATCGGCAACGGTATCGCGGAGGTCGACCGCATGCGGGGCGACATCGGTTTCCGCGAGGAACGCGTGCGCCGTGCGCAGGACAGGCTGGAGCTCCAGCAGGACCTGATCGACAAGGAGATCGTCGGCATGGAGCAGGTGGATCTTCACGAGGTGGCGGCACGGGTCAACGAGCTCTCCGTGCAGCTTGAAACCTCGTATTCGGTGACCGGCCGGCTGCAGAACCTGACCCTGTTGAGCTTCATCTAGTGACCGCAGGGCCGTTATGCGAACCTGAAGAAGGGGATGGAAGCGGGATGTATCGGAAGGCCTACCAGGAGATCGCCGGTGATGACTTCACCACCGAACGGGCCAACGAGGCCATGGCGATCGACCATGCCATAGGCATGATGCGCGAGGCGGAAGAGGAGGGAATGGATTCGGTTGAGGCGGTGAAGGCACGGCACTTCGTGCAACGTCTGTGGTTCTACTTCCTCGACGACCTCACCTCTCCGGAAAACGGTCTGCCGGATCAGCTGAAGGCCAATCTCATCTCCATCGGCATCTGGGTTCTGCGCGAGCTGGAGCGCATCGAGAAGGGAGAGAAGGGATCCTTCTCCGACATCGTGGACATCATGGAGATGATCCGGGACGGGCTGAAATGAGTGGAACGATACGCATTTCCCTGCGCGCCGGCGAGCGGGTCTACGTCAACGGCGCAGTGATCCGGGTGGACCGCAAGACGACATTGGAGTTCCTGAACAATGTGGTCTTCCTGCTGGAGAACCACGTGATGCAGGAGAAAGAGGCCACCACGCCGCTCAGGCGTCTCTACTTCACGGTGCAGAAGATGCTCATCGAGCCCTCCAGCGGTTTTTCCGCCCGCCAGGAGTTCTATCGTCTCTATCTGGAGTTGCTGCCGGTCCACGAGGGCACGCCGGTGGCCAATGCGCTTTCCCATGTGCGGGCGCTGGTCAACACGGGGCGCAACTTCGAGGCCCTGAAACAGATCCGCCGGCTCTACGAGGCGGAGGAAGCGCAAGCCGGTGGAGAGAGCGGACAGGAAACTGCCGCGGTGGAGAATGCACCGCGCAAAAGACAGGAGGGAGCAGCAGGATGACCGTTGACGCGATCGGATCGGTGACGAGCCTTCCCACGGTGACGCCCACGCAGAGCAACGAAATCTCGGCTCTTGAGGGGCTGGACTCCGATGCCTTCCTGCAGTTGCTCGTGGCCCAGCTGGAGAATCAGGATCCCACCGAGCCCATGGACAGCACGGAGTACATGGCACAGCTGGCTTCATACGCCAACGTGGAACAGAACACCAAGACCAACGACAAGCTCGATGCCGTCCTTGCCGCGATCTCGGCAACCCAGGCCGGTACGCTCGTGGGTCGTTCCGTCACTTCCGCCGATGGCAGCATCAGCGGCACGGTGACCGGATACGAGGTGTTCGGCAACGGGGCAAGGCTGACACTGGACAACGGCGCGACTCTCGTCATGGAACCGGGATTGAAGGTGTCCGGACAATGAATCAGGCCGATGCCCTTGATCTCGTCCGGGCCGCCGTGTGGGTGGTGCTGACCGCCTCTGGCCCGGCCGTTCTCGCCGCCATGGTGGTGGGCATCGTCATTGCGCTGTTCCAGGCGCTGACCCAGGTGCAGGAGGTCACGCTCACTTTCGTGCCGAAGATCGTGATCATCCTGCTGGTCATTGTGGCCACGGCGCCGTTCATGGGCGCGGAGCTGCAGAAGTTCACAGGCATCGTCTACGCCCGCATCGAGAAGGGATTCTAGGGTGGCCCTGATCGAGAGTACCAAACCCGTCCGTGCCGTCACCGAAGCCCGCCGCTACCAGCGCGACGTCGGCTTCGCCATCGGCATCGTGGTCATTCTCGTCATCCTTTTCCTGCCCATACCGGGGCCGCTGATCGACCTCGGGCTGTCGGTCTCCATCTCGCTGTCGGTTCTCATTCTCATGGTGGCGTTGTGGATCCGCGAACCGTTGGAATTCTCCGCCTTCCCCACGGTGCTGCTGATCGCCACCATGCTGCGGCTGTCTCTGAACATCGCCTCCACGCGCCTGATCCTTTCCAACGGGCACGAAGGCGTCACCGCCGCCGGCTACGTCATCGGCGGTTTCTCCACCTTCGTCATGAGCGGCGATTTCGTGATCGGGTTGATCGTCTTCGGCATTCTGGTCATCGTCAACTTCCTCGTCATCACCAAGGGAGCCACGCGCATTGCCGAAGTGGGCGCACGCTTCACGCTGGACGCCATTCCCGGCAAGCAGATGGCCATCGACGCCGACCTTTCCGCCGGCCTCATCGACGAGAAGGAGGCCCAGCGCCGCCGCCGCATCCTTGAGGAGGAAAGCTCCTTCTTCGGCGCCATGGACGGTGCCTCGAAGTTCGTCCGCGGCGATGCCATCGCCGGTCTTCTCATCACCGCCATCAACATCTTCGGCGGCATCGTCATCGGAGTGACGCGCCACGGCATGGACCTGTCGCAGGCCGCCGACGTCTTCACCCGTCTTTCCGTCGGCGACGGACTGGTTTCCCAGATCCCCGCCCTCGTGGTGTCGCTGGCCGCCGGCCTGCTGGTCTCCAAGGGCTCCAACAAGGGATCGGCAGAAAAGATCGTGCTCCACCAGCTGGGTGGATATCCGCGCGCCCTCATGGTGGCTGCCGTCCTCATGTTCCTGCTCGCCCTGCTGCCGGGCTTGCCGTTTTTGCCCTTCTTCGTGCTGGGTGCGCTCATGGCGGGCGCCGGCTGGATGATCAGCCAGAGGGCAACGCAGGAGAAGGAAGCGGAACAGGCCCGAGAGGAGGAAGTACAGGCGCAGCAGGAGGCGGAACGGGAAAATTCCCTTCAGGCTTCTCTGGAGACACCAGCACTGGAGTTGTGTCTGGGCAAGCAACTGTCCCTGCATTTCATGCAGCAACACGACCAGCTGGTGCACCGGGTGGCCCGCATGCGGCGCAAGTTCGCCGAGCGCTACGGTTTCGTGACGCCGGAGATCCGTCTCTCCGACGATCTGGACATCCCGCCGAAGGCCTATCAGATCCGTCTCCACGGAACGGTGGTGGCCAGCCACGAGTTGCGCATCGGCGAGGTTCTGGTCATCACCGGTGACGGGCGCAAACCCTCCGTGCCCTGCGAGGAGACCCGTGAACCGGCCTATGGCATGCCCGCCTGCTGGGTATCGGAAAATCTGCGCAACGAGGTGCGCATGGAAGGCTTCGAGGCGGTGGACATCATGTCGGTGATGCTCACCCACCTCAGCGAAACCATCAACAACAACCTGGCGCAGCTTCTGTCCTACCGCGACGTGCGCATGCTGCTCGACCGGCTGCCGGCGGAATATCAGCGGCTCATCGACGAGATCGTGCCGGCGCAAGTGACCTATTCCGGCATTCAGGCAGTCCTGAAACTGCTGCTGGCCGAGCGGGTGTCCATCCGCAATCTGGACATCATCCTGGAGGCCATTGCCGAGATCGCGCCCCATGTACGGCGTGCCGAACAGATCGCCGAGCATGTGCGGCTGCGGCTGGCACGCCAGATCTGCGGTGACCTCGCCGGGGACGGCCCGCTGAAGATCCTGCGGCTGGGCAACCGCTGGGATCTGGCGTTCCACGAGAGCATCCACAGGGGTGACGATACCGGAATCGTCGAATTCAACATCGATCCGCGGATGATCGAGGAATTCTCGAAGGATGCCACGCGGGTCATCCGCAAGCTCATGGACGAGGGGCACGAGTTCGCGCTGGTCACGGCGCCGGACGCACGCCCCTTCGTGCGCATGATCACCGAGCGGCTGTTCCCGAATCTTCCGGTGCTCTCGCAGCTGGAGATCGCCCGCGGCGTCGAGGTGGAGGTGCTGGGGAGCATTTCGTGATGCCGATGCCCTTCGCGACGCAAACGCTGCTGTGGGCCTTTCTCTACTTCTGCCGCATCGGCGCAATGCTGATGGTCTTCCCTGGCTACTCCACCATGCGCATCCCGGTGCTTGTGCGCCTCATGCTGGCCATCGGCGTCACTGCCGCGCTAACCCCCATTCTCCTGCAGGCCGAAGGAGCAATGCCGCCGCCCCTGGAACCGCCGCCGGGAACGCTGCTGACACTGGTCTGGGCGGAGCTTCTGAAGGGACTGGCCTTGGGGCTCATGGGGCGGATGTTCTTTCTCGCCTTCGAGTTTCTGGCCACGGCGCTGACCCAGTTCATCGGCATGGGCAACTTTCCGGGCATGCCGGCGGAGGGACAGGAGCCGGTGCCTGCGTTGGTTTCCCTGATCATGATCACCGCGACGGTGCTGGTCTTCGCCACAGGGCTGCACATGCAGGCCCTTTCCGCAGTGGTGGAGTCCTATGCCGTCTCGCCGGTGGGAGTTCCCGGTGACGTGGGCGGACATCTGCGCGACCTGACGGACCGGCTGTCCCGGGCCACCTTCCTGTCCCTGCAGGCCATCGCCCCTTTCATGGTCTACGCCGTGGTTGTCAATCTCGCCATAGGACTGGTGAACCGGATGACGCCGCAGATCCCCGCGTATTTCATTTCTCTGCCGCTGATCATGATCGGCGGGCTGTTCCTGCTCTTCTTCGTGGTCGACGAGATGTTCGGCGTTTTCATCGCCGGGTTTGCCGACTGGCTGGTCAACGGGTGAAACGATGTCGGACAGGAAACGCAAGCGGCATGAACGGCTGGTGCGGCTGCTGGAAGCAGCTCGTCATCTGAAACGCATGCAGGAG
>JAJRRY010000227.1 GCA_024279095.1 Alphaproteobacteria bacterium
CCAACTGGGACAAGACCTATTTCGAGTGGCTGGAGAACATCCAGCCTTGGTGCATCTCCCGCCAGCTCTGGTGGGGGCACCAGATCCCGGCATGGTATGGTCCCGATGGCCATATTTTCGTTGCTGACACTCCAGCACAAGCCATAGAATTTGCAGAGGAAAGATACGGGAAGAAAGTCGAAATTTATGATGGCCAGAAAAGGTCTGCTCAGGAAAATATCGTCTTCATCGAACAAGACCCAGACGTCCTCGACACCTGGTTCTCTTCGGCGCTGTGGCCGTTTTCCACGCTGGGATGGCCGGACGAGACGGAGGAGCTGAAGCGTTACTATCCGACTTCCATTCTGGTGACCGGCTTCGACATCATCTTCTTCTGGGTGGCCCGGATGATGATGATGGGCCTGCACTTCATGCGGGATGTGCCGTTCCGCGATGTCTACATCCATGCCCTGGTGCGCGACGAGCACGGGCAGAAGATGTCGAAGTCCAAGGGCAACGTCATCGACCCGCTGGAGCTTATCGAGAAATACGGTGCCGACGCCCTGCGCTTCACGCTGGCGGCCATGGCCGTCATGGGCCGCGACATTCGCCTTTCGGAAGCGCGCGTCGCCGGATACCGCAATTTCGGCACCAAGCTGTGGAACGCCGCCCGTTTCCTCGAGATGAACGAGGTGGGCCGCAATCCCGACTTCGATCCGGCAGCCTGCCGCGAGCCGCTCAACCGCTGGATCACCGGCGAGGCCATCCGCACCGCGCGCGAGGTCACCCGCGCCATCGAGGACTACAAGTTCAACGAGGCGGCGGCCGCCATCTACCGGTTCACGTGGGATGTCTACTGCGACTGGTATCTGGAATTCATCAAGCCGGTCCTGAAGGAGGGCCCCGAGGCCGCGCAGGAGGAAACCCGCGCCGCCGCCCGCTGGACCATGGACGTCATTCTCAAGCTGCTGCATCCCTTCATGCCTTTCATCACCGAGGAGCTGTGGCAGCGCACCGGTGGCGAGGGCCTGCTGATGCTCAGCTCGTGGCCGCAGACCGAGGGTATGATCGACCCGGATGCCGGGGAGGAGCTGAAATGGGTCATCGATGCCATTTCCGCCATCCGCTCCACCCGTGCGGAAATGAACGTGCCGGCCGGCATGCAGATCCCTGCCGTCCTCGTCGGTGCAGGTGAAGAAAGCCGCCGCCGTCTGGCCGAATGGAAAACGGAAATCATGCGCATGGCGCGCCTCTCCGAATTCGAGCTCGCCGACGAACCGCCGGCAAAGGCGGCGCAGATCGTTCATGGCGAGGCCATCATCGCGCTGCCTCTGGAAGGCATCATCGACTTCGAGGCGGAGAAGGCCCGCCTCGAGAAGGAGATGGCGGCGCTGGAGAAGGAAATCGCTTCGCTGAAGGGCCGTCTCTCCAACGAGAAATTCCTCGAGCGTGCCAAGCCAGAGGTCGTGGAAGACACACGCAAGCGCCTGCAGGAAAACGAAACGAAGCTGGAGAAGCTGAAGGAGGCTCACGCCCGCATCGTGGCGATGGGCTGAGGCGGCATGCCGCAATTCGCGCTGTCGCGGAATCACGAAATGGACTAGAAGAGACGGCAGTAACAGCCAGTCGAAAAACAGGGCGGACAGGCCATGGAAGCACCGGCAGTCGAAATCGTGGATACCCGCACTCCGGATCCGAAGAACTTCATCGAGGGCGCGACCGGCCCGTGGGAGGTGGTGATCGGCATGGAGATCCATGCGCAGGTGCTCTCGAAGGCCAAGTTGTTTTCCGGCGCCTCCGCCGAGTTCGGCGGCGACCCCAACACCCACGTTTCGCTGGTGGATGCGGCCATGCCGGGGATGCTGCCGGTGATCAACCGGTTCTGCGTGGAGCAGGCCATCCGCACCGGCCTCGGCCTGAAGGCGCAGATCAACACCTTTTCCGTCTTCGACCGCAAGAACTACTTCTATCCGGACCTGCCA
This sequence comes from Alphaproteobacteria bacterium, assembly GCA_024279095.1. GTDB lineage: Bacteria > Pseudomonadota > Alphaproteobacteria > Rhizobiales > Aestuariivirgaceae > Thermopetrobacter. The sequence continues at coordinate 1,962 of JAJRRY010000227.1, forward strand.
CAGGGCTACCAGATCTCGCAGTACAAGCAGCCCATCGTCGGCGAGGGTACCGTCTACATCGAGGTGGACGGCGAGACCATCGCCGTCGGTATCGAGCGGCTGCATCTGGAACAGGACGCCGGCAAGTCCATCCATGATCAGCATCCGGATTATTCCTACGTGGACCTGAATCGCTCCGGCGTTGCGCTCATGGAGATCGTCTCCAAGCCGGACATGCGCTCCGCGGAGGAGGCCAAGGCCTACGTCTCCAAGCTGCGCACCATCCTGCGCTATCTCGGCACCTGTGACGGCAACATGGAGCAGGGATCCTTGCGCGCCGACATCAACGTCTCGGTGCGCCGACCGGGCGAGGCCTTCGGCACCCGCTGCGAGATCAAGAACGTCAACTCCATCCGCTTCATCGGTCAGGCCATCGAATACGAGGCACAGCGGCAGATCGACATCCTGGAGGACGGCGGCACCATCGATCAGGAAACCCGCCTCTTCGATTCCCGCAAGGGCGTGACGCGCTCCATGCGGTCCAAGGAGGAGGCGCACGACTACCGCTATTTCCCCGATCCCGACCTGCTGCCGCTGACCTTCACCGAGGAGTGGGTAGAAGAAATCCGCGCCACGCTGCCCGAGCTGCCCGACGAGAAGAAGGCGCGGCTCATGAAGGAATACGGCCTGAAGAGCTATGATGCTTCTGTGCTCGTGGCCGATCCGGCCAATGCCGACTACTTTGAGCAGGTGGCAAAGGGCCGTGACGGCAAGCTAGCCGCCAACTGGGTCATCAACGAGCTGTTCGGCCGCCTGCGCAAGGAAGGGCTTTCAATCATGGAAAGCCCCGTTTCCGCAGAACAGCTGGGCAAGATCATCGATCTCATCAAGTCCGGTGACATTTCCGGCAAGATCGGCAAGGAGCTGTTCGAGATCGTCTGGACGGAAGGCGGAGACCCGGCCCGGATCGTGGAGGAGCGGGGCATGAAACAGGTCACTGATACCGCTGCCATCGAGAAGGTGGTGGACGAGGTGATTGCCGCCAATCCCGACAAAGCGGAAGCCGTCAAGAACAAGCCGAACATGGTCGGCTGGTTCGTCGGGCAGGTCATGAAAGCCACGCAGGGCAAGGCCAACCCGAAGGCGGTCAACGAGTTGCTGCGGAAAAAACTGGGACTCTGAACGTCTTGCAGTCGGCAAACGGGCAAAGCGCCAGCCCGCACACGGGCGGCAGGCAACAGCGGGGCGGCTCCTTTCTGTGTCGTCTTGGTCTTTTCGCTGCCCTGACCGGTCTGGCGCTTCCCGTGCTCACGCCTTTGTGGCTGGGTTTCGACGTCTTCTCCCAGTTCACCATCCATTTTCTCATTTTGACAGCAGCCTGCGCTCTGGGGCTGTTCACCCGGAAGGGAATCGGACTTGCCCTGCCGGTAGCCATTGCCGGAGTCCTGGCACTGTCGTTCTGGGCCTATACCCATCGCCTCGGCGGATCCTCACAGCAGACGCAAGACGGCCGAATCCGGGTCATGAGTTTCAACACGTGGGCGCGCAACAAGGACCTGAAAGCGATTGCCGCCGAAGTCCGCCGACAGAAACCGGACATCGTCGGCATGATGGAATTCGTGCCTCCCAAACAGAAGCTTCTGGATGATCTGAAGGACGTGCTGCCACATGTCGGTCATTGCATGGACCTGCCGCATTGCTATCTTGCCTTCTTTTCCCGCTGGCCCATTGAAAAAATCAGCGGCAAATCCCTGTGGGAGGGGCCCCCGTACCTGCATGCACTGGTTCGCACCCCACAGGGCAGGGTGCACGTCTTCGTGGTGCATACATTGCGCTTTCCTTGGCTCGGTTCGCAGATGAAGCAGATGCGCGCCATGGCGCGGCTCATCAATCGTGTGAAGGGGCCGAAAATCGTCATGGGCGACTTCAATTCCACCCCTTTCTCCAGCATGCTGCTCACTTTTGAACGCACCACCCGTCTGCCGCTGCGTACCTACGTGCCTTCATGGCCCGCTTGGGCAGGACCATTTCCGCAACTGGCCATCGACCATATACTGGCGTCTCCCGGTTTCCGAACCGTCTCCGGCCCATACATTGGAGACAATGCCGGATCCGATCATTTTCCGGTCATTCTTGAACTGAGCAACAAGAACGCCGCCTCCCAAGACGCAGCCCTGCGTTGAGAAATGGTCAACAAACAGTTTTCACGGAATTGGCGCTGCAGCTTTTCATTCTCCCATATAGTATTGAAATAAAATGGATATTTGCATTTTGGTCCGGGAAATACATGCAATTGCCGCGTGTTCGTTCATGAATTGCAAACCACGCTCTTTTACACCTCCTTACGAAACTCCCCATACCATAAATTGCAAAGGTTGGCTGAATGCATGCCATCCGGCAACCGGCACTTCCGCAGATGGGGACGGAAGGTGCCACTGACGAGAAGGCAATTACGGGGGGTATGAAAATGGCTCGCTACGATCTTTCCATGACCGCGCAGAGCGAAGTTTCTCCGGGTGCGGCGGCAGATGTGCTCTTCGAGCTGGGCATGGCCTACTATTTCGGCAGGGATGTGGAACCGGACATTGCAGAGGCGCACAAGTGGTTCAACCTGGCGGCCATCAAGGGGCATGAGAAGGCCCGTCAGTACCGCTCCGAGCTGGCGACCGACTTGGATTCCGAGCAGTTGCGCGATGCCTTGGCACGGGCCCGTGCCTGGCTGGGCCTGCATTGAAGTCTGGAGAAAAGCTGAAAAAAGAAAGGCGGACTCCCGTGAGGGAAGCCGCCTTTATTGTGCCTGACGTCACCAACCCGTGGTGCCGCCGGAATATCAGTAGTAGCGCCAGCCAGGCCGCATGGGATGCTGTTCGCGCTGCAGATTGTGAATCATGTAGTCTTCGAAATCCGACTGGCTCTTCTGCTGCACGTAGATCTCCGATTCGCGCCTGTCGGCTTCGGTGATGATCTTGTAGCGTTTGGAATTTATGGGAGGCAGACGATCATCGCCGGGGCGGTAGGCAAATCCCTGCGGGATGAAACGCTCGTCAGCCATGGCCAGCTGCGCCAGCCCGGAAGCGGCAATCCCTGCCAGAGCCAGACCGGCTAGAATTCTTTTCATTGCACGTCTCCTCATGGACCTTCACTCCCGCCAGCCCCGTGCGCGCGACGGCAAGTCGATCACGGACTCTCTGAATAGAACAATTTCTCCCACAAGGCACGCTAATTTTTCATTAACCCTTATAACGTGTGGAATCCGTTGCAGAGCAACCACCTGTCAACGGACGAAAATCAGTGCTTGAAAAGGCTTGGGCTTGTGGGCATAAACGGCCCCGGAGAGGTGGCCGAGTGGTCGAAGGCGCTCCCCTGCTAAGGGAGTAGGCGGG
>JAJRRY010000228.1 GCA_024279095.1 Alphaproteobacteria bacterium
CAGGGATCTCTGGCCGATACCTACCTCTCGCTGGCGGACTGGGCCGGTGACATCATCGAGACCGATGACGACGGCGGTGAGGGACTGAATTCCCACATCACCTTCACGCCCGAAGAATCCGACGTCTACTATCTTGCGGCAGGTTCCTTCGGCAGCAACACCGGTACCTACACCATTGCCGTTGATGCTGCCTCCGGCGGTGCTCCCGGTGGTGCTTCTGACGACTATGCCGATGGTCCCGAGACCACCAGCTGGATCGATCCGGGGTACAGTGCAACCGGCGAGATCGAAAACGGCAATGATACCGACTGGTTTGCCGTCTGGCTCGAGGAAGGGATCGAATACAGCTTCGACCTGGAGGGCAGCCCGACCGGGCAGGGATCTCTGGCCGATACCTACCTCTCGCTGGCGGACTGGGCCGGTGACATCATCGAGAGCAACGATGACGGCGGTGTATGGTTGAACTCCCATATCACCTTCACGCCTGAAGAAACCGATATCTATTATCTTGTCGCTGGTTCCTTTGGCAGCAACACCGGCACTTACACCCTGACAGCAACCGACATGTCCGACATGTGGCTGTGAGCTGCAGGAACGCCCCTCTTGCGGGAGGGCCCGCCGGCATGGTTTCCCCCGGGGCCATGCCGGCCTTTTTCATGCGCATCCGTCAGCTTCAGCTGCAGTCGCGAGGCGGTATTGACTATTTTTTGCCTTTCGTGTCCGTATCCACGGGTATCACTTCGCCGGTCATGGCAAAATGATTGAGCACCTCCACATTGGCAATCTTCACATGATCGCGCTGGATCTGTACGCCGAGCTGACGCAATCGCTTCAACGCGCGTGAAAAACTTTCCGGCTTCATGCCCAGTCGCGCAGCGATAAGCCCCTTTTCATAGGGCAAGTCGATATGAGCCTCCCGTTCATCACATTGCGGGCATAGGCCGACGATGAAATCCGCCACCCTCTGAGCACCCGTCTGTCCCTTGATGTGCTCCAGCTCTTCGACAAGATCGCGCACGCGCCGTGACGTCGAGGCCAGCATGCCCAGCGCCAGATCCGGATTGGAGATGATGGCGGCCTTGAAGCTGCTCGCAAGGATGGGAAGGAGCCGGGAATCGGCCACCACCTCGGCGGAAGCGGGGTAGCGGCCATTCAGGAACATGGCGATTTCTGCCACCATGGACCCGGGGCCGAACACCCCGATCACCACTTCGTCTCCATCCGGCGAAGTACGGGTGATCTTCACCAGCCCATCAAGAATGATGTAGAAACAGCTCGCCTTGTCACCTTGCTGGAAAAGCAGCTTGCCACGGGGAAACTGCTTGGGCGCGGTGCTCTTGAGAATCTCCGCAAGTTCGTCTTCGCCAAGGCGAGCGAAAAGCGAGATGCCCTTCAGACAGGCCCAGTCCCTTTCCGTCAGAGCATTGCCCAAGGTATTCCCTCTCCACCTATCGCAACAGACCTGTCGACCGAACTGTTCAGAACCTTAACCGAGACCGGATGCGTTCACAAGAACGCGGAAACCCGGCGTCCGAACAGCTGTTTCAGAAGAGATGCCCCCCTGCTCTGCTCCGTGGCCGCATCGCTTTCCCCGGTTGCGGTTTCTTCGCGAGCGGGCGGCATCCGCGAAACCGTCCAACGCGGCTCTATACCGCCGGAACAGCCGCAGGAGGTACCCATCTTGCGAGGGTCGAAGATCTTCAGGAATGTCGGGGCTTCCTGATCATCCACGTAAAGAAAACCGCAATAATCTTCACGATGCCGGCGGCGGAGGAAGTTCTCGGTCTCCGCCAGCCACACCCGGAACGCATCCGCAGGCATGGGAGATTCGGGCAACGCAGCCTTCCTGAAGTCGCGCACGTACCAGCCTTCCGGCTCATCCTCCAGATATCGCCAGATGCGGCCGAAACGGTCCCATTGCAAAATGCCATAGAGCCTGCCGGAAAAAAGCGCCTGATAGTCTCCTCGAGACATGTCCGCTCCCTCGCCTGCGCCCCCTTGCCGGACCATTTCCAGATCTTCACGGGGGTCTTTCGTGATGGCGCGACTCTCTTGTACGCCATCCTCCATTTTGATCTGGATCATAAACGAAAACGGCCCCGGCGCAAAGCCGGAGCCGCTTTTCTTCCCGTATGCATGGGGAGAACTCTCACTTGAAGCCAAGCTTCTTGAGAATTTTCGTCAGCGGGCAGAAGCCCGTGATACCCGCCTGGAAGAGGTTCAGACCAACGAACGTGGTGAACCACAGCCAGGACGGCTGGGCCAGGTTGGCCTGGCCGAAAGCATGGGCCAGGCCAAGGCTGATGAGAATGAACAGACCCGCCAGGGTCATGGTCATGCCTTGTGCGGTCATGATGACTACTCCGTTTTCCAGATTGTTCCCCTTCAGGCAGCCGACCTGTCCGGCCGCCCCTCCATGTTCTGCAGACGCACAAAATCCTCCCGGAACTGCTCGTCATCCTCCAGACCGCACATCGCGGCCCGGATGACCTCCAGCTTCCACGGTTCCATCGTCTCCAGAAGGCGGTAGTGGACCCACTGGGCCTGCCGCCGCACGCCTGCCACTCCCGCATCACGCAAGTATGCCAGATGCCTGGAGACCTTGGGCTGGGACAGCTGCAACGCGTGCACCAGCTCGCAAACCGACAATTCGTCCTCCCGTGCCAGCAGCATCACGATTCGCAGCCGTGTCTCGTCGGAAAGGGCTTGAAAAAAATGCGTATGCGACATGCCTCCTATATGATGACATGCTCATATTCCGTCAAGCATATATACGAGCCACTTTGCCGCAACGCGAAAAGCTCATGACGCGCAGTAGATCTCGTGCAGGACGTCCATGATCGAGAAGACTTCGGCGCTCGTGATCTGGTAATAGATCTCCTTCCCCTGTCTTCGCGTGGTCACGAGGTGCTCGGCGCGCAGTCTCTGCAGCTGCTGTGATACGGCCGCCTGCCTCTGGCCGAGCGCTCTTGCGATCTGCCCGACCGATTTCTCGCCTTCCAGCAGCAGGCACAGAATGCGCAACCGCATCTCATGCGACAGCGTCTTGAGGAATTCGCTGGCGCGTCCCGCACCTCTTTCCATTTCCTCCGGCGGTATGCGGACCGGCGTTTTCATGGCGCTTCCCCCGATTCATTCCGTTTTCTTTCGGCCCTTCTTCCTCTCGCCCCCGCCCTGCTTCATCTTTTCGATGAGCGCATCGAGGCCGATCCAGAAAGCCTCCTCATTCTGGTAGCCTTCCATGCGCCCGACTTCCCTGCCGTCATCATCCAGCAGGACGAAGGTCGGCGACCACACCACCCCCTTGATGCCCTTCAGGTCTTCCGGACGTTTTTCATCCATGTCGACGATGCGCAGGGGGGCAATCTTTCCTTCGTCCGTCTTGTGGTAGAAGCTGCCGATATCTTCCTTCCAACGCACGCACCACGGGCAGTATTTGCGCTCGAACATGACGAGCTGAGCGGCTTGAGCCGGCGGAACGGGCAAGAAGCCCACCATTGCCACCAGAGCGATCACCAGCAGGGAAATGGCCAGCCGCCGATCCGTGACACGATTCATCATTTCCCCTCCTCCTTGCGGGCGCGCGAAACGATGCGCGGCACGCTGCGACAGTCCGACATGCAGCGCACTGCCGGCTTCCCGGGCCTGTCATCGGGCAGAAACCCATTGCGATTGGGCATTTTCACCGCCGGCAACGTCCTGCCATCGGCAACGAAATCATCCCGTACGATGCCGTTGGCATTGAGAATGAAGGCGGCGAGTGCATAGGTTTCATCCACCGACAATGTCGATGCATGTCCGAAGGGCATCGCACGGCGCACATAGTCGAATACCGTTGGCGCAAAGGGCCAGAAGGAGCCCACCGTCCGCCGCGGTCGATCCGAGGCAAGCGTATCTTCGCCACCGATCAGCGCCGGCATGCGCCCGACACCCTCTCCGAACTCGCCGTGACAGGCCGCACATTTTTCAGCGTACAACGCCTCTCCCTGCTCCACGGTGCCCGAACCCTCCGGAAGCCCGGCTCCGTCAGCGCGCACGTCGAGATCGAGGGCCGAAATCTCCTCCGGCGTCGCCTCGCGCCCCGGCCCGTCAGCCGCCAGCAGCGGCTCGCCGGCGGTAAAGACGGCGAGCAGCAGGAGCAGGGAAAGCGGTGTGGTGCGCTCAATCCAGCTGGACATGCGTCACCTCCCCCGTCCCGGCTACATGCCAGGTGGTGATGGAATTGTTGTGATAGATCCCGGTTTCGCCCTTGTTGCGCCGGTTCGTCGTGTAATCCGGTTGCACATAGCCGGTTTCGTCCACGGCGCGGGACTGAAGAAGCATCTCCTCCCCGTTCCATTCGAAGGGCAGTCGGAAGCGCGTCAGACACTTCGACAGCACAGGTTCCTCCAGCCGCGCCGCACGCCAGTTCACACCTCCGTCGAAAGAGACATCCACCGCCGTGATGCGCCCCCGTCCCGACCATGCCAGACCGGACAGCTGCTGCATGCCTTTCCGTTTCAGCGGATTTTCCGGACAGGGATTCGTGATGACCGAGTTGGCCTCCATCTCGAGGCTGAACAGACGGGCCTTGCCATCCGGCCGCAGATCGGAATAGCGTGCCGTTTCCTCCCGCGTCATCCAGGGAGCATCGCCGACTTCTATGCGGGCCAGCCATTTCACAGATGCCGCCCCCTCGCAGCCCGGTACCAGCAGGCGCAATGGATAGCCCTGCTCCGGCCTCAGCGCCTCGCCGTTCTGGGCAAATACGAGCAGACAGTCGTCCAAGGCCCGCTTCAATGGCAGAGAGCGGGCATACCCTGCACCGTCCGCGCTTTCACAGAGCAGCCATTTCGCACCATCCTTCAGGCCGCAATATTGGAGCACGTCGCGCAGCAGGACGCCCGTCCACTGGCAGCAGGCGATCATGCCGTGCGTGAACTGCACCGCATTGTTCTGTGCTCCGCGCCATTCCAGCGCTCCGTTGCCTGCGCATTCCAGGAAATGAAAGCGGGAATGCCGTGGAAAGCGTTTGAGGTCTTCCACCGTGAAGACCAGCGGCCGCTCAACCATGCCGTGGATCAGCAGGCGGTGGGTATCCGGGGCAATCACCGGCGCCCCGGCATGATGGCGCTCGAAATGCAGACCGTTGGGCGTGATGATCCCTTCAAGCGCATGCAGTGGAGTGAAGCTGACGGAGGATTCCGTTGTCGCATTCATCCATGGGATGAAGCGGCGCACAACCTCCTTTTCATGCGGCGAGGGCATCCCGTAAGGTCGGGTGTCCACGCCGGGGCCCAGGCCCTTGCGGGTCTCCGGCACGACTGCCCACGCATCCCGGACGAGAGCGCCGGCCCCGGCGCCCAATGCGCCAAGGCCGGCGGCTCTCATCAACATCCGGCGGGTGATTCTGCTCTTCATACCGGGCGTCATTTCCTCCCTGCCCTCCTCGTTCGGTCGGGAAGGTGTCAGACCTGGGCCTGGGCTTACTTCGTCACCAGCCGGATGTCGGTATTCGGCTTGATGTCGATTACCTTCTTCTCGCGGATGTAGTCCTTCACGATTTTCCAGATCGGCGGCCCCTGCGTGCCCTCGTTCACGGAGGCCCAACCGGCGACCACGTATTTCTTTGCCGGGTCGATGGGCTCGCCATTTCTGCTCAGACGCAGGTTCTGGATGCGCTGCCCCATCGGCTTGAGCGGATGCAGGTCGTAGGCGATACCTCCGGAACGGACCATGTCACCGCCCTGCTGGTAGTAGGGATCCGGGTTGTAGAGATTGTCGCAGACGTCCTCGAGAATGTCTTTGAGCATCTTGCCTGTCATCTCGGTACGATAGGCATTCGGATAGGTGATGGCCGTCTGCGAATAGACGTCGTCCGCCAGAATGTCGGAGCCCGGGATCAGGGACGGCCCCCAGCGAAAACCGGGCGACAGGGCAATCTCCGCATCCCTCTTCTCCATCAGCGCCGCGCAGATCAGATCGTCGAAGGTGCCGTTGATGTTGCCGCGGCGGTAGAGAGCTCCCTTCGTCGTGCCGAGTTTCTCGGTGATGTCCTTCAGGTATGGCTCACGCACCTTGCGAATGAAGGCCGCCATTTCCGGATCCGGTGTTATGGCATCGGAGAACACCGGCATGAGCTTGTAGGAATAGTCCACCATGCGCCCATCCTTCACCTCCACATCGAGACGGGAGACGAACTTTCCGGAGCAGCCGGAGGAGACGATGATGGTCTTGCCGACCTTCACCACGTCCGGCAGGGCATCATGCGTATGGCCGGAGAGAATGACGTCGATCCCCTTTACCCGACGCGCCATCTTGCGATCCACGTCGAAGCCGTTGTGCGACAGCATCACGATCAGCTCGGCACCAGCGGCGCGGGCATCCTCGACATGCTTCTGCATCATCTTTTCGCGGATGCCGAAGGACCAGTTGGGGATCTTGTAGCGGGGATTGGCCACCGGAGTGTACGGAAAGGCCTGACCGATGACCGCCACCTTCACACCGCCACGCTCGAAAATCTCGAAGGCCTTGAAGACCGGCTCTTCCCACTCGGTGTTGATCACATTGCCGGCCAGGAAGGGAAATTCCAGTTTCTCCACCAGTTCATTGACCCGGTCTTCGCCGTAGGTGAACTCCCAGTGGGCCGTCATGGCGTCGGTACCCAGCATGTTCATGCAGTCCACCATGTCCTGTCCGCCGGTCTGAAGCGCCGTCTAGGACCCCTGCCAAGTATCGCCGCCATCCAGCAGAAGGCACTTGCCGGGACGCTCTGCCCGGATCGCCTTCACCAGCGTGGCGACTCGATCCATGCCGCCGACCCGACCGTAGGTGCGGGCCAGATTCTCGAAGTCCAGATACGTCAGGGCATAGGCTTCGGGCGTACCCCGCTTGATGTGGTAATATTTCAGGAAATCCTCGCCGGTGAGATGGGGTGGCAGGCCCATGACCTCGCCGACACCGATATTCACGCTGGGCTCGCGGAAATAGATCGGATTGAGCTGTGCGTGAATGTCCGTCAGGTGGATCAGGGTCACCTGCCCCTTCGGTTCGAATTTCAGGATATCGTCCTGTGTGATGGACTTCTCCGCAACCGCCGAACGCAGGGCGGAGACCGAACCGCCGGTCATGGCGAGAGCTGCAAGAGTCAGCTGGATGAAATCCCGTCTGTGAATGAGCACTGGTCGTTTCCTCGATTTTCTGCCTTGACTGCGCAGGGCCGCCTTTTCCGGCCTGCCTCCGGCATCATGCCGTTGTCCGCACTTTCCGGGAGCCGTCGTGCGCGACGGACGCTGTGCATTCCCCGTCTGAAAATGTTCCAATGAATGGATGGCTGGGAGGGGCCGGAGCCGCACCGCCCCCTCCCGGTTGCTGTCGCTTTCCCGTTCCTTGTCAGCGGCGCACCGCCGGAACCTCCACGGGCAGTCCGCGCGAGCGCCATTTCACGAAGAGCTCGAGATTGACGTACTCGTCGGATCCCGCCTTGTAGGGTTGCGCCCGGATCTGCTTGTTGCAGCCCTTGAAGCGGCGATGCAGGGAGCCGATCTTCTGCCACTTCAGACGATAGGCGGGGAACGCACCGCCACCGCGTCCCTCGGAGATCAGGTCGGCGCGAATGTACTGCCCGGCATGATCGTAGTGACAGTGCTTGCAGGCCATGTCGAGCTGGCCACGACGCTTGAAATATTCCTCCTTGCCTTTCTCGAAGAAAGGCGCAGCCGGACCGTCGATCTTCACGTTCATCGGCATGCCACGCGAGAGGTAGCCGATATAGGTTGTCATGGCGAGCAGATCGTCGGACTCCCACTTCCAGGCCTTTGCGCCCATGTTGGCCTCGCGGCAGCGGTTGATGCGCTGCTCGAGATTCTCCAGCTTGCCGAGCTCCTGCACGTACTTCGGATAGACGGTGTAGACGCCCTTCATGGATTCCTCGGCGTCGCCGTGGCAGCTGGCGCAGGACTTGCCCGCCTTGCCATCCACCTTGTTCCACAGTTCGGCGCCCTTCTCCACCCACAGCATGCCGCCGTTGGCGAAGTCGTCATCCTGAATGGCCCGGGTCTCCGGATTGGAGAAGAGATAGCCGGACTTGCGCCCTTCCACCTCGTATTTGCCCTTGCATTCCTCGCAGGCGCTGGCAGGTGTCGAAAGCCCCGCCACGAACCCCGCGGCGAGCAGGAAACCCGCAGCAACCGCCGCCAGTTTCCCGCCGCCCGTGGTCATGTTCTTACCCTTCCTGGACATGTTTCCTCCCGATGTGTCTTGTCCATGCGGTTCCGTCTGTCGCGGAATCCGGCCCGGCCGCCTCAGCCGACCGTGATCTTTGCGGTGGCCTTGTATTCTTCACCCTTTTCGTCATGCCAGACGAATTCGAAGTCGCCGGACTTGTCGACCTTGCAGGTAAAGGCGCAATAGGGATTGGCTGAAACGCCACCTTCCCAATCGGAGCTGAAGAAGACCTCGCCGTTGTACTTCGCTGTGAACTTGTCGATGATGTGCCGCGGGATCTTCTTGCCGGTTTTCTTGTCCTTGCGGTTTCCGGATTCCATCTTGTGCTTGATCAGCGTCTTGATGGTGATGACGTCACCGGCCTTGGCCGTCTTCGGAACCTTCACGCGAGCTTTCGCCATGTCGTTCTTCTCCTGAATTCAAGTATTCCGTATCTGTCCCTCGCACTCGCTGGCGAGCGGATCATGCTCAGCCACCGCAGCCGCCGATGGTAACCTTCACCGTCGTCTTGGTGATGTACCACTTGCCATCGGACATCTGCGCCACGGCATAGACGTCCTGCGTCGTTGCCATGCGCACGCGGATGGAGGCCCAGGCCTTTCCGGAACGCGGGGTGAAATGGAACGTGCAGATGTGCGGATACGGATTCTTGGTCGAGATGATGGAGATGGACTTGCAGTAGTCCTGATCCGTCATCGGGCTGTCGGCCGAAACCTTCGTCGGAACCGTGGCGCCGTTCTCGGCGATCTCCGGCATCTCGATCTTCACCTTGCCCTCGGCAGGCTTGGCGCCACCGGTCAGTTTCTCGATGAAGTCCATCGCCTGCTCAGGTGTGGCATTGGCCAGAGTCGGCAGCCCCAGCCCCGCCAGCGCGGCGGCCGCTGCGCCCGCACCGACCATGAAGGTGCGCCGGTCTATGACCTCAATCCTCATTTTGCTCATTCGTTCTGCTCCTTGGCTACTGTCGCTGTCTGCTCGATTTGACCGGAATGCCCTACTTCGGCGCCTTGAGAGTCACGAGGAAGGCGATCACGTCCTCGATCTCCTGGGCCGTGAGAATGGGCTTGCCCTGAAACTTCTTCATCACCCGGTACAGGCCATCGACCCTGTAGAAGGCCGGCATGATGGTATCCGGGTTGACGATCTTCGGATTGACCAGGCGAAGGCGCATTTCGGAGGCCGGCATGTTGCTGGCGATATCCGTCAGCTCCGGACCGATCTCCCCGTGGAAGAGGAAGTCCTTCATCTGCTCGATCTTGTGACAGGCAAGGCAGTTGCCCTTCTTGCGGTTGGCAACCAGCTTGCGGCCATTGGCCGGATCACCCGGCTTGTCCGTCAGAGGCTTGGGAATGGCGATGTCACCGACTACCTCGTAGGGCTTCAGACCGTCGTCACGAACCGTCCCCGCCTGGGCAACCGCGGCCAGGGCCACGCCCGCAAGGCCCGCGATGCATGCAAGTGCATTTTTTTTCATGGGCAATAATCCCTCCCGGATGTCTATTGTTCTCGCCCGGCAAGAGGATTTCCCACATCCCCGTCCCGAGACGGAGACATGTTTAGCAAACATACGTATATTTGCAAGGTTGAATGTGAAAAATCGGAAAGAAGTATTCCATCTTCATGAATTTATACTTGATTAGATTGTTCTTATATAAAAATTTTCTTCTATTAGGCTTTTCTCATATGAGAAATTCCTGTTTTTCCGCTTTCGGCAGCGCCCTGCCAAAGACCCGAGAAAAGCGGTCGGAAATATCTGTTTTTTGAGGCTTATCAGAACATGATCATGTTCTGATCCATGCCGTTCTTCCCGCCGCCGCCTACCTACCGTGGGCGGTCTCCCCATGTTCCCCCACAGCGACAGCAAACACTTTCACCACAAATGAATGTGATTGGTTGCATTCTTTTGCGACACTTTGACGCCAATCGAAGGGCATGTGAAAAGGGCGCCGGCTGGCCGGCGCCCTTGATGGTGAAACCTGAAATTTCTTCGGCGCAGGACGCCAGGATCAGCGCGCCCGGCTGGATCCCGCCCCGAAGTTGTATGTCCAGCCGATGGAAAACTCGAACTGATACATGCTCAGCTTGCTGTAGCCGCCGCCATAGATTGCAGGCACGGCTCCGGACTGGCTGCTTTCCGGAGCAACCATGAAGGCGAAGTCCAGGTCGTTGTGCGCATCGTATCGCCAGGTTCCACCGGCCGTGAATTCGTGCCGGATGACACCGGGGGAAATGATGTTGATGGCGGTTTCCGTCGCCGGCACCGGATTCGGCCAGATATAGGCATATCCGGCACGCAGGATGAGATCATCGCTCCACTGGTATTCCAGGCCGAGCTTGACAGTGTTGCTGTCCTGCCAGCCGAAGCCGGGACCGTTGTCGGTTCCGAACTGGTCGACGCCGTTGAAAACACTGGACGAACCGATGGCCTTCACTCCGTCATAGAAGATATGCCGGTAATCCAGCATGACCTTCAGCCGGTCTGTCGCCTGCCAGGCGATGCCCACCTGCAGGTTGGCGGGAATGTCGAGATTGCCCTCCTCCGCAAAGAGGCCGCGGTACTTGTCCAGCTTGGTCATCCACATTTTGGTCTGGTAGGACGCGCCGAAGCTGAGGGTATCGGAAATCCGGTAGGCCAGCCCTACGCGGGCACCGCCACCGACGGACCAGTCATAGCCGTTTCCGGAAAAGTGGGCCGGATCATAGGACATGACAGAAAAACCCTGCAGCCCATAGGCCTTGAAACGCTGCACGGCGAAGATCGGAGCGACGCCAATGCTCAGCCGCTCGCCAAAGCGCCGGGCGTAGGCGGCGGAAACGAACATCTGCATCAGGTCCACGCCCGCCTTGCCATCACAGAAGGCTCCCCCCTGCGGACACCCCAGGGAAGACGCGAAGGCCTTGTAGGTCGTGTTCATGCCGCCGTTGCCAAAGATCGAAAAGGCAAAGCTGGAATCCGCGTCAATCTGGCGGACATAGGCCAGAGTCGGCGCCGGCCAGAAATTGCCGGTGCTCTCGTGCGTTCCCGTGGAGATCCGCGTCGTTCCCGTCGCGGTATACTCGCGGAACGGCATGAAGAAGCTCACGCCCATGTTGAACTGATTGCCGACGTCCACCAGGCCGGCCGGATTGATCGAGATACCGGTGGCATCCTCCACGGAAGCCACGCCGGCACCCGCCAGTGCCTTGTGACGCAGGCCGTAGGCATGCTGGAACATGCCCTCGGTGGCCCCGGCCTGCGGCGCAAGCATGCAAACGAGGATCGCAGCGGCTGTTGCCGCACGAATTCGTGTCTCTTTCATGTTTCCCCTCTCCTCGACTCCTCTCCTGTCCTTTGGCCGTCCCCGAAACACCCCGGCCATTCGGACGCACGTACATGAGAAATATCTCATATGAAAATGACTGTCATTTACCAGTCTTATATATTAGGTATTTCTAATTTACATGCGTTATTATCAAATTCCGATGTATTCATATATTATTATACTGCATATCCTGTCCAGTATCCTGACTCCGGAAAATGCATGAAAAAGGGCGCCATGGTGACCATGACGCCCTTATTGCTGCCGAAAGGAGGGATCGGCAGATCAGATCAGCGGGCCCGAGTGGAGCCTGCTCCGAAATTGTAGGTCCAGCCGACGGAGAACTCGAGCTGGTACATTTTCAGTTTTGTGATTCCACTATCATAGTTGTTGGCTCCCGTCTGGCTGCCCTGCGGCGCGACCATGAAGGCGAAATCGATATCGTTGTTGGCATTCATGCGCCAAGTGCCGCCTCCGGTAATTTCATGCCGGATGACGCCGGGTGCAATGATATTGATGCTGACATCCGTACCCTTGACCGGATTGGGCCAGATGTACGCATAGCCGGCACGGAGAACCAGATCATCGGAATACTGATATTCCAGACCGAGCTTGACGGTATTTGTATTGCGCCAGCCGAAACCCGGTCCCCCGGAAGCACCAAACTGAAGGCCCGTGATGCTGGAGTTGGAAATGGCATCCACATCGGAATAGAAGATGCGGCGATAGTCCAGCATGACCTTCAGGTCGTCAGTAAGCTGATAGGCAAGTCCGACCTGCAGATTGCCAGCGATATCGAAATCGCCGTTGTTCTCGAACAGGCCCGCATACTTGTCGAACTTGCTCATCCACATCTTGGTCTGATAGGACGCGCCGATGCTCAGGCGGTCGGTGGGCTTGTATGTGATACCGAAACGGACACCTCCTCCGAACGACCAGTCATAACCCCGACCGGAGAAATTGGCCGGATCCTGCGAGAGGCCGGCAAAACCGTTCAGACCATAAGCCTTGAAGCGCTGCATGGCGAAAATGGGCGCGATGCCAATGCTGAGCCTGTCCCCGAACTTGCGCGCATAGGCCGCTGAGACGAACATCTGCATCAGGTCCACACCGGCCTTGCCGTTACAGAACGGCCCAGTACCCGTTGCCCAAGGCGCACCACCAAGAACGGCCGCCGTACAGCCTCCCGTCGTATTCGGAAAGGCGTCATAGGAGGTGTTCATGCCGCCATTTCCAAAAATGGAGAAACCAATCGCGGATTCGGAGTCGAGCTGACGCACGTAGGCCAGCGTCGGTGCCGGGAAGAAGTTCTTATCGCTTTTGTGTGTTCCGGGCTGAATGAAACCCGTACCGGTCGCCTCATACTTCCGGAAAGGCATGAAGAAGCTGATGCCCATGTTGAACTGGTCACCGACATCCACGAGACCAGCCGGATTGAGCGAAATGGCCGTGGCATCTTCGGCAGAAGCCACGCCGGCACCGGCAAGCGCCTTGTGCCGCAGGCCGTAGGCGTGCTGGAACATACCTTCCGTAGCCAAGGCTTCTCCGGCCAAGCCGGCGGCAAAAGTCAGTGCAATCGCGGATACGGCGAAACGCAGTCCCTTGCGCATTTCATTCCCCTCTTTCGTTTGCCCGATCGCCCTGCCGGGTCCCCGGCCCTGCCCCACCTGCAAGGCGCTCTCATATTCATTGCAGCTAATATACGTGAGCAGCACTCACATTCAGCTTTCGCGAAGTAAACACAAAAGCGCCAGATTGTCCAGCGCCTGCCGGATACGGAAGGTTTGCACAAGGAACGAAAAAGGCGCCATGCGGAGCATGACGCCTCTTTTCGCAAGAACTGTTGCTTTTCCGCCACACTGGAAGCGACGACCGCTTTCCAGTGACCGAATCGGAAGTCAGGCGGCAGTGTGCTTGATCTTGAAGATGTAGACGTCGCCGTCCTGGCTGGACTCGACGAGCTCGTTGCCTGTCTGGTTGCAGAAGGCCGCAAAGTCGGCAACGGAGCCCGGATCGGTGGCGTAGATGGTCAGGATTTCACCGGACGGCACGGACTTCAGCGCCTTCTTGGCCTTCAGGATCGGCAGCGGGCAATTCAGGCCCTTGGCGTCGAGAACGTGATCGGACATGTGACTTCTCTCCTCTTTTCGGTCAGGTTTGCGTTTCTTCCCGCGAGGCCCGTTCGTGCCTCAGATGAACATGTTGATGTGGGACTTCGAGGCAACCTCGAAATAGGTAGCCGCACCGCCAAGCTCGATCTCGTCCATGAGATCCTCGCGCTTGTATTCGAACAGGTCCACCGTCATCTGGCAGGCGATCATGCGCACGTCGGACAGCACGGCGGCCTCGCGCAGATCCTCGATGGAGGCCACCCCCTTCTCCTTGATCAGCTTCTTCATCATGGAGCCGGCCATGGCGTCGACGCCGGGGATCATGGCCATGATGTTGGGCATGGCGATGTGGGTGCCGAACATCGGCATCTCCATGGCCGCATTGCCCAGGACGGTGAACTTCAGGTCCAGCTTCTTCTTCACCAGCGCCAGGCCGTAAAAAGTGAAGAACAGAGTCACGTCATAGTCCAGTGCCGCCGCCGTCGTGGCCAGGATGAAGGGCGGATAGGCCCAGTCCAGCGAGCCCTTGGTGACGATGATGGACAGAGACTGCCGCTTGATGTCGGCAACGGTTTCATCAGACATGGATCGACTCCCCTCCGTTTGATGCCGCGGCGTGACGCGTCCGGCACGCCCAATCCGGTTCAGGTTCCTCTTCCCGAAGACATATTGCCGTTCTTGTATATTAGCGTCACTGAATGCACCCAAACGCACCGTCCGGTCAAGGCGATTCTTCCCCGGGCAGGCCGAACGCCCTTTCAGATGTCGAGCACCCGCTCCATGTATTTCACGCCAATCACGCCGCCGGCGATGATCGACAGGGTTGCCAGCACGGAGCCCAGGGCCAGCGTGGAAACGCCTGTGATTCCCTGACCGATCGTGCAGCCCAGGGCCATGATGCCTCCAAACCCCATCAGCGCACCGCCGAGCATGTTGCGCACGGTATCCGGGGTGTCCACGAAGGTCGAAAGGTGGAATGACCCGGACAGCTTCGACGAGATGAAGGAACCGAGAATTGCGCCAAAAACGGTGGCGATTCCGAAATTGATGGTCGAGCCGGTATAGGTCATCAGATACTGGAAGGCATCACCCGTGGGCGCGATGAAAGTCAGGCCGACGACGCGCACCGGCTCGAATTCGTCCTGCCCCAGGATGCCGGTGGCCGCCCAGGCCGCAACCACGAGACCGCCCAGCAGAACGCCGGCTGCGATGTGTCGCGGAGAGCGGCGGAAGGCAGGATCCCTGAAACAGAAGATCAGCAGCGCGCCGATGATGGAGAAGGCGACGATCGGCGCCATGGTTTCATAGGAAATGCCGATGAATCCGCCGATGATGGTGGCCATGCCCTGATCCGGAATGCCCCATCCGCTCCAGTTGAAGGACAGCAGGTTCTGCAGCCAGATACGCGGCGTGGCGAGGATGCCGCGCATGGCCATGTATCCGGCCCAGCCAATGAGCAGCAGCACCACGAGGGCCTTCAGGTCGCCATTGCCGACGCGCATCAGGTTGCGCCCCGGACAACCACCGCCGATCACCATGCCGAAGCCGAAGATCAGACCTCCGAGGATGAAGCCGGAAAGCGGGAAGGAGCTGTTCAGATAGATGGACTTGGTAAGATCCACCAGCCCGATGATGTGCAGGAACTGTGCTCCGGCAATGGCCGTCGCCGCAGCAAGGGCCCAAGCCCGCATCCGTTTCCAGTCACCGAAGGAAACGATATCCGACACCGCGCCCATGGCACAGAAATTCGTCCGATGCGTCACCGCTCCGAAGGCCGTGCCGATGATCAGGCCGGCGATGCCCATTATGGTCGTGACCGGAAGCTCTTCCATGAATGTTCCCCCTTCCCTCCGTGTTTCTTTTGAATCATTGGCAGGCCGACATGCGGCATGCCCTGTTTCCTTTGCCTGTCCCGCTCCACTGACGAGATGAGCGCCTTTATGCCCTTTCACATATAGACATTCAATAGTGTGAATGTCTCATTCGCACAAAAACACGGAAACACGGAAATCCGCTGTGCATTTCCGGCTTCCGGGAATACGCCTCAGGCTTGCGCATATTTGAATATAAGCATAAAAGAGAGAGCCGGAACGGAGCGAAACGGGGCCCTGCCGGGCCCGATCTGGCGAGGGAAACGCATGGACATTGCCAAGTTGCAGGACAACGCGACACGCGCCAGCGTGCTGCTGAAAACGATGGCCAACGAATGGCGCCTGCTCATCCTCTGCCATCTGGCGGAGCGGGAACGTTCGGTCGGTGAGCTGGAAAAGCTCATCGGGCTGAACCAGTCGGCGCTCTCGCAGCATCTGGCCGTACTGCGCAGGGAAAATCTCGTGAAAACCCGGCGTGAGGCGCAGTCCATCATCTATTCGCTGGCTTCCGAGGAAGCCGCCAAGATCATGGGCACGCTGTATACGCTGTACTGCGCCGTGCCCGGCGAGAACGGCGAGCCCCCCTGCAAGGGCCCTGCTCCGCAGTAGCCGGCCTGTCGACACCTTCCGCGAGACATCGGGGCGGTTCCGCAAGGGGCCGCCCTTCGTCGTTTCCGACAGTCGCGGCAGTCCGCGCAAAGGAAATTTGTGTTACATTCAAAATATGCTATATGTTTTCATGGAACGACAGCGACGCAATGGAAACGGAATGGAAAGTGGGATGCGCATGTCCACATGGGAGATGCGCTTCATGTTCATTCTCCCTTTTCCATGATCGGGTGACGGCCCCGACAGAAGGGCCGCATGCGTCGCCGGGGTTCCGTGGGGCTGGAACCATCAGGAAGAAGAGGGATGTGCCATGAAAGGGAAAATGCTTGCGGCTCTTGCGCTGGGAGGCCTGCTCGTCGCCGCTCCGGTGACTGCGTCGGCCGAGGAGAAAGGCGCCTCGAACATCGGTGATGCCTATGGCGATGCGGCCAAGGCGATGACCGATTCCATGATGATGATGATGGGCGCCATGTTCAAGATGTGGAACGAGATGAGTCGGCCCATGTGGTCTTCCACTGCCCAGATCTTCGGCGAATACGGCGAGTGGTGCACGGCCTGCCATGCGCCGCTGTCCAATATCTACGAGCAGCTCGGTGACTCGTTTGACCCCAACGTTCACAAGAAGCTTTCCGACGAGGAACTGAAGAAGGCGGCCGAAGCCTACAGGAAAGCCCAGCAGGAAAAAGAGAAGAAAGACTGAGGCGTCGGAGTGCATTCCGGCGACATGCCCGCTCCTCCCCGCCGCGCCACGAGCGGCCGGGAACCGGGAGCGGGCATGCCGGCCCGCGTGCCATGCTCCGGCCGGCCAAATCGTGACGATAACGAAAGAAAACGAGGAACGCTCATGAACACGCCCTGCAGATCCATGCTGTCCGTGCTGGCCCTTTCGCTTGCGCTGGCAACCGGCACGCCTGCCGGACTGGCGCAGAATGCGCCGTCCATTCCCGTACCCTCCTTTGAATCCACGAAGGACTGGCTGAAGAGCTTCACGGACCCGAAGTGGGGCAGCACCTTCTCGTCCGTCACGCCGTCGGCGAACCAGATCACGGCCTTCCTCGGCATTCTCTCCAATCCGAAGATGATGGAGGGCATGCTGAACATGGCCGATCCGGAGCTGATGACCGAATGGATGAAGGCGGCGACCAATCCCGCCTTCTTCAATGCCCTGGTGAACATGGGCAATCCGGCTTTGATGACTTCCTACGTGAACATGCTGGGCGATCCCCGCATCATGGAGACCATGATGAAGATGGGGGATCCGAAGGTCATCGAGCCGTTCATGAACATCATGACCAATCCCAGTTTCATCAAGGCCATGACGAAAATGGCCGACCCGAAGCTGGTGGAGAACTACATGCGGATCATGACCGATCCGAAGATGTTCAACGGCATCATGAAGCTGGCCGATCCGAAACTCATGGAAGGCTACATGAAGGCCATGTCCGACCCGGACTTCATGAAGATGGCCGCGAAGATGGTCGATCCGAAGGTCATGACCGAATACATGAAGCTCGTGACCAATCCGAAGTTCATGGAGAACATGAGCAAGCTGGCCGCGGACACGGACGTCTATGCCGATTTCCTGAAGCTCATGCTCGATCCGCAGTGGTACTCCACCATGATGGCCATCATGGATCCCGCGATCATGCAGGGCTGGATGAAGATGATGATGGAACCGGAGATGCTGGATTCCATGATGAAGATGATGGATCCGAACCTCATGGTGCAGTTCATGCGCGCCTCCTTCGCCATCATGAACGCGGCGCCTGATGCACTCGGCGTCAAGCCGCCCAGCGAGACCGGGAAGAAGTGAACTGCAGGGGGAAGGAAGCATGTACAGGGGAACGAAGCACATGATGCGCATCGCCGGGCTTGCTGGCGCTTTTCTGGCTGCGGCCATGCTGACGCCTTTCACGCCTGCTGCAACCGCCCAGGAGATGGACGAGGCCACGGCGAAGCTGAATGCGAAGAGCTACTACAAGGGCGAACCGGCCATCCCGAAGCGTCTGCCGAAGCAGACGGGATGGTTCCAGATGCCCACGCCACCGGCGGAGAAGATCGAGAAGCACAAGTTCATGCCGCCCATCTCGGCCGAGGCCAAGATGAAGGCCATGCAGTCGCTGATGTACTACAACCCCTTTTCGCTGAAACAGATGATCAATTTCATGGCGGCGAAAAAGCGGGCGGCGGAGGGCCTGTCCTTCGACGAAGTGGTGGAATCTCTCAAGACGAAGGGCAATGAACTGAACATGCGCTTCGTCGGAGTCTCGACACCTTGGAAGATCATTCGGGAGATTTACGACCCGAACTATCCGCGTGTGGAGATCTTCTCCTTCTGCGATCTGGAGACGCTGGCGCGCATTTTGGAGTATTCGCCGGAGTTCATCGTGTTCATTCCCTGCAAGATCGCCGTCATGGAAGATCGCGATGGCAAGATCTGGCTGGTCACCTTGGACTGGGACGTGCGCTGGATGGACACTTCGCTCAATCCGAACCGCATTTCCGACGACATCAGAAAACGCGCCATCTCCATCCGTGAGCGGCTGGAGCAGATGATGGAAGCCGCAGCAACGGGCGATTTCTGACCTGAGTCAATCAGAATGGGGAATTTTGGCCGCACGTTAATCGTGCGGCCTTTTTTCTGCTGACTTTTCGACATGCTGATGGATTATGCGCCGTACACGACGCATGGGGGCTTCATGTCGTCAGTGAGAGCCTTTGTCCATGAGACCCTTGTCTGTCATTGCGACCCTTGCGGTCGTCCTTTTGCCCATTACATCCCCGCCTGCCCATGCGCAGCTCGATATCACCAGCCAGCTCGGCGAGATCGTCCGAAAATCTACGAACGAGCTGGCAGTGCAGATCAACCTGTCCGGCCGGCAGCGCATGCTGACCCAGAAGATGGCCAAGGAGGCCTTTCTGGTCGCTCTCAGGATCGAGCCGGAGAAGAACCGCCGCAATCTGGAGCAGACCATGGCCCTGTTCGAACGCACGCTCACCGGCCTGATTTCCGGTGACGAAGGCCTGAAGCTGGTGCAGGCTCCCAATGCCCGCATTGCTGCCCAGCTCGAGACCGTCATGGGCCTGTGGAAGCGGTTCCGGCCATTGGTGAAGCGCGTGGCCGACGGTCATGCCGATCGGGCGACGCTGAAGAAGATTGCCCGGGACAACCTGCCCCTGCTGGCGGAGATGAACCGCGCCGTGAAGATGTTTGAAAAGGTGGCGGGTGCGGATACCGCAGAGCTGGCGGTGGTCATCAACCTCTCCGGCCGGCAGCGCATGCTGACCCAGAAGATGACGAAGGAATACCTGCTGGCCGCACTGGACATCGATGCCGCCGCCAATCGCAGGAACCTGAAAGGGACGATGACCCTTTTCGATCGTACCCTCAACGGGTTGCTGGACGGTGACGAGGCGCAGGGCCTGCCTCCCACCACGGATCCGGCCATCCGCGCCCAGCTCGAAAAGGTCATGAAGCTGTGGACGGGCTTCAGGCCCCTGCTGGAGCGCCCTGCAACACAGGAGAATCTTCTGGCCGTGGCTCATGCCAACCTGCCCCTTCTGGCGGAAATGAACCGCGCCGTGAAAATGTACGAGAAGAGCTGGTAGGTTTTCCGCCCCGCTCTCCGGCCAAGTCCGAACATGTATTTTCAGGCGACAGCCCTGCCGCCATGCCCCCTTCCGGAAGAAAACCGGGAGGGGGTGCAAGCTTGCAACACCTTGACGGGAAGTGGGTTGAGCCGGGGAAAATGGCGTATTTTTGATTGTATTCGGCCAGCATTTGGCACATAATTCCTCTCGAAGTTTTCGATACCCCATATGTGTGGTTGCAGGACGCTCGATCGCCCTGCGGAACTCAACACGGGGCGCATGACGGATATCCTTGGTGCCGGCGGCTCTTTTCTCATGCCGGCCGCACGTGGTGCCGGGTTTCGGGTTCGGTCAGTAACGGAATTCTTGTGTTTTCGCCGCTTTCACGCGCCATCCGCACGCTGCGGAATGGTTGTTTGTGTGGTGCATGCGGCCTCCAATGAAGCATACAACCGACCGGGGAAGACGAAATGCGGATACTCCTGATCATTCTCGCCGCCGTTGCGCTCGCGAGTGGCTCGGGATCGGCCGAAGCCCAGGGAGTGGGCAGCATCCAGGACATGCTGGAGGCGGTGGTCACCAAGGCGAAGAATGTCGATCTGAGCACTGCCATCAATCTCGCGGGCCGGCAACGCATGCTCATCCAGAAGATGAGCAAGGAGGCCTGTTTCGTGGCGCTCGGAATCGCGCCGGAAGACAACAAGAAGCGCCTCCATGCAGACATCCGCCTGTTCGAGGAGACGCTGCACGGTCTGAAGAAAGGCAGCCGCAGGCTGCGACTCGTGCCGACCCGCGATCCGAAGATCCTGACGCAGATCGGTGTGGTCGAGCGCATGTGGAAGGACTTCAAGCCCCTGCTGATGCAGGTCGACGGCCCGCGCGCCAATGCGGCAGTGGTCGGTATCGCAAAGCGCAACATGCCGCTTCTGAAGGAAATGAACCGGGTCGTGCAGCTTTACGAACATCATGCATCGAAGAAGGCCTCGGCCATCTCCCGCAAGGTGAATCTTGCCGGGCGGCAACGCATGCTGACACAGAAGATGACCAAGGAGGCCTGCTTCATCGCGCTGGGCATCGAACCGGACCGCTACAAGGCGGAACTGGCCAGGACGGCGGCAACCTTCGACTGGGTTCTCAGGGGCCTTCTGGATGGCGACAGGGAACTCGGACTTCAGCGAACCTTCGAGCAGGCACCTCGGCAGCAGCTTCTTCGGGTAGCGGGATTCTGGAAGCGGTTCCTGCCGCTTCTGAAGGGACCATATGACAGGGATGTCCTGCACAGGATGTCCAAAGAAAGCCTGATCCTGCTGACCGAAATGAACAAGGCCGTCAATATGCTCTACTAGCGGATAGCGGAGCTTTTTCCGGCTACGAAGTAAACTTCGATTGGGGTCAATCCGTTCTGTCGGGGTGGGCTGGGTCCCCGATTTGCAGCACTGTCAGCCTTTTGACAGGCGGATCGGTGCTTTGATCGAAGGCATGCCATCTGGTTCTTCTGCGCCGCCATCGGAAGACTTCCCGACCGGACCTTTCCTGAGCGGCATTCTTTCCGTCCACATCGCAGTGGGCAGGAAAAGCCGATGGCATGCTCTCGCAATCTCATGTTTCAAATCTTCGGCATGACATTGAATGACCTTTTCCGCATTTCCCCCAAAGCACAACCATAAGGTGAGCAAAAAAGTGCATCCCCTTGTGGAATGTTGCCGTATTTCCTCCTGTTCGCCAGATTCCTGCCTGAATACACACGTAGCACGGGCGTCGCGCGTCATCATCCCGCATTAGGGCATATGACGCACCCGGGAAAATCCCGCTCTGCTTACTGGAGCGTGTGGTATGCGTCCATCATTAACCCACAATATACGTTACGGTGGGTAATGTGTGCACAACCGCAGATGGAGCCCGGTTTCGGAAGGGGGACGTGTTGCGGTGTTCCTGTGCCCAAACGCGTAACAGAAAGGCAAGTGATGATGAGAAAGTCTGTACTGGCACTGTGTATCGGTATCTCTCTTGCGAGTTTTCCCTTGCAGGCCAGCGCCCAGCAGGTGGACATCACGGCTGAACTCGGCGAGATCGTCAGGAAGTCCGCGAACGAACTGGCCGTCCAGATCAACCTTGCTGGCAAGCAGCGCATGCTGACCCAGAAGATGACCAAGGAAGCTCTCCTGGTTGCTCTGGACCTGAATGCCGACAGCAATGCGGCGGAACTGAAAAAGACGGTGGCCCTTTTCGAAAAGACGCTGAAGGGGCTCGAGCGGGGCGATGACGAGCTGAAGCTGGTGAAGGCGCCCAACGAGACCATTTCCGCGCAACTCGATGTGGTCATGAAGCTCTGGGAAGGTTTCAAGCCGCTGGTCCTCTCCGTGACTGCAGGCAAGTCCGACCGCAAGGCTCTGGAGGAGATCGCGGTCCGCAACATCGAGCTTCTGACGGAAATGGACAAGGCGGTGAAGATGTTCGAACAGGCCGCCGGCACCGACATGGAAGACCTCGCCGTTGCGGTCAATCTCTCCGGGCGGCAGCGCATGCTGACCCAGAAGATGGCCAAGGAATACTTCCTGGTGGCGCTCGACATCGACAGGGAAAGCAATCGCAAGGAGCTGACGAGTACCGTCTCCCTTTTCGATGCGACACTGAAAGGCCTGCTGAATGGCGACGAGAAGCAGGCTCTGCCGCCGGCTACCGATCCGGACATCCGCGCCCAGCTGAAGAAGGTCATGGAGATGTGGGGCGATTACAAGACCTTGCTGGAGCAGCCGGTGTCGCGCGAGAATCTTGAGAAGGTCGCTCAGGCGAACATGCCCATCATGCGCGAGATGAACAAGATCGTGGAAATCTATGAAGTGAGTTGGTAAAGCGCAGTCATGTTGACTGCGTCCAGTGAGTCAGTAGCAGGCATGCGTATGGCAACACAGTACGGGCGCCCTGGGGGGCGCGCCCGCCTTTTCCCTCTCACCATTCCTTCTTCAGCACCGCCGTGCAGAACAATCCTGCCGCTTTGCACTTCCTGAACGAACCTGGGCCTTCCGACCCGAAATGTAACGGGCTGACTACAGGCCGCTTTTCCTTCTCTCTCTTCCGCATTGGAGTCCGTGCATGCGAATCGGCAGACATTCGCAGCTCTCGCACTTCCACATGCATTTCAATTCACTCACGATTTATTCGTAACCCCTCCGCATTTCACCTCCTATTTCGGCGTTTTCACGTGCGGGCACGGCCTGTTGCCGTGAATCCGGACGTTCCATTCTGCAAAATGCGCCCTGATACGCCCTTCCATATATTAGGATTTTCTAATATATGGATGCAAAGCATGCTGTTACGGGTTTATTTCTTGCTCTGCGCGGCACATCTGGAGAACAATAGGGCCGGAACGAACAGGGATACCTTGTCGTGTCCTGGCGGCAGATCATTTCGGGGATGCTGAACATGAAACGCATCATTCTTGCCGGGCTTCTCGGCCTTGCATCTCTTCATGCGGCCAAGGCTGCAGACGCCCCTCTTGCGAAAATGAAGGTCGAACGCCACGAGGTGGCCCGTGAGCGGCTTTTCGAAGGCGTGGTGGAGGCGGTGAAGGAGTCCACCGTCTCGGCCCAGACCTCGGGGCGCATTCTGGCTATCAATTTCGATGTCAACGACCGGGTGAAAAAGGGCGACATCCTCGTGGTGCTGGATGACACCCAGCAGAAGGCCCAGCTGGAACAGGCCATTGCGGCGGTTCGTGCCGCGGAAGCTCGACTGCAGGCAGCCAGGCAGGATTTCACCCGGGTGGCACGTCTCTTCCGGCAGGGAACCGTGCCCAAGGCGCGCTACGATCAGTCGAAGGCCGAGCTCGATTCGGCCAAGGCCGGCCTGAAGCAGGCGCTGGCGGCGCGCAAGCAGGCGGAGGAACAACTGGCATATACGCGCGTCCGCGCGCCCTACTCCGGGATCGTCACGGCGCGCCACGCGCAGGTGGGCGAGCTGGCCGCACCCGGCAAGCCGCTGATGACGGGCTTTTCCCTCGACGAACTGCGGGCTCATGTGGAACTGCCACAGCGTTACGTGCCTGCGGTGCGCAAGAAGAAGAAGGCTTCCGTCGTGCTGGACCTTGACGGCCGCGAGCGGCTGAAGGTCTCGCGCATGACCATCTTTCCCTACTCCAACCCGAAGACAAACACGGTGACGGTGCGACTCTACCTGGCCGACAAGGGGCACGAACTCTTCCCCGGCATGCTGATCAAGGGGGCCTTCGAGATCAGCAAGGCGGACGTGCTTGCCATACCCGAGACGGCCGTGGCACGGCGCGGAGAACTGGCGGGCGTCTACGTCTTCGTGGACGATGGCCGGATCCTCTTCCAGCAGGTGCGGACCGGCAGACCGATCGGCAAGGGAATGGTGGAAGTCCTCGCCGGCCTCGAGGAAGGCGACGTGATTGCGCTTGATCCGCTGCAGGCGGCCATTCACCTGAAGGAGGCGGAGGCGAAACAGGCCGCGGCGGCTGCAGAAACGGGTGAGCACTGATGAGACTGGGTATCTCGGGTATCATTGCGCGCACTTTCGTGCGCAACGAAATCACCCTGCTGCTGCTTATCGCGACGCTGCTTTCCGGCCTCTTCGCGACGCTAGTCACGCCGCGCGAGGAGGAGCCGCAGATCAACGTCACCTTTGCCAATGTCTTCATCCCCTTCCCCGGCGCTTCGGCGAAGGAGGTGGAGCAGCTGGTCACCACGCCGGCGGAGCAGGTGCTGGCCGAAATCTCGGGCCTGAAGCACATCTATTCCGTCTCACGCCCCGGCATGAGCGTATTGACCATCCAGTACAAGGTCGGAGAACCGCGCACCGACGCCATCCTGCGTCTCTATGACAAGGTCTTCTCCAACATGGACTGGCTGCCTCCCAATCTGGGAGTCGGACAGCCGATCGTCAAACCGCGCTCCATCGATGATATTCCCATCGTCACCTTCACGCTCTGGGATCCCACTGGCCGCCACACGGCCGCCAGCCTGCTGAAAGTGGCACACACGCTGGAAGCGGAACTGAAGCGCATTCCGGGCACCCGGCAGGTGCGCACCATCGGCGGCCCCGACAGGGTGGTGAACGTGCGCATCGATCCGCAGAAACTGGCCGGATACGGTCTGGCTCTGGATGATCTGCGCAAGGCGCTTCAGGCCTCCAATGCTTCCACGGACCAGCAGTCCATCGTGAAGGACAACCTGGAGATCCCGGTGCGAGCCGGCACCTTCCTGTCGCGGCCGGAGGAGGTGAAGAATCTCGTCATCGGCCTGTTCGGCGGCAAGCCGGTCTATCTAGCCGACGTGGCCGAGATCTCCATGGGTCCGGACACGCCGAAGAACTACGTCACCTATGCCACGGGGCCGGCGGGCCTGAAGAAGGGCGAGCCCGCAGGCCGTTTCCCGGCGGTGACCATCGAAGTGGCCAAGCAGCCGGGCAAGAACGCCGTGGTGATCGCCGAGAAACTGATCCGCCACATCGAGACCCTGCGTGGCGTCTTCATTCCCCACAACGTGAAGATCTCCGTCACCCGCAACTACGGCAAGACGGCGGACGACAAGGCCAAGAAGCTGATCATGAAGCTGGCTTTCGCCACCGGTTCCGTGGTGTTCC
The DNA here is from genome assembly GCA_024279095.1 of Alphaproteobacteria bacterium. Taxonomy (GTDB): domain Bacteria; phylum Pseudomonadota; class Alphaproteobacteria; order Rhizobiales; family Aestuariivirgaceae; genus Thermopetrobacter. The sequence goes on from JAJRRY010000228.1 coordinate 25,288, forward strand.
TGGTGCTCATCACCATGGGCTGGCGCGAGGCCATCGTGGTGGGCGTTGCGGTGTTCTCGACTCTCGCGGTCACGCTTTTCGCCTCGTGGGCCTACGGGTTCACCATCAACCGCGTGTCGCTGTTCGCTCTCATATTCTCCATCGGCATTCTTGTGGATGACGCCATCGTGGTGGTGGAGAACATCCACCGGCATCTGGAGATGGGCGACGGACGCAAACCCTGGGTGCTGATCCCGGAGGCCGTGGACGAAGTGGGCTCACCGACCATTCTCGCCACGCTGACGGTGATCGCCGCCCTGCTCCCCATGGCCTTCGTGACTGGCCTCATGGGCCCCTACATGAGCCCCATTCCGATCAATGCCTCCATGGGCATGATGCTCTCGCTGGCCGTGGCCTTCATCATCTCGCCGTGGCTGGCGTTCCGGCTGATCGTCAGGGGGCACAAGCACACGAAGGCGGAAGAAGAACACCTGAAGCAGGAGGTCGGCAAGGCCCGGAAATTCTTCGGCTTCCTGCTCGGACCGTTTCTGCAGCTCGGGTGGTGGGGACGCACCAAGCGTTATCTGCTGATCTTCACCATGGTCTTCCTGATGATTGCCGCCGGCTCGCTCGGCTATTTCAAGCTGGTGATCCTGAAGATGCTGCCCTTCGACAACAAGTCGGAGTTCCAGATCGTCCTGGACATGCCGGACGGCACGGCACTGGAGAAGACTCAGAAGGTGCTGCTGCGCATCGCCGATGTTCTGGACACCGTGCCCGAAGTCGAGAACTACCAGATCTATGCCGGGACGGCCTCGCCAGTGGGCTTCAATGGCTTGGTGCGGCAATACTACCTGCGGCAGGCTTCCCGCTATGGTGACATTCAAGTCAACCTGACCGACAAACACACGCGCGAGCGCAAGAGCCATGACATTGCCCGCGACGTGCGCAAGCGGCTGCAGAAGGCGATCACGGATCCTTCCATCCGCTTCAAGGTAGTGGAAGTACCACCCGGCCCGCCGGTGCTCTCGCCACTGGTGGCAGAGATCTACGGCCTCGACTACGACGGTCAGATCAAGGTGGCGCGCAACGTGCGCAAGGTGTTCGAAACGACACCGGACATCGTGGACATCGACGACACTACACAGGCGGGCAATCCACGCGTCATCGTGAAGGTGGACCGCCAGCGCGCGGCGGCCCTGGGGGTTCCGCAGTCCTCTGTGGCGCAGGCCATCGCCACGGCTCTGGGCGGCGAGGACGTCAGCTACCTGCATACGCAGGCGGCCAAGTATCCCGTGCCGATCCGCCTGCAGCTCCCCGCATCCGAGAAGGGCTCCATCGAGGACCTTCTGAATCTCAAGGTGCGCTCGGTGAGCGGACAGCTCGTGCCGCTTTCGGAGATCGTCACGCTGATTCATGACAAGCGCGAGAACGAGATCCACCACAAGGACCTGCTGCCGGTGGTCTATGTACTGGGTGACATGGCCGGGCCGCTGGACAGTCCGCTATACGGCATGTTCGAGATGTACGAGCGGCTCAAGAGCCAGAAGGACATCACCGGCCGGCCGCTGGAGCAGTACTTCATCTCGCAGCCGGAGAACCCCGTGCGCTTCTCGCTGAAGTGGGATGGCGAATGGCAGATCACCTATGAGACCTTCCGGGACATGGGGATCGCCTATGGTGTCGGACTGATCGGCATCTTCTTCCTGATCGTGGCCCAGTTCCGCAGCTATCTGGTGCCGCTGATCATCATGGCGCCGATCCCGCTGACCATCATCGGCGTCATGCCCGGACATGCCCTGCTCGGCGCCAAGTTCACTGCGACATCCATGATCGGCGTGATCGCCCTGGCCGGCATCATCGTGCGCAACTCCATTCTGCTGGTGGATTTCGTCAACCAGCAGTGCGCCTGCCGCATGCCGTTGCGCGAGGCCATCATCCAGTCGGCTGCCGTTCGGGCCAAACCGATCCTGCTGACGGCCATCGCCGCCATGATGGGTGCCTTCTTCATCCTGGATGATCCCATCTTCAACGGCCTGGCAGTGTCGTTGATCTTCGGCATCTTCGTTTCCACTATTCTGACCTTGGTGGTGATCCCGGTGCTCTACTTCAGTTACAAGCGTCGTCAGCTGGCCCGCCTCGGATATGGGCCGGATGATCCGGTGGATCTGAGGGAAGAGCTTGAAGAGGAGCGGGAGAAACTCGCCTGACGCAGGCACGGGGCATGCACACATTCCTCCGCACCCTGACGCAGGGGTCGCAAGAGATCTTGCGGCCCCTTCGTTTTCCCGTCCCCTTTTGACACGCCGTCAACCTTTCGTTAACCATTCCGCATGGGCGGTGGGGCACTGAAGTGCCGCTCCGGAACAGGTTCTGGGAGGTGCCTCCGGCACGGAGCGTGCAAAGCCCCTTCCGGATCGCAGGAAGGAGGAGGTGGCACCATGAGGAAGGATGAAGCGCAATATCACCTGGTGCGCCAAGGTGGCATTCCCGCGCTGTTTCTGGGGTTCCTGGCACTGGCGGCAATGCTTGCCGGACCGGCGGAGGCAGCACGCAGGACGGCCCTGCTGCACGTCGGGCTGCGCATCACGGGTCATCACGGCAAGGCCCTGCCCACGTCGGCCCGTTCCACGTTACCGGAAGGGAGCACTGTCGCTTCGGCCATCGAAGGCGGTGTTCAGATCGTGGTTCGGGAAGGTGACACCCTGAGCTCCCTTGCCGAGGAGTACTACGGAACGCCATCGGCATACATGCGGATCCTGGAGGCCAATCGCGGGGCGATTCCGGATCCTGACAGGATCCTGCCCGGAACGCTCCTGATTCTTCCACAGGTTGTGCACGCCCCTGCCCATTAACCTTATATTCACATTTTTTTAACTTTTCGCCTCATTTGCGCTATTTACTCTCCCTGCGAAACTGGCACGGCAGAGGCAACGAAGCCCCTGATCCTTCGGGCTGATGCGGCCGTCACGCCAGACTGTTCGGGGCCATTCATTCGCATCATGTGCGGGCTGGGGAGATGAGGAGAAAAGACAGATGTCTGCAACCAAGCGCATGTTCATGCGGTCTGCAATTGCCGCGTCTCTCATGGTGCTGTCCATGATCGGCCATGAAGGCGCCGCAATTGCTCGGGAGGTCAATATCGCTCCTGGCATGCCCTATGTGGATGTGACCATCGGCAACAGGACCATCCGCATAGAGCGGAATCAGGACACGCGGCACAGGCTCACGAATACGTACACGAAGACGTCCAGGCCCTGTCCGCCTTTCTGCATCCAGCCCATGTCGCCGGCGCCCGGTGTTCACGTGGCCGGTGAGTTGGAGCTCATCCAGTTCCTGAAGGACAAGGTGGCCAAGGGCGAAGGGGTGCTCGTTGATGCCCGTATTCCGGCCTGGTTCAAGAAAGGCACCATCCCCGGATCGGTGAACATTCCTTTCACACTGCTTGCACCCGACAATCCCTATCGCGACCGAATCCTGCTGGTTCTCGGAGCCAAGAAGCTGGAAGACGGCACTTGGGATTTCGGTGGCGCACGCGAGCTGATGCTGTTCTGCAACGGTCCGTGGTGCGGACAGTCCCCCCGCGCCATCCGCAATCTCATCACGGCCGGATATCCGCCGGAGAAGCTGCACTATTACCGGGGCGGCATGCAGGCCTGGCAGTTCCTCGGTTTCAACGTGCAGAAGCCGAAACGCTGAAGACCGCTCACGCACAGGCAGCATCCACGAACAGGACGAACCGAAAATGTCGAAACATCATCTCATCCCTGGTATGGCGGGCGTGCTCGTCTTGGGACTGGCCGAAACACTGACACCCGGCCATGCTGCCCCCGCCGCCAAGGAAGCATTCATGAAGATGGCGCAGGCGCAGCAGACGCCGCCCAACGGCCAAGTGAACCCCGATGAACTGGAGCAGCTCACCAACGAGGTCGTACGCTCCCTGAAAGGGCTGGATGGCGAGGAGAACACGGCCGAACGGGGCGATCTGATGGATTCTCTCTCCACTCTGGTGGAGAAGGCCATGAAGGAAGGCAAATCCTCCGCCGATGTGCTCCAGCTGATCGACGAGGCCCTGAAGAAACAGGACGGCACGACCCTGCAGGATCTCATGGCCCGCTCGGGCGGAAAACTCGATCTGCAGTCCATGCTTGACAGCATCGTGCAGCGTGCCGTGGAAAAGGCCACGAAGGAAGGCGGGAACGATGAACTCACCCGGGCCCTTGAAGAGGAAAGCCGCGGCAACATGAAGGTGGTCGTCGTGCGCCCTGGTGATACGCTGGGCACGCTTGCTGCCAAGTACCTTGGCAACGCATTGAAATGGAAAATGATCTACGACGCGAACAGGGATCGGCTCACGGACCCCGACATCATCCCGATCGGCATGCGGCTGCGCATCCCGGTGGATGAATGAGGCAACAACTTCCAGAAATGGCCATTGGCATGTCAAGCAATGGTCATAGTCGGGGGCTTGAGTCACGAACTGAATGAAAATCCGAGACCTTTGGAGGCAGGCCACAGAATGATCACAAGAGGCCTCGGGGGGCTGTTGAACAGGACAGGGACTGCCCATGACCAAACCGGTACCAACCCATCACCTGACCGGGAAACCGCTTGGCAACCGCCCGGACAGAGAAAAGACTGAGGAAATCCTGCAGCGTCTTCGCCAGGCAGCGAACGACCGTCATCCCGACGGGTTTGCGCCCGACATGGGAGACGATCAGGTCCAGGCTCTGGAGAACGTCCTGTTTCCTTCCGCGCAGCAGGAAAAGGCAGGCTCCAGGTTTCCCGTGCTGATAGCCGTTTTCATGGTTTCCGCGATTGCCGGAGGGGCCATTGCCGGACTTTACCTCGCACGCGGCGGCGGCAAGCCGCCCGTCCTGCAGGTGGCCGACGCCAAGCCTGCGGAGATGGTCATGGAGAAGGACGTGCCGCAGCAGGAAACGGCAGGCGTCTCCGTGACTTCCGGAAAGGATCAGGCGCAGCTTGTTGCCGAAGTGCGTCCCGCCGGGGATGAGGCGGCTGCGAGTACGGCACCCCAGCCCATCGCTCCGCCGCCGATCGAAAACGGAGCAACCGCCGAAAAACCACCAGCTTCACCGGAGGCCATAAATGCCGCTTCGGACATGGCCGTGCCCTCGGCTCCGACTGCCACTGCGGAGACATCCCCGTCCCTTGCCGGCGGGGGTGACATGCCGGCTGATGACGAGATGGGGCGGAACACCACTCAGGTCGTCCAGAGTCTCGAGCAGCAGCTTGCGCAGCCTGCCGACTTCAATGCCGCAGCCGAAAAAGCTGACGGTGCCGGCTCCGCCTCGGCATCCACCGCCGGTGGTGGCGAGGCCGCACAGTCTCCTGATGAGCTGAAGGCGCTCACGGACAACGTGGTCCAGGCGCTGGGCTCTCTCATTCCGGGAGCCGACAATGCCGGTGAACCGGCCAGCACGTCGGATCTGCGCACGGCGCTTTCCGCGCTCGTGGACAGG
>JAJRRY010000229.1 GCA_024279095.1 Alphaproteobacteria bacterium
AACATTGGCCACATCCAGGAACAGATTCCAGTCGCTGATGGTCGTCTCAAGCATACCTAGAACGCCATAACTGCCCAAATCCTGTGCCGCACCAGCAGTCCAGGTGTAACCGTCTTTTTCGGCATCGAACGCGCCTTTGGTGCCGATCGAACCGGACGCACCGGGTTGATTGACGACGACGAATTCCTGGCCGAGCGCTTCGCTCAGCTCGCCGGCGACCACGCGGGTTACCTGATCCGTGGAGCCACCTGCCGACCAAGGCACGATAATTGTGACCGGTTTTTCCGGCCACTCGGCGCTGGCGCCGGTGATGGATCTGTGGAAACGCGGGGAACTTGCCTTCGTGCATGCGGTCGCCACCCCCTATCGCGACAAGCGCAGCCATTTCGATGGGCAGGATCTGCTGGAGGCGGGCACGGTATCCCTGTCCGTGGCCCGTGACGGCTGGCTCAACCGGGCGCTTCAGTTGCTTCCCGGTGCCGAAAGCCGCACCGCCTGGGCGCTTGGGCATGGCGAGATGAAGGTGCTGGCCGGGGCGGCCCCTGTGGCGGACTGGGCCCCCGATGCGGTCTTTTCTCTCAGCCCGCAGGCCGAACTTCTGGCCGAACTGGTGATGAGTGAAGATCCCCTGTTTCGCGCGGCGCTGGACGAGGCGTTGGAATTGTCGCGGGTGAGCGGAACCGCCGGCATGAACAGAGAAGCAGAGAGCGGCGATGCGATGGCCGGAAGCATGATGGCCGGACGTTCCTCGCTGCGGGCGCATATGTCGGTTGCGCGCTTTGCCGGTCGTGCGCTGAAGAACGAGGCGCGCGTTGCGGCCTTTTCGCTCAATGGCTGGGACACCCATCGCCGCCAGAAGGGAGCGCTTGGGGCGGCGTTGGGGCGGCTGGGTGACACGCTCGTGACGCTGCGGGCGGAGATGGGGGACGAAGCATGGGCCCGGACCGCTGTCATGGCTATGTCCGAGTTCGGTCGCACGGTGCGCGAGAACGGTACCGCAGGCACCGATCATGGCACCGGTGGGGTGTTGGTTCTGGCCGGTGGCGTAATCCGCGGCGGCCGCGTGTTCGGACGCTGGCCGGGAATTGCCGAATCCGATCTCTACGACCGGCGCGACCTGATGCCCACATCCGATCTGCGGGCCCATGCGGCCTGGATCCTGCGAGCAGCGACCGGACTTGACCGGGCCGCACTGGAGGGGGCGGTGTTTCCCGGTCTCGACATGGGAGAAGACGCCGGCCTGATCCGGTGACAACCGGGCCAAGCGGAGATCCCAAGTTGAAACCTCCGCCATTCTTCCGGTAAGGAGGGCCGCGGCGAGGAGGCCTGTCCGAATACAGCCGCGGCGGTCGGTACAGGGGAGATTGGGGCATGACGGAACAGTCGGGCGCAGCCGGGAAATTCACCACCCTGCAAAGCCTGATCTGGCCCGAACAGGGAATCTGTACCGAGCGGGATCTCTACACGCGCCTGAACGGTCCGGCCGGGATGTCGTCCAGTGACGGGACAGTGTATTTCGCCCCCGGCGGCGAAGCCAAATTCGACACCTGGTTCAACCTGTTCAACATAGGCAAGTGGAAGCGCAGCTGCGCCTTGAATGATCTGCGGCTTGCCCTTGAAGGAGCCGGGCAGTTCGAGGTCTCGGTTTTTCTGGCCTTTCCTCACCGTTCGTGGGAACGGCTGGTCAACGAGGTGATAACGCTTTCGGCAGATCGGCCCGCACAGCTGGATCTGAGCCATGTCTTCGATCTGGATTTCGAAGAAGGGATCCTGTTTTTCAAACTCAAGGCTCTTCGCCCTGGGCAGCTGACCGGGGTGCATTGGCAGACCTCGGACGCCCCGCGGCGAACTCCCCGGTTGATGCTGTCGATCACCACCTTCCGGCGCGAGGCGGCCGTGCAGCGTACGGCACGTCGGTTCGAGCAGTTCATTGCCACCTCGCCGCTGCGCGACCATATCCGCCTGACCGTGGTGGACAACGGACAGAGCGTATGCATTCCCGAAAACGACCACATCATCGTGATTCCCAACGAGAACCTGGGCGGTGCGGGCGGGTTTTCGCGCGGACTTCTGGCGGCGCGCGACGACGGGGCCAGCCACTGCCTGTTCATGGATGACGATGCCGCCGTCCACATGGAAAGCCTGGAGCGAACCTGGATGTTCCTGGCCTATGCCACCGATCCCGCAACGGCGGTTGCGGGCGCGATGATCAATGGCAGTCACCGATGGTCGATCTGGGAAAATGGCGCCCTTTTCCAAGCGCGCTGCATCCCGCTTCACATGGGAACGGATCTGCGCGATCCGGGGCAGAGTTTTGCCATGGAATTTGCGACCACCGGGCGGGCCCCGGCAAACTTCTACGGAGGCTGGTGGTATTTCGCCTTCCCCCTGGAGGCGGTGAAGCATCAACCGTTCCCGTTCTTCGTGCGCGGCGACGATGTGAGTTTTTCGCTGGCGCATGATTTCGACATCGTGACCCTCAACGGCGTGGTGTCCTTCCAGGACAGTTTCACCGACAAGGAATCGCCGCTGACATGGTATCTGGACCTGCGCAGCCACATGGCGCACCATCTTGCGCTGCCCATGATGGACATAGGCCGGTTGAGGACGCTGAAAATCGCGGTGTGGTTCTTCCTGCGCAATCTGCCGCGCATGCATTACGAAACATTGGCGGCGATCAACCTCGCACTGGAAGATGTGCTGAAGGGCCCCGCCTTCTTCGACGAGAACGCCGACATGGCCGCCCGTCGCGCCGAGATCGGAGCCTTGACGAAGGAGGAGGCCTGGGGGCCGGTTCCGGCACCATTGCCGGCAAGCAGGTGGAGAATCAGCCCCCGCAACCGTCTCCTGCGCATCTTCATGAAGGCCACGCTCAACGGCCATCTGCTGCCCTTTTTCCGCCTTTACGGGAACCGGATCGTGATCGAGGCGAAGGACCGCGGGCATCTGGGCCTGGTCTGGGGGGCGGCGCGGATCACCTATCTGAGCGCCGACAGGCGTCAGGCCTACACGGTGTGCCATTCCAAGTGGAAATTCCTGATACAGGGCCTGCGTTTTGCCCGCGGTGCAACCCGCTTTCTGATTGCGTATGGCCGGTTGAAGCGGGACTGGCAGAAGGGCTACGAGGATCTGACGTCGGAGGCCTACTGGCGGGCGAAGCTGGGGATGACCCCTCCCGTTACTGCCGGGAGCGGCCCTCGTATGGCCGGCAAGCGGGATATGGATCACGGGCCTTCTGAAATCCCCCTGTCATCAGATCATCGGAAAGGGGCCTGACGGCCATCATTCCAGGCTTCGAATCCTGCCCAGAAAGCAGGTTCGATCACGCAACCTGAGCTGCCTTACGTATTTTAGAGCAATTCTAGGAAACCTTGAATCGGGAGGATTCCCCTGAGCTTGGATTTGTGATGGCTGACCTGCCACGGGATTTTTCCCCCAGATGGGATTAGAGTTCGGCCCGAGGAAGGGACGGACAATGAAGCGAAAGAGATTCACGGAAGAGCAGATCATCGGCATTCTGACAGAGCATGAGGCGGGAGCGAAGTGCGCCGACCTTTGCCGCAAGCACGGGATGTCGGAAGGGACTTTCTACAACTGGAAAGCCAAGTATGGCGGGATGACGGTTTCGGACGCAAAGCGGCTGAAGGCACTGGAAGACGAGAACGCCCGCCTGAAGAAGCTGCTGGCCGAACAGATGCTGGATGGTGAGGCGGAAAAGAAAATGATCCAGTGAATCATTTTCCCGCCGAACGCGATGAAAGAGCTGCTGGCAAAAAAATGGTAGGGCCCGTCGTGAAGCGCGAAGCCGTCGCGCATCTGCAGGCCAGGATGGGCCTGTCGGAACGGTGGGCCTGCAGGATAGTCGGGGCGGATCGCAAGATGATCCGCTATCGCTCGCGCAGGGCATCGGATACAGAGTTGCGCCAACGCCTACGCGATCTGGCCAATGAGCGGCGTCGATTTGGGTATCGGCGGTTG
>JAJRRY010000230.1 GCA_024279095.1 Alphaproteobacteria bacterium
ACTGCCCCCCGCCGCAATGATCCGCTCGAAGGCTACCAGCTCTTCCTCCAGCTCCGGCATGGGCCGGGCGTGATGTACCCTGCCCTGCTCATAGAGGGCGGCCACCGGCTCCGCACGCACCACCTTGCCCCGTGTCGCCCGCACCGTCCGGCAGGCAATGAAGGGATCCACGCGGCGGATCACCGCTTCCACCATGTCGCCACCCTGATTCACTTCGGCGACCAGGCGGCCGGCTCCATGCCGATGGTAGCAGGCCACGGCGGCCCGTGCCCATCCGGCCGGTCCCCGTCCCGAGACGGTGGCGTCCTCCAGCACATGGAAGTGACCGTCCACGCTGCGGCCCGCCGCTATGATGCCACAGGCATTTCCCCCGGCAGTGGCCGGCGGATCCACTGCCACCACCACCCGTTCCAGCTGCGGCACTCCGTCGTTGCGCGCCTGCTCCAGATGCTTCCGCCGGAACAGGGCATCCGGATCATCCTCGATCAGCTCGCCTTCCAGCTCCTGCCTTCCGATGCGCGTATCGCCGTATCTCCGTTGCATTGTCCGCAGGAACGCTTCCGGCAAATGCGCCGCATTGTCCACGGTACGTGCGCGCGAAATCCACGTTTCCGGATCTTTCGCCAGACGCTGCACAAGCGGTACGGGTGCCGGTGTCGTCGTGGCCAGTACCCGCGGCGTTTCTCCCAATCGCAGGGCGAACATCAGCATGTCCCAGGTTTCCGTCCCCCGACTCCATCTGGCGATCTCGTCGCACCAGGCGAGATGAAACTGCGGCCCGCGCAGCGACCCGGGCTCATCAGCGGAGAAGATCTGCGCCTGACAGCCGTTGCGCCAGGTCAGCAACCTGCGTGAGGGCTCATATTCCGGCACCTCTTCCGTCCCATGCACCGCCAGTAGCCCCGAAACCCCCTCCACCATTACCGATCGGGCGTCATGGAGCGTCGGGGCTACAAGCGCAATGCGCAGCGGTTCCCTTGCTCTTGCTACCTCGGTTCTGACCCATTCCGCCCCGGCCCGAGTCTTTCCCGCTCCACGTCCTGCCATGAACAGCCATACACGCCAGTCCGCTTCCGGATCGAAGAAATCCGGTGGCAACTGGTCATCCCGTGCTGTCAGCGGCCAGCTCCGCTCCACGAGCTTCCTTTCCTCCGGCGTCATCGCCTCGAGCACGTCGTGGAGGCTCCGTTTCCGCACGCAGAGCTTCAAGGCGTCGCGCAAGGCCGCGTCGCAGGTCGTCATGCTTCTTTTCCGCTTTCCTACGTTCCCGGACCGGATCTTTCGAGGACAGCCGCTCTTCCAGGGCTGCCGCCTCCTGCAATACCTTTGCGAGCGTGATCAGGATCTTGGACTGCCGTTCGAACTCGACGGCCGACACCCCTTCCAGTCGTCCGGCCATCAACGCCTCGCACGCCTTCAGGCGACGTTCCACCAGTCGTTTCAACCGTCGCACCTGCGGGTGCGTGATCACGCCTCTTCCTCTCATGCCGCTTTCCGCTCCCGGAAAAACGAAAGGCCCGCCGGTATGGCAGGCCTTTGCAAACATCAACTGGGCCAAACGAGTCAGCCCCGAAACTTCCAATGTCCCGGTTCCTTCATCCGGAACATCGCTTCGTTCGGGGCCACCTGCTGACCTGACTGTGTGATCATGCCTGAATGTATACTTCACAGCGTCACGCTTGTCAAGGACTTTTTTCCTATTTCTTCGATTTTCCTTCTGCTTCCCGTGTTTCCGGCTCCTGCGGCGGCCCCATGTCCGGCCATTCGCGGATGTAGGCGGGCAGATCCTCGATCTCCACTCCGGCTTCACTGATCACTTCGTCCAGAATGGAGATGCCCGCCTCGCGCACCGTGTCCGGATCACCTGAACGCAACGGATGCCATGGCGGCAGGTCCTTCCCCTCGTGAAGCAGGCGGTATGCGCAGGTGGCCGGCAGCCAGGGAATGGTTCCCACATTTTCAGGCGTCAGAAGGATGCAGTCGGGCATGTGCACATGCCGGTCGGCATAGTCCGAACACCCCCCGCATGCGGTATCGTAGAGGGCACAGACGACGGACGTCGTGAGAATCTCCCCGGTATCCTCGTCCTCCAGCTTCACCAGGCAGCAGCGACCGCAACCGTCGCAAAGGCTCTCCCATTCCTCCGGACTCATTTCCGCCAGTTTCTTGCGCTTCCAGAATGGCCGGGTCACAGGATTGCCATCTCCATGTAGTTCTGATTTGCCAGTCCGTACCTTCCGGGGATACTATCTCCGCGTCACCCGCGTGGGGAAAACTTTTTTCGCAATCCCGTTTTCCCTTGGGCAAACCTTTCGCAACCTTTGCGCGATACCTATCTGAATGGTACTCCGAAACAGGGAAGTCAGGCGCATTGACACATCAGGGTGACAGCAACGGCGGCAAGAAGATGAGGACCATCCTCACCCGAATCATCGATTTCTTTCTGGCCGTGGACTCCATCGTCAGCACGGTTCTCTTCGAAACCGGCGATGCCATACGTCGTGGCTGGTCGACCTATACGTCCTTCCTCGAACGTTTCCGCGTGAAGGGCTTCAAGCGATTCGTCGTGGACATTCTGGACGATGCGGCCACCTTCGCACTGGCCATCGCCTTCATCCTTGTTGCCTTTGCCCTGCCGCCGTTCTCCGGAGAGGGCGATGTATGGAACAAGAATCGCCAGTATGCCGTCACCATTACCGACATGGAGGGCAACATCATCGGCCGCCGCGGCATCCGGCAGGATGATGCCGTACCGCTGGAGGAGATTCCGCCCCATGTCATCAAGGCTCTTCTGGCCACCGAGGACTCCCGTTTCTACGATCACTTCGGCGTCGACATCGTCGGCACGCTGCGTGCCGCCATCGCCAATGCCCGCGCCCGGGGTGTCGTGCAGGGCGGCTCCACCCTCACTCAGCAGCTCGCCAAGAATCTCTTCCTGACGCCGGAGCGCTCCTTCCGCCGCAAGATTCACGAGGCTTTTCTTGCCCTGTGGATAGAAGCCCGCCTGTCCAAGGACGAGATTCTCAAGATGTATCTCGACCGTTCCTACATGGGGGCGGGCAGCTACGGCATCGAGGCCGCCTCGCAGTACTATTTCGGCAAATCCGTACGTGATGTAAACCTGCGTGAGGCCGCCATCCTCGCAGGCCTCTTCAAGGCTCCGTCCAAGTATGCGCCACACCGTAACCGTGAGGCCGCGCTGGCCCGTGCCAACGTGGTGCTCTATCGCATGCTCGATGCCGGCTTCATCTCCTACGGCGAGCTTCTGGAGGCCCGTCGCCAGCCCGTTTCCTTCGTCGACGAGCGCGACGACTATGCCCCGGACCACTTCATGGACTGGGTCTACCGCGAAACCATCGACACCCTGCGCGAACAGGGGCTTACCAGCGACTTCGTGGTGGAGGTGAAGACGACGATCGACACGAAACTTCAGCGTTTTGCCCAAGAGCTCATCAACCGGACACTCGAGAACGAGGGCCGCGCCTTCCGTGCCGGACAGGCGGCACTCGTCTCGCTCACGCCCGATGGCGCCGTGAAGGCCATCGTCGGTGGCAAGGACTACGAATCCAGCCAGTTCAACCGTGCCACGGACGCCCTGCGTCAGCCCGGATCCTCCTTCAAGCCTTTCGTCTATCTGGCCGCCCTGCTGAAGGGCTACACGCCGCGCACGGTCATTTCGGACGCTCCCATCACCATCGGCCGCTGGACGCCGCAGAACTATTCCCGCCGCTATCACGGCAAGGTCACGCTGGCCACCGCACTGGCCCATTCCTACAACACCGTGCCGGTCCGGCTGATGACCCGCATAGGTCGCAAGTTCATCATCGAGACCGCCCACAAGGTCGGCCTGCGCTCGAAACTGCGCCCCGTTCCCTCTCTGCCTCTTGGCTCGAATGAAGTGACGGTGCTCGATATCACCGCCGCCTATGCCGCCTTTGCCAACGGCGGCAAGCGCATCCGCCCCTATACGGTTCTGGAAATCCGCCGTCCGGACGGCACACTCATCTATTCTCGCACGAAGAACGGCCCGAAGCCGGTCCAGGCGGTACCTTACGAGAAGATTGCCGAGCTGAATACCATGCTCAACCGCGTGGTCGTCGCCGGTACGGCACGTCGCGCCCTGCTCGGCTTCACCCCGCAGGCTGGCAAGACCGGCACCACCCAGAACTACCGCGACGCCTGGTTCATAGGCTATACGGGCCATCTGGTCACCGGCATCTGGTTCGGCAATGACGACTATTCTCCCACCCGCAAGATGACCGGCGGCTCCGTCCCCGCCCTCACCTGGAAACGTTTCATGCTGAAGGCGCTAGAAAATGCCGAGCCGAAGCCCCTGCCCGGCGTGCCACTCAATGACCAGTACGTGCAGGCCGCCAGCAAGATGCGCACGGCTTCCGCCCCGGCAACCGCCACTGCCGGAGCACGTGGTGCGGACCTCGCCACGGCGCTTACCGACATCGGCGACGAGGACATTCTCATAGCCCCCGCCCCGCGTCGCATCGCCACCAGCCAGCCGCAACCCGCCACGCGCAGTTCCGGTTCGTACGTCCGCAAGCTCCGTTCCGGCAATGGCAATGTCCGCACCCGCACCCGTACCCGCACTCGCAGCCGGCGCAGGAGCGATCCCGTCATTGGAACGTTGCGCAACATGTTCACGATCTTCCGGACGGACGACAGAAAGAGGCGCATGGCGGTGAAGAAGTCTGGTACCTCTCGCGCAAAGCGCAAGAAACGCGCCAAGAAGAATATCCGCAAGACAAGAGACTTCTGGAGTCTCTTCAGATAACCGTGCCTGGAGGGGCGGCATACCCGTGAGCGGTCTTCTGAAATTTCTGGTTGCCGTGGCCGTGGGACTGACCGCAGGCTATTTTTCCGCCACCTACATGGCGAGCGGCCATGGCTTCTCCGGGGCAGTCCGTCTCGGCGCATGGACGGCTTGGCCGCAGTCCGGCCGAGAAGATGCCTCGCCCTATTCCCGCCTGCATTTTCTCATGCGAGGCCAGCTTCCGCCCAGCCATTTCAACCGCCTGGAATTCGAGGCCACGGAGGACGATGCCGGCAATCCCCTGAAAGCTGGATGCACCTATCGTATCGTCAGCACCTCCCTGCTGGCCCGCTGGTGGACCATGACCCTCTATCCCGAAGAAGATGTCCGGAAAGGCCGTTTCGGCGGCGTCAGGGAGATCTCCTCACGCACGGCGATCCTTGGCCGCAACGGCTCGGCCACGTTCGACATCTCCCGCCAGCCCCGCCCGGGAAACTGGCTGCAGGCGCCCACCGGGGGCCGCTTCATCCTCGTCTTCCGTCTCTTCGGATCCACCCCTCTGGCGCGGGAAAAGCTGCTTTCCCGTCCACCCGCCCGCATCGTCCGGGAGGCATGCCGATGATGTCGCGTCTTTTCTGGCCGGGCATCGCCCTTCTCGTGGCGGTCATCGCCCATGTCGCCTATGTCCTTTACATGCCGCGCGTGGACATGCGGGAGCGTCTGGACGCACTGGCCAGGCTGTCACAGCCCGCCGGCGCCTTTCATGTCCTGGAGGGACAGGAAACAGCCCTGCTTGCCCGCACACCGCTGCGCCACATGCTGCACGGCATCTGCGTGATCGAACCGGATCGCGGCCAGGTGGAAATGATCGCCCATCTGCCTGTGGGCTACTGGTCCCTGACTGTCTATTCGGACTCCGGGGATGTCATCTACACGCTCAATGACCGGCATGTGGATGCCGATCGCCTCAGCGTCATTTTCCGCATGCGAAAGGAAACCCTTTCGGGACTGCCGGAAGTCCCCCGCCTGCGCGCAGGCAAGCTCGTCGTGCCATTGGCGTCGAAGCGCGCACTCGCCGTTCTGCGCACCTACATCGACGTACCCGGTTTGCGCAAGCGCATTCTCAGGACGTTCGCGAGTTCGACCTGCCGCGTCCTGCCCCCTTCTGCCGTCGAATCGACTTCCGCCTCCTGACATCCTTCCGTCGGGCAGGCGCATCGAGATATTCGTAGAACACACCCGGAAAGAGGATGATTTCGGCATCCTGCCCCCGCAGTATCCTGCGGCCCGTTCTTGCGTTCCGCATGCCGTTCAGCGTGATGATCTCCGCCATGCCTGCACCCTCCCATGTCGGACGAACCGACCGGCAGAGGTGCATGCATTCATGCCTGCGTGTTCTGACGCAGGCGCATGCGACCCTGCCTTGCATCCTTCCTAACCCTCATGTGGTTAACAGGATGCTAACGCCTGTGCCGTAGCGAGCCGTTCAGCGCTTCCACCCGCCGGAAGGCCCGGTATCTGAAAACATTTCAAGGAACGAAAGGCTGCCGGGATAGGATGCGAAGACCGCACACCTCATGCAGATTCGTGATGCCGCTCCTGTGTCATACACCGAGGGCCTTCAGGAAGCGGCTGTCGATCCGACCGGTGACCGGCAGCCCCCTGTCCTTCTGGAACTGCCGGATGGCCGTCCGCGTCTTCGCACCGATCCGGCCATCCACGGGGCCGGGGCGGTAGCCCAGCCTCGCCAACCGCTCCTGAACCCTGCGCACCTGCGCAACATCCACCTTCTCCGGCGGCAGCGAGGCCGTGAACCTGGCCGCACTGGCCAGCTTGCGTTCATACATCAGCCGGTCCAGCGTCTTCTGGTCCGGACGTCCGGTAATCGGCAGGTCCGCCTGTTTCTGAAAGGCCACGATGGCATTGCGCGTGGCCCGACCGTAGCGGCCATCCACAGGCCCCTTGTAGTATCCCAGCGCCGCCAGCTCTCTCTGCGTGGCCAGTACGAGCGCCGCGTACGCCGCATTACCACCGCTGCCACGCATGCCGCTCGGATTCACGGAGACACGCACGAGGCGGGCCGGTTTCTCGGCCTCCACGAGCGCGACCAGCTTTCCGAGGCGGTCCGGCCTGACCACCACTGCCTGACGCCCGTTCTGCTTCAGGGCGCTCTGTATAAAGAAGACATTGTAACCGATGGCCCCTGTGAACAGGGCGATCATCGCCGCCGATCCCCAGCGAACCGGACGAAACATGGCACTCATCCCGACTTCCTGCAGGCTGATGGAACTCACCATTACAGCTTAGTAAGTTGCGGTTAACGGGGTGTGAACAACCGTTTCTTCTCCAGCTTCCGGTTTCCAGCAGTGCAGAACAAACGGACGATTTGATTAAAATCGATTCGGTTCCGTGAGCCGAATTCTCACTTCCGGCTGGTATCGTCGTCCCCGTTCATGAGGGGGACACGCAAATGAAACTGTTCAGAACCGCACTGCTGATAGGGCTTGCCGCCTGGTTTCTGCCTTCTCCGCCTCCAGGCGAAGGACCGGCTCCGGATACGGCCGACGCGAATGGCGCGACGCTCGCTCTGGCGGCCATGCAGGCCGCTACGGATGCCGCCGCCTTCTGCGATAGGCAGCCGGAAGTCTGTGATGCTGCGCGCAAGGCATGGAACATCCTGAGCGCCAAACTGGTCTATTCCGCCGGCCTGGCCTTTGAGGAATGGCGTCAGCGCAACACCAATGCGCCGGAGGAAGCGCGTCCCGTATCTGGCGGAAGGCATGGAGAAACCGAAGGGTCTGGCGACCGTCTGCCGCCCCTGCGCGGCACATCCGTATCGCCTGATCCCGAAGGTGGAGACATCAACCGGCTTCTGCACGGCACCTCCGCCGCTCCACTCATAACGGGTTCCTTCACCACCGCCTGGAACCGCAATTCCGGCGACAGTGGCGGCAACGGCTCGGAGAATACTCTCGAGATCCGGGACCTGACCGTCCCATGGAACGGCCCGAAGGACGGCTGAGTACGCAGGCGCCGCGGATCCCGCCCTGCATGGCGGCATGATTCCGCTCCGCATCTTGTCGCGGAAAGGCCGGGAGGCTATCTCTCTTCCCGACCTTTCACCTCTGCACGGGATCAGGATCATGGCGCTTCGCTCTTTCGAGGACATTGCTGCGGACTTCGAGTTTCTCGAGGACTGGGAGGACCGCTACCGGTACATCATCGAGCTGGGCAAGGATCTGGAACCCTTTCCGGAGGAAGCCAGAACCGAGGAGAACAAGGTGCATGGCTGCGTCTCCCAGGTCTGGATCCTGCCCGAGGGTGGCACCGGCGCGGATGGCGAGCCCGTACTTCACATGAAGGCCGACAGTGACGCACTCATCGTCCGTGGCTTGGTGGCGATTCTGCTTTCGATGATCTCCGGCAGACCTGCTCGCGAGATCGTTGACATGGACATCAAGGGCAATCTCGAAAAGCTGGGACTGCAGGAACACCTCACACCGCAGCGGGCCAACGGTCTGGCTGCCATGATCGAGCGTATCAAGTCCGAAGCTCGCAAACTCATCTGATGAAGCCCGGCTGCTTGAGCCTGTCTGTGAACCGGAACGCAGCCGCCACTCCGGCCCGGCAGGGCGGAAGTGGCGGAAGCGTCGTGACAAGCGTCAGGGCTGGATAAACAGGAGGCCCAGGGCAGGACCCCTAAACGGCCATGCCAGATATGGCGTTCAGGCGAAATATTCAGTGTTCTTGCGCCCGCCGGGAATGCCTGAAGACATTTCCAAGGGTACAAGGGTGCCGAGATGAAGCATGACCGCCACAGGTAGCGTGGAAATTCATAAGTCCTGATCCTAGCCTTCCATTTCTTCAAGTTGTTCCGGCAAGGCCCGGTCGGGGCTGTATCCCGGCATGCCCCAGGAAAGCAATCTTTGCCCGCGACGCACCGGCTGCTCCACAAGCCCGTAGTATTCCGCAAGTCTGGCAAGAGCCATGCGCAATACCAGTCGCGCCGAACGTCGCGGCCATCCCAGGCGCCGCTCCGCCGCCTCCAGCCCGCGGGACAGACAACAGACCTCGAGGAGAACATCATCCAGCCCCGGCCCCACGTGGGCCAGTGCCGCATGAACCCTCTCACGCGCCGCCAGCGCCCGCTCCGACAGGTTCAGACCGTCTTTCCCGACGCTTCCCTGCCGTCTTCCGGAAGAGCACGTCATCGCGGGATCCCAGGATGCCGTCACTTTCGCCCCCAGCATGCCCGTCTCGTAGTCGCGTCGCAGCCTCTCGCCAGCCATGACTTCCTCGCGGGACAGATACGGCTTCCCGTCTCCGTCCTTCCGTCTGGCCAGCCAGTCGAGCGGACTTTCGTCCGTTACCCGCACGAGACGGGAGATTCCGTCCGAATCGACCATTTGACGCGTTTTCGCCTCCTCCCGGCATCCAGTGCCGGACATGGCCCGTCCTTCCAGCCAGGCACGGCCCTTTGCGGTCGCCTGCCAGCCATCCGCTCCGTCGGCCACGATCCATCCTTCGGCAATCATGGTCTTGACAATTTCCTCGCGGACCGCAGCAGGCTTCTGCCGCGATGCATCCTTTGGCGGCAGCAGCGCCCAGCCGACGGAGCGGAGCACCAGCCGCCCCCTTCCGCGCACAAGCCGCCCGAGAATGACTTTCGCTTCCCTCCGCAGTTCATTCGCACTCAGCATGCTTCACGCCTCCCTGATTCCACCAGCATGTCCATGTCCACCACCCCCTGAAGTTCGTGCTTTGTTCTTAGCCTTGCCGCCGTATCCAGCGCTCCGGCGGCAACTTCCAGTGCATGAAGAAAGGCATCGAAAGCCGCCTTGTCCCTGCGCTCCTCGATTCGCCGACAGGCATGAGCGACCGTCGTGCGATCCTTGCGGAAAAGGCAGCCGATCACAGCCGGCGGCAGCGAAAAGACCACATGCAGCAGATACATGCAGATATGGCGGGCCAGCACTTCCCGTGCCTGCCCCCGCCCCGGCCGCATCATGGTTCTCAGCGGCACGTCCAGACACATGCTCACACACCGCATGACGATATCGCGTCTGGCACGGGCCAAACGCAGGCCATCGTTGCAACCGTCCGGCCGGCTCTTGCCGGCCCTTGCTCCCGCCCTTGTCGACGACAGAAAAGAGAATGTTCGTGGCATGCCTTCCTCCCGAAAAACAGCAATCCAACAAGCAAATACAATCATAGCGTCTATTTGGTGGATGTGTATAATTTTTGGTTGTATTTTTATAAATACTTGTTTTTCCGTTAGAAATCGGGAGGAAGACAGTGGATTCGGTGATTCGCGACTCAGTTTGCGCCGATGGCGACGGCATTTTCGGATGCCCCTACCGCATCCTTCAGCCGGCTTGCCGCCACGCACAGGTCGAGGCCCAGAAGCATGTCGGGACGCCCTTCACCGCCGGCCAGCGGCAGCCGCATCCAGAACTGTACGAGATGCTCGCGCTCGTTGCTGGGAGCCTTGAGCATACCAGCTGCCGGCTGCATCTCCTCGACGATCAGACTGTAATTGCGCTGCCAGTATTCGTGATTGTCGCCCCAGCGCTCGGCATCGGCAAGCGTACAGCCCGTCATCTCTCCGCCGTACATGTCCCACAGCGCCGTGCCTGCCAGCCGGAACCGCACGATGTCTGGCCGGGCCTTCAACTCCAGGATGGAGACATAGGGCAACAATGACGGAAAATCCGCTGGCGAAATGTCATCGCGTGACGGCATGACGCCCGAGCCCCGACGGGTCAGCCAATAATCGAACAACTGCCGTTGCTCAGGTAGAAACAGTTGCGCCCTGAAGGCGCGCTCAGCCCCGTGCCCCATCATGCTCGCATCCTGCCCCCGAAAGCGAATCATACGCCAAGTATGAGCTCATATTGAATTATCTCCGGAGCAGAAGGCAAGCCCTGCCGAAACATGAAAGAGCCGTCCGACATCGCGGACGGCTCTTCTCTTGCGGATCTTGCAGAAATTCCAATGAAAGGCGCGTTCAGCTCTTGGCCTTGCGGCGCTGCCCAAGCCCCATCTTCTTGGCGAGTTCGGAACGCGCCTTGGCATAGTTCGGCGCAACCATCGGATAATCCGGCGGCAACCCCCATTTCTCCCGGTATTCCTCGGGAGACATGTCGTAATGGGTGCGCAGATGCCGCTTCAGCGACTTGAATTTCTTGCCATCTTCCAGGCAGATGATGTAGTCCGGGTGCACGGAACGGCGAATCGGCACGGCGGGCTTCAGCTCTTCCTTCTTCTTTTCCTCGCCACCATCGGCCACGGCGCTGGACAGAGCCTTGTAGACATCGTTGATAAGCGCGGGCAGTTCATTTGCCGGAACGGCGTTGTTGCCCACGTAAGCTGCCACGATGTCCGCTGTGAGTTCGACCAGTTCGTTTCCGGCTGGTGTATTGGCTTCCTCGGTCATGATTCTTAGACACCTGTGTTTTTTCTGCCCCTGCGACAGAATCAGGCAATATTGTGTTGCAAATACGCCCGATTGTCGCCCCTGATTTTCAATCTCAGCAATCCCTTGCGGAAAATCTACAAACCGGGATTTCTCTTGAGTGGCAAATTCAACTTTCCCAAGTTACCATTGGGAAATGATGATTTGCATGCGACAACATCTATACCCCAGAACAACGCATGTCAAGTTGTTTAAAGATACGATATTGTCAAATTTTCTTCATGATGCCGAACAGATGCCATCCTGCCTCATTGTACCTTTGTGAAGCGCAATACAGGATGGCTTACTGTTATCCGGAAAGACTCTTCTTGCCCTCACCACTCTTCCGAACCCTTCTTCCATGCCCGAATTGCACGGCCTCGACCCACCATCCGGGGTGTGCGGAGCGCAGCAGGCGGCACAGCTCGCCAGCATCCCGGGCGGATCCGGTCAGGGCGAAACAGGTGCCTCCCGAGCCGGACATTCGGGCCAGCCGCACACCGGATACCGCCGCAAGGGTTTCCAGGCAGTCGGCAACTTCGGGATGCAGCCCGCAGGCTGGCAGCTGAAGGTCGTTCTTCGTGTCTGCCAGCATCTCCAGCACCTCCGCGGCACCACCTTTCCGCGCCACCGTGGCTGCGGCATCGAGAGCATGTGCGCCCTCCCGCTCACTGCCGGGCTCAAGCCCGAGCGCGGCAAATACGGCGGAGGTGGAAACGGGCACGCCAGGATTGACCAGGACGCCGTGCAGTTCCGGAAAGCCGTCCAGCACGTCCATCCTGTCGCCGATCCCTCGCATGCGACAGGCTCGCTGTTCCAGACAGACGGGTACGTCCGCCCCCAGCGAGAGCGCCAGTCCGCGCAATTCCTCAATCGGAAGATCCACCTCGAAAAGCCGGATCATGGCACGCATGACAGCAGCGGCATCCGCCGACCCCCCGCCGATGCCGGAAGCGACAGGCAGCCTTTTCTCCAGCCAGATGTGAACGGGCCCGAAGGTTTCCGGTCGGGCTTCCGCCATCGTCCGGGCGGCCCGCAGCGCAAGATTCGCATTGTCTGCTGGCACCCCCTCCGCCGCAGGGCCGGATACCTCCAGCCCGAAATCGTCTGCCCGCTCCAGCCGCACCACATCGCCGACATCAGCGAAGGCGACGATACTGTCCAGCAGGTGATATCCGTCCGCCCGACGGCCGATCACGTGCAATGCAAGGTTGACCTTTGCGAGTGCCCGTTCCTCGACCATGCCGTCCATCCCGATCCGCGCCGTCGCCTGATTCGCTCACCGGCGAGGCGCGGCCTTTTCCGATTCCGGGAGCTCCCTACTTTCCGCCCGATTTCCGTTCTGCAGCAGGATCCTTGGCGTCCGCGGTACGCTCCTTGGCGGGAACGCTGTCTCCGGAGGTCTCGTCGAGGCCGTGCTTGAGCTTGTACTCAATCTTCTTCAGGGTCTTCTCGTCGGGCTTGTTGTCCTTGGCATGCTGCCACTGGAACCTCGCCTCCAGGCGCCGTCCCACTTTCCAGTAGGCGTCACCAAGATGATCGTTGATGACCGGATCCTCGGGCCGCAGCTCCACCGCCCGCTCCAGCTGCTTCACCGCATCCTCGTAGCGACCGAGCCGATAGTAGGCCCAACCCAGGCTGTCCACGATGTAGCCGTCATTGGGACGCGCCTCGACGGCCTTCTTCACCATGTTCAGGGCCTCGTCCAGGTTCCTGCCCTGATCGATCAGGGAGTAGCCCAGATAGTTCAGCACCGAGGGGTGATCCGGATTGAGCTTCAGTGCAAGCCGGAAGTCCGCCTCCGCCTGTGGCCAGTTCCCGGAACGCTCGTTGGCGATGCCGCGGAAGTAGTAGATCATCCAGTGGCGCGGCTGCGGACTGCCCATGCGCGAGAGTGCCTGCGTGTAGGCCTCCACGGCTTCCTTCCAGCGTTCATGGGCGCGCAGGATGTTGCCCAGCGTGAGCCAGGGCTTGTAGGCTTCCGGGTGACGGGCCGTGAGCTCCTTCAGCAGGGCAATGGCCTCGTTGGTCCGCTTCAGGTCGTCCAGCGCCAAGGCGATCTGGATCTGCGCGGCGGCATGCAACGGGTGGCTCTCCGGGATTTTCCGGTAAGCCTCGATGGCCTGCTCGTAGCGGCGCATCGTCTCATAGATTTCGCCGAGCAGCATCCACGCGACATGGAAATCCGGCCGCATCCGCAGGGCCATGCGGTCATAGACCAGCGCGATATCGATGCTGCGCTCGTCGGTCAGAGCCGAAGCCAGCGAAAACAGCGCCTCTGCCATGCCCTCCTTTGCATCATGCACGATAGGACCGGCCTTTCTGCCGGCCTCCAGGTTCTTCAGCTCGGCACGTATCAACGGATTCTCCGGCGCATTGCCCAGGAAAGTCTCGTAGACCTTGCGAGCATCGTCGATCTTGCCATGGCGACGGAGAAAGCTGCCATAGGCCTGCGTGATGCGCAGGCTGCCCGACACCTCCTTCCATGCCAGGGCATAGAGCTTTTCGGCGCGGGAGGGCGAGCCCAGCATGTCGGCAATCAAGGCGCCGTGGAAATTGCGGAAATTGGCGAAGGATTCGTGCTTGTCGAGACGCTTCAGCTCCTTCATCGCTGCCGCCAGATTCCGCTCACCGGCGCGCGTCCAGGCCATCAGCAATCCGCCCGAAAGTTCCCCGACGGGCGTATAGGCGGATTTCTCGAAGTGCTTGCGCGCCTCCTCGTAACGGCCGGCCTGCGCAGCCTTCAATCCCAGGACGATATGAGCAAGACGCTGTCGGGGCTGCCCCTTGACGATGCGCCGGGCCAGCTCATCCGCCTTGGCCCATTGCCCGGTGGAAGCATAGAGCACGAAGGCACGGTTGAGCAGCGAGGGATTGGCCGCATCCATGCTGATGGTGGATTCGAAGAAGCGTGCGGCGATATCGTAGTCCCGCTGTCGCGCCGCCAGGCGTCCGGCGAGATAGCTGCCCGAAAGCGATCCGCCAACCCATTTCTCCAGCACGTCTTCCTGTGGCTTCCCGGCCGATGCCGCGGCCACGGCCGGCAGGGCCAGGGCGCATCCGAGTGACACTGCGAGAAGAAGACGGGAAGTCATCCGGGAATAGGTCATTCGCCTCTTGTCTTTCCTGCTGATGCATTCAACCGCCGGGATGCCGGCCGTAGCGGTTCTTGTAGCCTTTCAGCACGACTTCCAGCAAGGTTTTCTCTCCCGGAACCATGGCGCTTTTGCATTGATTTTTTGTCATGTTCCGGGCATCGGACACGTCACATGCCCGAATAGTTCGGCCCCTCTCCGCCTTGTGGCGGCGTCCAGGTGATGTTCTGCGCCGGATCCTTGATGTCGCAGGTCTTGCAGTGCACGCAGTTCGCCGCATTGATGCGGAAGACCTCCCTGCCCCCTTCCTCGACGATCTCGTAGACCGCGGCGGGACAGTATCTTTGCGCCGGTTCGGCATATCTTGGCAGGTTGTCTCTGAGGGGCACCTCCGGATCGGCAAGCTTCAGGTGCACCGGCTGGTTCTCCTCATGAAAGACATTGGCGAACGATACCGAAGTCAGCCGGTCGAAGGACAGCACGCCGTCGGGCTTCGGATAGGAAATCCGCCGCGCTCCCGACGTCTCCCGCAGCGTCTCGTGATCCGCCTTCGCGTGTTTCAGCTCGCCGAAGGGATGGATGCCGAACAGATGGGCCGCCCACATGTCCAGCCCGCCCAGGACAAGTCCCCCGAACAGCCCATAGCGGGACAGCAGGGGCTTGACGTTCTTCACCTTCTCCAGCTCCTCCGCAATCCACGAGCCGCGGATCGCCGCATCGAATTCCTCCAGCACATCGCCGCTGCGCCCCTCCTTCAGTGCCGCAACGGCTTGCTCTGCGGCCAGCATTCCGGACTTCATGGCTGTATGCGAACCCTTGATTCGTGGCAGATTCATGAAGCCTGCGGACGCCCCCGCCAGCACGCCACCGGGAAAGGAGAGACGCGGCACCGACTGCCATCCACCCTCCGTCAGCGCCCGCGCGCCATAGGCGATGCGCCTGCCGCCTTCCAGCATCTCCGCCACCACCGGATGATGCTTGAAACGCTGGAACTCCTCATAGGGACTGAGCCACGGATTGTCGTAATCCAGATGCGTGACGAAGCCCACCGCCGCGGTGCCGCCCTCCAGATGGTAGACGAAGCCGCCACCTCCGGTGCGCAGCCCCAGCGGCCAGCCCATGGAATGCATGACGAAACCGGGCCGATGCCGTTCCGGCCTGAGCTCCCACAATTCCTTGATGCCCAGGCCGTACTTCTGGGGCGACCGCCCCTCGTCAAGGCGATAGCGCGCAATGAGCTCCTTCGCCAGTGATCCGCGGGCACCCTCGGCGACGATCACGTAGCGCCCGTGCAGTTCCACGCCCGGCTCGTATTCCGGTTTTCTGCCACCCTCGCTGTCCAGCCCCATTTCACCGGCAATCACACCGGACAGTTGCCCCGTTTCACCATAGACGGGGCGAGAAGCGGCAAAGCCGGGATAGATCTCCACGCCCAGCTCCTCCGCCTGCACTGCCAGCCAGCGCACCAGATTGCCCAGCGACGCCGTCCACATGCCGCGATTGGAGAGAAACGGAGGCATGAGCGCATGGGGTATGCGCATGCCGCCCGCCGGGCCGAGCAACCAGAACTCGTCCCGTGTCACCGGCACACCCATGGGCGCGCCGCGCTCTTCCCAGTCCGGGATCAGCTCCGCAAGGGCGCGGGGATCAAGAACGGCGCCGGAGAGAATGTGCGCTCCCGGCTCGGAGCCCTTTTCCAGAACGCATACGGAAATGTCCGGATCCAGCTGCCGTGCCCGAATGGCAGCGGCCAATCCTGCGGGGCCGGCTCCGACGATCAGCAGATCGTATTCCATTCTTTCGCGTCCGGTCATCTCCATGCATATTGCTCCTCTTTCGGCCTGGGCATTCTACATTCGTCCGGCTCCCTGTTATAGTGCTGCGAATGGCGAAGTCCGGAAGGGAAGCATGGCAATGACCGGCGGTCGCGACATGGATGCCGAAATGGCCGCAAAGCTGCTGGAGTGGCAGGTCGAAATGGGTGCCGATGAGGCCATTCTCGATATGCCCCTCGACCGCCTTTCCCCCGCTCCCGCAGCACCTTCCCCCACGCAGGCGGAGCAGACTCCCCCACCGCCTGCCGACCGCCCTCCGGCCCTGCAATCGCCTTCCGCCCCACAACCGCCGGCGGAAGCCCCGATGGCGCCTGCCGTGGCCGAACAGGCCCGCCGCGCTGCGGAATGCACAACGCTGGAAGGGATATTTGCCGCTCTGGACGCCATGAAGGAGTTTCCCTTGCGCCGTACCGCCACGCACACAGTGCATACGGACGGCCATCCTCAGGCGCGCGTGATGCTGATCGGCGAAGCTCCAGGGCGCGACGAGGACCGGCAGGGGAAACCCTTCGTCGGACGTTCCGGCCAGCTTCTCGACCGCATGCTCGAGGCCATCGGCCTTGATCGCAAGGCGGAAGACCCTCAAAGGGCCGTGCTCATTTCCAACGTCATCTTCTGGCGTCCGCCCGGCAACCGCAAGCCGACGGAGGCGGAGGCCGCGCACTGCCTGCCCTGGCTGGTCCGCACCATCGAGATCGTGCAGCCGGAGATCATCGTCTGCCTCGGCGCAACGCCAGCCCAGCGCTTGACGGGCCGCACGCAAGGCATCCTCAAGCTGCGCGGCAACTGGCTGGAGTACGAGCTCGGCGAGCGCCGCATCCCGCTGCTGCCGACGCTCCATCCGGCATATCTGCTGCGCCAGCCGGTGCAGAAACGTCTCGCTTGGCGTGACTTCCTGAGTCTGAAACTCCGCCTCGCCACCTTGGAGAGAAGTTGATCCCTTTCAGGAGCAGCCCTTCCGCATATATGGCCCGGGCATGAGCCAGTGTATGCGGCACGGTCTTGCCCCCTTGGTCTCACCGTCGGACGTGGGTTGGTGCTGGTGGCCCGGCCTCGCCCTCTCTCCGGCTCACCGCCGGACCTTGTTCCGGCGGTCCAGTGCGACCTGCCCCGGCGGCGCAAAAGGCACCTCAGCCTGGATACCCGGGACAAAGCCCGGGTATGAGCCAGTATGTGGGGAGCAGCTTTGTCTCACCGTCGG
>JAJRRY010000231.1 GCA_024279095.1 Alphaproteobacteria bacterium
AGACGAAGCCGGCATTCAGGTTGATCTGAGCAAGGCTCATGGCAGCACCAACGCCAACCAAGTAACCGGTGTCAGTGCCGAGCACCTTATCATCACCAACCTTGCCAGCTTCACCCGTCACGCGCAGGGAGATGCCGCCCGGAGCGTTGAACTGGGCAAATCCGGCAAAATCCGGAACCGTTGTGGTATTCCGGAAGCCCAGATTATCCTGACTCGGGTTCTCAATGCCGACGCCAAAAGTGATCGGGCCGCCGGAATAGGTCAGGCGGATCTGGTTGTGGCGGGTGCTGTCCAGACCAAACATGGTCGGCTGAGTCGGATAGGCCACATTTGTGACGGCCGCGATCTGACCGGCATGACCGGCAAGCAGCGTCCAACCCGGCATGAAGTCCCATTCGCCATAAGCAAGGCGGGCCTCAACCTTGGAAGTGCTCTCGTCGCCAGAGTCCGGATCTTTGAGCCTCAAATCACCGACGATGTCACTTGCGTCTTCGTCTACACCAAAGTTAAAGCCAGAGAACTGGTTGCGAATCTGGATGCGGGTGCGCACCTGACCAACAGCAGTGTCGGTCTTGGAGCGGATGTTCAGAGTGCCGCGGGCGGCCAGATCGAAATCGCTGTCGGAGAACGAAAGTCCACCATACGAAAGCTTGGTCTTACCCCACAGAGCCAGCGTGCGGATGGAGCCGGAGAGAGTGATCTCGGTGGCCGGAGCCGGCAGATCGGCGGTCGGGGTGATGGCGATGGTGAAGCCACGGCCTTCCGGAGCACGGTCCAGAAGCTTCGTGTCGTCGCCACCGACCATGGCGATCTCCTTGGAGCCGCGCTGGAAGGTGATCAGGGACACGCCCTCAGGCAGGGCGGCACCGCGGGACTCGATGGTGTTCACGCGAGCCTGAAGAGCCTCGATCTGGGCCTTCAGGTCGGACAGGTCGTCAGCCTGGGCGCCGGTGGCCATGACAGCCATGGCAACGCCACCCAGCAGAGCGCGACGAATCCACTTGGAATTGGTCATTGGTTAATCTCCCACAATCTTCTTGCGAAGTTTTAGGCTTTCTTGCCCCCAGATCCCCTGCAAAGGCTTCCGGTACCGGAGGCGGTGAATAACGATCCATGCCTGAATCGCTATGGCCCTGTTTTCACCCTTTGAGATGTGATGGTCAACAGCAGTGGCCTTTCTTCGGGGCTTTTGAAATGAATGTGTGTCATTGATGCAACATGCACCCCCGCAATTGCACGTATTCCGACAACCCGGATGCAATCCGGGGTTCTGTTGCGCGGTTGAAATTAACCGTTTATTATCATTTTCGACTGACGCCGCAACGTTTCCGGCGGGGAATCTATTCCGGTTCTCCATCTTTTACGTGCGGCGACACGGGGGCCAATATCAAAGAAGACGACGCATGCATGCCGACATGTCATACCCGCCGCGCCCCTTCCCGTCACGGGGGAGCAGGGCGCTTTCGGCATGCGCGCGGTTCCGCCCCTGAAACCGTGCCCGTCCGCCGCCTGTGCGGCGGGAGCCGATACTGCTGAAACGACAGGGAGCCGTCATGAGGGGAAACAAGGGAATCCGGTGCTGCATCAGGGGCGTTCTGTGGGGCCTGCTGCCGTTGCTGATCATTGCGCTGCTGGCGTGGTTCATTGCCCGGCCGGGCATGGAGAATGCGTTACGGTCCGCTGCGCAGGAGAGGTTGCGGGTGGCCGGGCAGGAGTGGGGGCAGGTGGAGATGGCGGGGCGTGATGCCCGTCTGACAGGACAGGCGCCTTCCCGCACGGCGCTGGTGGATGCGGCCCGCAATGTCCGGTCCGTATACGGGATCCGGCGCGTGGATGTTGCCGACGTGGCTATCCGCCTGACGCCGCCGACGGTGAAGCCCGTGGCCGTTTCCCGCGCCCCGGTGACGATCACGGGTACGTGGCCGGAAGACAGCGGTGCGGGGCTCGAGGTGGAGGTGATGGGGCGCACCTATATTCTTGGCAGCGCTCCGGAGTTGAAGTCCGACGGGCAGGGAGGCTGGACGCTGACCTTGAAGACCCTGCCTCCGGACGGGGTGCATGACATCCTGGCCATGACATTGGATGGAGAAAGGCGGACGCGTGATGCCTCCACCAACGAGCTCGTGGTGGATACCACGCCGCCGGCGGCTCCGACGATCGGCAAGGCGGAGATCGACGGACGGAAGGTCCGGCTGAATGGCACCTGGCCGGAAGGGGATGCGAAAAATCTGTCGGTCACGGTTGGCGAGCGGACTTACGAGCTGGGCCGTGACAAAGAGTTGCAAAGCGATGGCAAGGGCAATTGGACGCTGGAGCTCGACAGGATGCTGCCGGAAGGCAGGTACGACGTCGCGGTGACTGTTGCGGATGCGGTGGGCAATACGTCCACGGCCCGGAAGAAGGGCCTGCTGGCCATTGATTTCACTCCGCCGGCGAAGCCTGCCATCACCCATGCCGCAGTGGAGGGCGGCCGGATCATCGTCGAAGGGGTCTGGCCGAGCTCCGATGCCAGCCGGCTCATTGTCACTGTGGACGGGAAAAGCCATGAACTCGGCCGGGACCGGGAACTGGTCCGGGACGGGAAGGACAGGTGGCGGCTGACTCTTTATGATCTGCCTGCGGACGGAACCTATGACGTGACGGTCACTGCCGTGGACAGGGCCGGAAACCGTTCGCAGGTGGTGAGCAAAGGGGCGCTCGTGGTGGACACCAGAGCGCCGGCCATTGGCGATCTGACCGCGGTCGAGGTGAAGAAAGACGGAACGGTGCGCATCCGTGGCACCTGGAACGAGGAGGAGGGCGCCATCCTCAAGGCGCGTCTTGGTGACAGGGCATATGTTCTGGGGCGGACGGAAGCATTCGTCTCCGATGGGCGGGGGCACTGGACGCTTGCCCCGGAAAAGCCCCTGAAGCCGGGAAGCCATGATCTGGTGCTGGACAGCGAGGATGCCGCCGGCAACAGGGCGCACCGGGAGTTCCCGGCGGCAGTGATCGTTGCGGCACCGAAGCCCGTGAAACCGGAGCTGGAAGAGGTTGCGAAGAAGGAGGATGCGCCTGCGGCGCCCGCGGACACGACACCTCCTGCCGCACCCACGGTGGTTTCCATGAAGACGCGGCAGCGGCAGCCGCGCATTACGGGCTCCTGGCCGGCGGATGATGCCGTATCCCTGGAGGTGGAAGTTGGCGGTCGGAAATACCGCAAGGGCTTCGGCTCCGCACTGAAGACGGACGGGAATGCCTGGACGCTTGTTCCTGATGCCCCCCTTTCGGATGGCACTTATGATGTGAAGGTCACCGTGAAGGATGCGGCTGGAAACGTGGCCACGGATTCGTCGCAGGATGAGCTGGTGGTGGATGCCACGTCCCCGAGACCGCCGACCGTGGAGCCCCTGGCTGCACTGGAGGGTGCGCGCGTAACGGTTCGTGGCACCTGGCCGGAAGGGGATGCGAAATCTCTGACGGTCGAGGTGAACGGCCGGACGTACGTACTGGGTGGCAAGGATGGCCATCTGAAAAAGGATGGACCGGGACGCTGGATTCTCGTTCTGCCGGACCGGCTTGGGGCGGGTGCACATGATGTGAAGGTGACAGCCATTGACGATCTGGGGAACGTTTCGGAGGATCAGACGGTCAACGAGATCGTCATCAAGCCGCAGCCGAAGGTGGTGCAGCCTGATGAGGCTGGAGACAGGCCGGAGAAAAGTGATCTGGCCTGCCAGAAGAACCTCGATGCCGTGCTCGGCCGGGCGACCATTCATTTTGAAAGCGACAGCGACCGGATTCTCCCGGAGAGCAGGAAGCTGCTGGAAGAGGTGGCGCGGATCCTGAATACCTGCCCGAAGACCCGCGTACTCATCGCGGGGCATACCGATGCGACGGGCTCGGCGACCTACAACCAGTCGCTTTCGGAGCGCCGTGCGGCGGCCGTGGGGCGGGCACTCGTGAAACTCGGCGTATCTTCCGCCCGTTTCACGGCAGTGGGATATGGCGAGAGCCGTCCGGTGGCAGACAACGATACGGAGGAAGGACGGGCAAGGAACCGCCGTATCGAATTCATCATAACGCCCGTCGAGCAGTGAGAGGGAGGACAGGCCATGGATTTCTGGAATTTCAAGGACTTCACCTATGTGGCGGTCAGTCACTGGTTCTGGCTGCTGCTGGCGCTGCTGCTCGGGCTGCTGATCGGCTGGCTGTCGTGCCGGGACCGGCATGTTCGTGGTTGACGGCACCATGTGATTGCCGAGGGGGCGCCCGGAGGGAGATTTCCGTCCGAAGAAGGCGGGTCCCGCAGGTCGTCGGGAGTGAATGGATGACGCCGGACATCCTGGCCGGCGGGGAAGGATGAGACGATGATACACTATCTCCTGGAACTTGTGCTCTGGCTGCTGCTGGCTTTCTTCATCGGGGCCATCATCGGCTGTCTGCTGAGGCGCCTGTTTGGCGGAGGGAAGAATGCAAGAGGTGCGGCTGGTACCGGCGCAGCAACTGCGGCGGCCGGTGGTGTAGCCACTGCCGTAACCGCGAAGGCTGCTGCCGATGATGACGCGATGCGTCGTGAGGCTGAAGAGGAGGCCAGGAAAAAGGCTGAAGAAGAAGAGGCCCGCCGCAAGGCGCAGCAGGAGGCGGCAGCAAAGAAGGCCGAGGAGGATGCGGCCAGAAAGAAGGCTGAGGAAGAAGCTGCAAGGAAGAAGGCGGAGGAAGAGGCAGCCAGGAGAAGGGCTGAAGAAGAAGCGGCGAGAAAAAAGGCGGAGGAAGAAGAGGCCCGCAGGAAGGCGGAAGCCGACGCGGCAGCCCGGAAGGCCGAAGAGGAGTCTGCTGCAGCCGAGGCCGTGAAGCCTTGGGGGCTGGCTGGCCCAATTGGCGGCAAGGCGGACAATCTGACCCGGATCAAGGGGATCGGAAGCAAGATCAATCAGATTCTCAACGAGATGGGAATCTACCATTTCTCGCAAATCGCGGCCTGGACAGAGAAGGAAATCGAGGAAGTGGACGAGAAGCTCAAGTTCAGGGGGCGCATCATCCGTGAGAAATGGGTCGAACAGGCAAGGATTCTTGCCGAAGGTGGCGAGACGGAGTTCTCCAGGCGCGTGGACGAGGGAGAGGTACCAACCTCTCATACTCATGAGACACCGCCGCCGGACGGGGACGGAAAAACGTCCTGACGACTGAGGAGTGCGCGAAACAGTCTCTGCTTCAGCGGTTGCCCAGCAGACGGGCAACCAGGGAAGCCAGATCCGGCAGACGGCCTTCGATCAGGTAACGGATGCCCAGTACGGAACCGGCAATGATTCCGCCTGTGGCCAGAAAGGCCGTGATGGAGAGGGAGGCAATGCCTGTCATGCCCTGTCCGATAGTGCAGCCCATGGCCATGATGCCGCCGGTGCCCATGAGCGCGGCTCCTGTCAGATGGCGGCGCATTTCGCGAGCGTCGTCGAAGGCCTCCCAGATCACGTCCGAATTGCGCCAGGCAGCCAGGAACGACCCGGCCGGTACGCCGAATACGCCGCCAATGAGGAAGGTGGCGGAGGAGCCGGAAGCGGTCATCAGCCAGACCATGGCGCTGCCGATGGGGCGCACGAAACTGTAGGATTCCGGCTGGTGGGGATAGAGCGTATCCTGCCCCAGTGTGCTGGTGACGAACCATCCATAGGCGATGACGAGACCGATCGTCAGCCCGGCAAGAACCTGACGGGTGTTGTCGCGGAAGCGTTTTCGCGTCAGGGCCCACCCTGCCGTGGCCAGAACCACCGCCAGCGTGATGAGGAACTGCCCCTGAGGGGATTCTCCGAACAGAATCGCATTCAGAGACTGGTGCGCGCCGGGGGGCAGCTCGATGTAGATGCTGTCGATGTAATTCAGGCGGGCCCGGGCAAAGACGCCACTCATGGTCATGAATCCCGTGATGCCGACAGTGAGCGTGGCGATCAGGGCGCGCATGTCCCCGCCGCCGAGCCGGACCAGCATGCCAAAGGCGCATGTGCCGACCAGCGCCATGCCGAAGCCGAACAGCAGACCGCCAAGAATGGCGCCGAACCAGTGGATCTGCGGCCCCAGCCGGAAAGAACGCTCCAGCTCGATGTGGCCGGCCAAGTCAAGCAGCTGGGTCAGTGCAACCGCCGTGCC
This sequence comes from Alphaproteobacteria bacterium, assembly GCA_024279095.1. GTDB lineage: Bacteria > Pseudomonadota > Alphaproteobacteria > Rhizobiales > Aestuariivirgaceae > Thermopetrobacter. Next base: position 6,124 of record JAJRRY010000231.1, read on the forward strand.
GATGGCCAGCAGCCACGTGCGCAGACGCGAACGCTCGGAGCCGTAGTAGCATTCCTCTATGGCTCCGAGCGTGCAGAAATGCGCCTGTCTGGCCGTGAAGCCGAGAACGGCACCGCCGGCAAAACCCAGCAGGATGATGATCAGTTCGAGAAGATCATCGGACACAAGGACCTACCCCAAGCATTCCTTCCCGTTCCCGCTCTCTTTGAACGGCCCGACATGAGAAGAAATGAGGGAAAACGGTTCCCGTGTCAGTGGGCCGCGGAGCGGTTCTTGCGCTTATTGTGGAACAGTTCGCACAGGAAGGCAATGATGGCGCGCACGTCTTCGTCCGCAATGGAATAGTAGATCATCTTGCCCTCGCGCCGGGTGGTCACGAGCTTGTCTCCGCGCAGGCGGGCCAGCTGCTGGGAGACCGCCGGCTGCCGCAGTTCGAGAATGGACTCCAGCTCGGAGACGGACTTGTCTCCCTCGTACAGGGTGCAAAGAATGATGAGACGCCCTTCGTGCGCCATTGCCTTGAGGATTTCACTGGCGCGACGGGCATCCGGGATGAGTTCGCGAACGGAAATCGCGTCAGGGCGCGCAGCCGTGTCGGTGACGCTCAGGCCCAGGTTTCTGGTAGCAGTAGCCATTTTCGGATCACTTTCTTCTTCTGTTTGTCGCATCCTCGTTCAGAGGTGCATGTGTTGTTGTTCCTCAGGTCGGGCAGTCTGAAACGCCACGCTCCATCTTGGCCTCACCACCGCTCCCCGGTCTCTCCCGAAGCCGGACCGGACGGCATGCTGCCGAAGACCGAACGTTTTCGCATTCACACACAATCATGCCGCTTCAAGGCAGCATGAGCGACTTCATACACGTGATAACGAATCGCAACAACTGTATATCCATTAATTCTTATATATGATTTCATGTATGCAAGCGAGCGAAAAAATATTTTCTGACGAAAGGATCAGAAAATTTTATCACCATACGGAAACTGGTAAGAAAAATTGATCAGCGTACGATCCTGCTCGAAAAACAAGCATATACATGAATTGACGTTAAGGTAAGATGACATCCTATCACTTCCTGTGCCATCATCTGGCCGGGGAACACGGAAGAAGAAACATTCTCCGGGAGGAAGCGACAGGATGAATTTCGATATCGGCTTTGGCGGGGCATTGATCGCGGGACTGCTGTCCTTTCTGTCGCCTTGTGTACTGCCGCTGGTGCCGCCTTCCCTAGCGTTCATCGCTGGCATGAGCTTCGACGAGGCCATGGAGAGTGGCGGCGGGCGCAACTGGCGGGTTTTCCGTTCGGCTGTGGCTTTCGTGCTCGGCTTTTCGACGGTTTTCGTGATGTTGGGCGTTTCCGCCACTCTCGTCGGTCAGCTGCTGCAGCAGTATCGTGACGAGATTGCCTGGGTGGCGGGTGCCATCATCATCGTACTGGGGCTGCATTTCATGGGTGTTTTCCGCATTGGGCTTCTGTATCGTGAAGCTCGCGTGGAGACGAAGCAGAAGCCGATGGGGCTTTTGGGCGCCTATGTGGTGGGGCTGGCTTTCGCCTTTGGCTGGACACCCTGTGTCGGGCCCATCCTGACCACGATTCTGATGATTGCCGGAGCGGAAGAAACGGCAATGCGCGGCGGTCTGCTGTTGCTGTTCTATGCTGTCGGCATTGGCTTGCCCTTCCTTCTGGCTGCGCTGTTCCTGCAACAGTTCATGGGCTTCATGCAGCGGTTCAGAAAGCACCTGGGCATGATGGAAAAGGTCATTGGCGGTTTCTTGATCCTCACCGGCATACTGATCATGACGGGCGGGATGAATGCCATAGGATTCTGGCTTCAGGAGACGTTCCCTTCGCTGGCCGGTATTGGCTGAAGTGGAGGCGACTTCGCCTTTTGCCCAGTTTACGGTATTGCGGGCAGAGCATAAGAATCGCCCAAACCGCCAATGACCTGCGAGGAACGGCTGATGTTCTCGAAAATTCTCGTCGCCAACCGCGGGGAGATCGCATGTCGCATCATGCGCACAGCTCGCCGCATGGGCATTTCCACGGTCGCCGTCCATTCCGATGCGGATGCGAACGCCCTGCACGTGGAGATGGCGGACGAGGCAGTCCGCATCGGGCCGCCCCCGGCGGCGGAGTCCTATCTTCGAATCGACCGGATTGTCGAGGCGGCAGTACAGACAGGGGCGGAGGCTATTCATCCCGGCTACGGGTTTCTTTCCGAGAATGCCGATTTCGTGCGCGCCTGCGAGGAGGCAGGAATTGTTTTCATCGGCCCCAATGCCCATGCCATCGGCATGATGGGTGACAAGTTGCGTTCCAAGCGGGGCGCAATGGAGGCGGGCGTCTCTACCGTGCCCGGTCATGCTGGCGAAATTGCTGATGCCGAGGAGGCGGTCCGGGTCGCAGAGGAGATCGGCTGTCCGGTGATGATCAAGGCTTCCGCGGGCGGAGGCGGCAAGGGCATGCGCATCGCGCGCACCTTGGAGGAGGTGCGGGAAGGTTTCGAATCCGCCCGATCCGAAGCGCTTTCCTCTTTTGGTGATGGCCGCATTCTGATCGAGAAATTCATTGAGAATCCGCGCCACGTGGAAATTCAGGTCATGGGCGACAGACATGGCAACGTGATCTACCTCGGCGAGCGCGAATGTTCCATCCAGAGGCGGAACCAGAAAGTTGTCGAAGAAGCGCCATCTCCGCTGCTGGATGAAGAAACCCGGCGGGCCATGGGCGAGCAGGCCGTCGCGCTGGCTCGGGCCGTGGGCTACGATTCGGCCGGCACGGTGGAGTTCGTATGCGGGCAGGATCGCAGCTTCTACTTCCTGGAGATGAACACCCGTCTGCAGGTGGAGCATCCGGTAACCGAAATGATCACCGGGCTGGATCTCGTGGAGCTCATGATCCGCGCCGCTGCCGGAGAGCCGCTGCCGCTGACGCAGGGAGACGTCCGTTTGAATGGCTGGGCAGTGGAGACCCGTGTCTATGCTGAGGATCCGTATCGCAACTTCCTGCCATCCATCGGTCGGCTGAAGCGGTTTCTGCCACCGGAGGATGGCGAGAGCGAGAGGGACGGCCGCCGGGTGCGCGTCGACACCGGTGTGCGGGAAGGGGACGAGATATCCGTGCATTACGATCCCATGATTGCCAAGCTCATCACCTGGGGGCCGGACAGGGAGGCCGCGATCGAGGCGCAGGCGGATGCGCTGGATGCGTTCCACATCGATGGTATCGGACACAACATTCCTTTCCTTGCCGCCATCATGGGCAACGAACGATGGTGTTCCGGTCGGCTTTCCACGAATTTCATCTCCGAAGAATTTCCGGACGGGTTCCGGGGGGCGGAAGTGACGGAGGAAATCCTTGCGCGTCTTGTCACTGTGGCTGCGGCCATGGATCACATGGAAAACATGCGCAGGCGGCGCATCAGCGGTCAGGTGGAAGGTGAAGACGTGACCTTCAGCAGCGACAGGGTGGTCTGGCGCGAAGACAGTCGCGAGGGGTATCCGGTGCATGTGGAGTGCGAGAGTCCCCGTCTGATCCGCATACGGCCCGCCGCTGGTGAGGAGCGGGTGGTGGAGCAGGACTGGCAACCGGGACGGCCGGTGTGGCGGGGACGCATCAACGGCCAGCCGGTGGCAGTTCAGGTGCGACGGGTCGTGAACGGCTATGCCCTGACGCACAGAGGCGTCACGCTGGAGCTGAAGGTTTACACGCCGCGCGAGGCGGAACTTGCAGCGCTCATGCCGGTAAGGGACGAGGTGGATTCCTCGCGGCTGCTTGTCTGCCCCATGCCGGGCAAGGTGCTGTCGCTTTCGGTATCGGAAGGCGATCGAGTCAAGGCCGGCACACCCCTGTGTGTGATCGAGGCTATGAAAATGGAGAACATTCTCCGGGCGGAGCGGGATGCGCGGGTCGTCTCCATCCGGATTGCCGTGGGTGATTCCGTCTCCGTGGACCAGATTCTCATGGAATTCGAGCAGGATGAGTCCTGATCCGGAGATTCCGATTCAATTCCGGCAGGTGATCCGTGCCATGCAGGAGGGGGCGTCATGATCACCGGGAGCGAGTGCTTGCGGGCCAGGATCCGGGGACGTGTGCAGGGTGTCTGGTTTCGCGCATGGACGGAAAGAACGGCGCGCAGCCTAGGCCTGTCCGGCTGGGTGCGCAACCGGGCCGATGGCAGCGTCGAGGCCCTGTTCTGCGGATCTGCGGAGGCGGTAAAGCGCATGTTGGAACTGCTGCACGAAGGGCCACCTGCGGCACGTGTCGACTCCGTCGAAACGGAGCCGGACGCGCCCCCTGTGTTGGAGGAGGGGTTTTGCATTCTGCCGACGCTCTGATGCTGCGCAGCGGGGTCTGCCATGAAAAGATCCCCGCGAGGGAGGGGGCCTCGCGGGGATGGTTCAGCGAGCCCGGGCGGGGAGGGGATACCCGCCCTCGGGATCGGGGTTGGGGGTGTGTGGGCTCGCCTGAAGTTCCGTCGTTCTTCTGATTGGTTGCTACCTGATCCGCACTCGGCGGCACTTACGCTTCCAGACGCGTTTCTTGACCCATCTGTGGCCGTTCCACACGCGCCGCCAACGCTTTACCTTCCAGCAACGGGTGCGGTAGCGCGGGCCATAATAGTAGTAGCGGGGCGCGTAATAATAGACGGGGGGTGCATAGTAATATCCCCAGTAGGGTGCCGGATAGTAGCCCCATCCCCAGTAGGGTGGTGCGACGCCGATTCCCACGTAAACATGGGTTTTGGCTTCCGCGGGCGTCGTACCGAGGCCTGTCCCGGCAACCGCCAGCATGGTGGCTGTCGCAAGTGCTGCGAATGTTCTGCGAAACATGGCCGGGCCCTCCTGTGTCTCTCGTGACAGCCCTCCAGCATTGCGGGCATCCTATCGCAGATTGCATGAACGTTGCGTGAGAATACCATTCATCTGGCGTTCAGAATTGGGGCGCGAATGTGCCGGCCGTGCCCCGAACTCGGGCTCATGTCCGGATCTTGATACGGGCATACAGTCGGAGGTGCTTCACACACCCGCCAATGCGTATTACTCCGGAATGCAGGAATCGGGCCCGGTAGTGCGTCGGTGAAGGGCAGGAGCTATCTTTCGAGGGGGCCGAAGATGCGTTCGAAGTTCTCGCGCAGGGCCGCATCGAGAGTGGCGTAGTCGTATGGTGCGCCGAGCTCTTGCAGCGAGGTCACGCCGTGCGTGGTGATGCCGCAAGGCACGATGCCGGAGAAGTGTTCCAGGTCCGGGTATGCGTTGATCGCAATACCGTGCCGGGTGATCCAGCGGGACACCCGTACGCCGATGGCGGCGATCTTGTCTTCCATCCCGGCGCCCTTGTCCGGTCTGTTCACCCAGACGCCGACGCGATCTTCCCGGCGTCCGGCGTGGATGCCGAGGTCTGCCAGAGTATCGATGACGAGCTGCTCGAGCCCCGTGACGAAGGCGCGCACGTCCCGTCCGCGTCTGCGGAGATCCAGCATCACGTACATGATGCGCTGCCCTGGGCCGTGGTAGGTATACTGGCCACCGCGTCCTGTCCGGTAGACGGGAAAGCGCTGCGGATCGAGAAGGTCGTTCTCGCGGGCGGAGGTTCCGGCCGTATAGAGCGGTGGGTGCTCCAGCAGCCAGACGGTTTCCGGTGATTCGCCGGACAGGATTTCTGCCGACAGCTGGCGCATGCGCTGCCGGGCCTCCTCGTAGTCCACCGGGTGGTCGGACACCATCAGGCGAACGGGCCGGGAAGTGCGAAGTTTTCCGATGCAGGACGCGAGGGTGTTGCGGGGCTGTCTGTTCATGGCGGAAAGATATAGCAGAATGGCTTTCAAACGGCTTGATAAACGTTCGGGGTCTTGATAAACACCACACGCCGCTTACATCCATGAACGGCAATCGTGCGGCCGTGGCGGAATTGGTAGACGCGCAGCGTTGAGGTCGCTGTGGGGTAAAACCCGTGGAAGTTCGAGTCTTCTCGGCCGCACCATTTCCTGCACTTTTCACATGACGGGGCCTGCTTTGCGCAAGTCCCTTTTTTGTTGTCCAAGATGCGGGAGCGGGGCATCCTGTTCCCTCAGGGTTCACATCAGCAGGGCAGAGGCGCCTCATGACTGACGCGGAGATCATCATTCCGCCTGTGCGGAACGATTCCGGGGAAATCGCTCCGGAGTTCCTTCGCGCGGTCGAGGACGCCATCAATCACGGGGACATCAGCGAATTGCGCCGTCTCGTGCGTGACCTCCACGAGGCGGACCTGGCCGATGTCATAGAGCTTCTTTCCCATGACGAGCGTATCCGCCTGATCGAGATGCTGGACCGCTCGTTCAATGTCGAAGCGCTGTCTGAGCTGGACGAGAATGTCCGTGACGATCTGGTGGAGGCGCTGCCGACGCGGGTCATCGCTCGCGCGGTGCGCAATCTCGACACCGACGACGCCGCGTGGCTGCTCGAGGATCTCGACGAGAAGGAAAAGCGCGAGATCCTGAAGCGCGTTCCGAAAACGGAACGGGTCGCAGTGGAGCGGGCCCTCCATTACGAGGAAGACACGGCCGGTCGGCACATGCAGACGGATTTCGTCGCTGTGCCGGAGCACTGGGCGGTGGGCGAAACCATCGACTACCTGCGTACCGAAAAGGACCTGCCGGACGAGTTCTACGAGATCTACATCGTCGATCCGCGTTTTCATGTGCTGGGCAAGGTGAGCACGGCACGCCTCCTGCGCACTCCCCGGGAACGCAAGATCACGGACATCATGGAGAAGTTTGATGCCATCTTCCATGATGGGGACGACATCGAGGATGTGGCGCGCCAGTTCGAGCGCTACAATCTGGTTTCCGCTCCCGTGGTCGACGACTCGGGGCGGCTGATCGGCTCCCTCTACATCGACGACATCGTCGACGTGCTGGAAGAGGAAGCCGAGGAAGACATGCTGGGCCTTGCCGGTGTGCATGACGAAGAGATCACGAGCTCCGTGTGGGAGACCACGCGGGCACGCTTCGTCTGGCTTCTGGTCAATCTGGGCACGGCGGTGCTGGCGTCGTGGGTGATCTCGCTGTTCGATGCCACCATCCAGCAGATGGTTGCTCTTGCCGTGCTCATGCCGATCGTCGCCTCCATGGGTGGCAATGCCGGCACCCAGACCATGGCGGTCACCGTCCGTGCCCTGGCCACGCAGGAGCTGGGGCGGGCCAACCTGTGGCGAGTGGTGTTTCGCGAGGTGGCGGTGGGGCTGCTCAACGGCATGATGTTCGCCGTCATCATGGGGGTCTTCACGTGGTGGTGGTTCGGTTCCGATCAACTGGGGCTGGTCATCGGCATGGCCATGGTGGTAAACCTGCTCGCTGCGGCGCTCTCGGGCATTCTCATCCCGCTGGCGCTGGAGAAGATGGGCGCCGATCCTGCTCTTGCATCCACCATATTCGTCACCACGGTGACGGATGTGGTCGGCTTTTTCGCTTTTCTCGGACTGGCGGCCTGGTGGCTGGGGCTTGGTTGAGACGGGCAGCCGGTCATGGCTGCCGTTATGTACAGTTCTTGCACATTCCGTCCCGGGGTTTTCAAAGGGTTTTCCACACTTCGTCGAACGGCAGCCGGGATTCCCATCCGGCTTTTTCCAGTTCCGGCACGGGGGATTCTTCCTTTTCCGGCCAGCCGATGCACAACCAGGCGATGAAACGCCAGTTGTCGGGGGCGTCGCAGGCCTTTGCCACCTCTTCCGGTTCGAGGATCGAGACCCAGCCCATGCCCAGTCCGTGCGAGCGCAAGGTGAGCCACAGGGTATGGATGGCACAGACGACCGAGTAGGCTCGTGTCTCGGGCATGGTCAACGCGCCCAGGCCACGGCCCTTTCTCGTTTTCTCGTCACAGAATACGGCAAGCTGGACGGGGGCGTCCTGCAAGCCTTCCAGTTTCAGCCGGGCATAGAGTCCCTTGTCTTCATCTGCCGTCATGGCGAGGGCTTCCGCATTTGCCCGTTCAAAGGAAGCGATGACCCGCTCCATCCGTTCGGGGTCCTGCACGCGGATGAATCTCCATGGCTGGGAATAGCCTACGGAGGGCGCGTGATGCGCCAGTTCCAGACACCGCCGCAGGATGTCGTCGGGCACGGGGTCCTTTCTGAAAGCCCGGACATCCCGCCGCCAATGGATGAGGCGGGTCAGCGTGTCACGGAATGCGATATCGAAGAAAGGCGTCATGGCAGGTCGGGCTCCATTGCAATCTCGAAGATCCGTTGCAGGTCTACATGGCTTTCAAGATGACGGGCCAGCGCGTCAATCGTCTCTTCCGTCCGTTGCGTGTGGGAAGGGCCGAATGCATGGACACCGAAAGAGGAAAGAAATGCCATGCGGAAGATATCCGATTCGAAGGCTCCATGCAGATAGGTCCCCTGAATTCTGCCATCGGGACTGCAGGCGCCTTCGGGCCTGCCTCGTACCAGGGCGAAGGGGCGTGCGCAGTCCGGCCCCCCGGTTTGCCCAAGGTGGATTTCGTAGGCTTTCAGCGGCGTGTTCGTCAGGCGATGCGTGGCAATGGTCTTGCGGGTCGTCTTGTTTGCCCGGAGGGTGGTTTCGACATTCAGCAGGCCCAGCCCGTCCATGGAACCCGGCGGCCCTTCCAGTCCCTCCGGATCATGGATGCGCCGGCCCAGCATCTGGTATCCGCCACAGATGCCGAGTACGGCCCCACCACGGCGCACGTGGGCCTTCAGGTCGATGTCCCAGCCCTGTCCCCTGAAATCGGCGAGGTCGGCAATGGTGGACTTGCTGCCTGGCAGAATGACCAGATCGACATCCCCCGGCAGAGGTTCTCCCGGCTGAATGATGCGCAGCGAGACTTCCGGTTCCAGACGCAGGGGGTCCAGGTCGTCAAAATTGGCCATCCGTGACAGGCGCGGCACGGCGATGCGCAGACTCCCGGATCCGCTTTCCGGGCGATCATCCAGCGTCAGGGCATCTTCAGCGGGCAGGCGGGATGCAAGGGGAAAATGCGGGATGACTCCCAGGCAGGGCATTCCAGCACGTCTCTCCAGAAACAGCCGTCCTTCCAAAAAAAGTTCAGGATCTCCGTGGAAGTTGTTGACGAGGAATCCCTTCACCCGCCGTGCATCTTCCGGCTCCATGACGGAGAGCGTGCCGACGATGGAGGCAATGACACCGCCACGATGGATATTGCCGACAAGCAGCGCCGGAATATCCACGGCCTCGGCGAATCCCATGTTGGCGATGTCGCCATCCCGCAGATTCACTTCCGCAGGAGATCCCGCCCCTTCCACGATGATCAGATCGGCATTCCGGCACAGGCGGGCAAAACTCTCCGTTACGGCGGGCAGGAACTCCTGGCGGCGGCGGAAGTATTCGCGCGCAGACAATGTTTCACGGCGTTGCCCCTGAACGATAACCTGTGCGCCCCGCTCGCTCTCCGGCTTCAGCAGGACGGGGTTCATGTCCGAGACCGGGGCACGCCGTGCGGCCAGGGCCTGCAGGGCCTGCGCCCGGCCGATCTCGCCTCCGTCGGCGGTCACCGCGGCGTTGTTGGACATGTTCTGCGGCTTGAAGGGGGCCACGGTCAGCCCGGCATTGGCGAAGGCCCGACACAGCCCGGTGCAGATGAGACTCTTGCCGGCGCTGGAGCCGGTACCCTGTATCATGATGGCGCGGGTCGTCATCACGCCGACTCCGGTGGTACGCAGGAAATGATGTGTGCGAACGAGCCGGTGATGTGCCCTTTCTGCATTCCCATGGGAGCAATCTCCGTGCCTTGGGGATCGCGGGCATGGAACAGCGGTGGGAGATTGCCGGTAGCCATTGTGGTCGCGTAATGGAATTCGTGTCCGCGCAGGTGGGCGGGGAAGGGCAGGGGCGAGTCGTGTTCCAGCTCCCGGTAGCCCAAGTGCAGCCGGCGGCGGGCAAAGGAAGTGGAGAGAGGCAGCAATCCGCACATGGCATGCATCACGCCTTCCGCATCTTCCAATGTCTCGCCGAGCACCATGTATCCGCCGCACTCACCGTAGATGAGCGTCCCCCGTTCTGCCGCCCGGGCCATGCCTTCCCGGAAAGCCGCGCAGGCGGAAAGACGTCCGGCATGCAGTTCCGGATAGCCACCGGGCAGGAAGACGGCATCGGCCATCTCGTGTGGCGCTTCGTCGGCCAGAGGCGAGAACGGCAGGATTTCTGCACCCTGAGTCCGCCAGTCTTCCAGCACGTGAGGATAGGCGAAGGCGAAGGCCTCGTCCTGCGCCACGGCAATGCGCTGGCCAAGCGGTGGCAGGAGCTGCGGTTCGCCATGCATCTTTTGCGAAATGCGCAGAGGGCGAGTGAGATTGGCAAGCCTGCAAAGCGAGATATCCCGCGCCACGGTGTCGGCGGCCCGTTCCAGAAAAGCCGTCATGTTCGCGTGTTCGGCGGCCTGCACGAGGCCGAGATGGCGAGAGGGCAATTCCATGTCTGCACGGCGCATGACCTTGCCGACGACGGGCAGGCCTGTACTTTCCTCGATGAAGGCGGCGAGGGTCTCGCCGTGCCGTTCCGTGGCGACACGGTTCAGGATGATGCCTGCGATGTTCACGTCCTTGCGGAAATCGCGGAAGCCCGCGGCTACGGCAGCTACCGACTGGCCCTGCCGGGAACAGTCGAGTACCAGCACGACGGGCAGGCTGAAGCGGGCCGCCAGATCGGCGGTGGAGCCGCTGCCGCCCGCCGTGCCGTCGAACAGTCCCATCACGCCCTCGATGATGAGCAGCTCGGCGTCCCGGGCTGCGGCTTCCAGGTGACGGGCGAGCTCGCCCGGCCCCATGGCCCAGGGATCGAGGTTGAGACAGTGGCGTCCCGTGGCCGCCGCATGGAAGGCCGGATCGATGTAGTCCGGCCCGACCTTGGCGGAGGACACCAGCACGCCTCTCTGGCGCATCAGGGCGAGGAGTGAGAGCGTGATCAGTGTCTTGCCGGAGCCCGAAGCGGGTGCGGCAATGATCAGGGTTTCAGCCAAGGGGGCTCTCCTTCATGACTGCAGAGAACCAGTCCAGATGATCGCGCCACATGGCGGCCCGGCCGATGACGATCAGGGCGGGACCGGGCACGGTGGAAAGGTCGAACCGGCCGTCGGCCACCCTTGCCAGCGTGGTTTCATGCACTTCCTGCCGGGGCAGGGTGGCGTTGGAGACGAAGGTCATGGGTTCGCAGGCCGACCGGCCGCCGGCCAGCAGACGGGCGGCGACCTCGCGCGCCTTGCGCAATGCCATGTAGAGAACGATCACTTCGCCGGCACGGCCGATGGCCTGCCAGTCGGCGTCGGAGGGCGTTTCACCGAAACGGTCGTGGCCGGTGATGAACAGCAGGGAGGAGTTCACCTCCTTGTTGGTGGCGGGAATGCCGGCATAGGCCAGTCCGCCGATGCCGGCAGGAATGCCGGGGATGATGCGGAACGGCACACCGGCCAGGGCAAGGGCGTGTGCTTCTTCCGCGCCGCGACCGTACAGGAATGGATCACCACCTTTCAGGCGCAGTACACGTCTGCCCTTGCGGGCAAAAGAAATCAGCGTTTCCGTGATGTCGGTCTGGCGGACCGAATCCGGCTTGCCACCGCGCTTGCCTGCCGAAACGCGTTCCGTACCGGTAGGGGCCCAGTCGAGAATGGCGGGATTGACAAGCGCATCATGCACGATCACGTCACAGGCCTGCAGGGCGTGGTAAGCCAGCAGGGTCAGCAGGCCCGGCGCTCCCGGGCCGGCTCCGGCAAGCCAGACCTCTCCGGAGCGAAAGGGAGGGAAAGGGGCCCCGTCGAGGGCCGCAAAGCCGCCTGTGCGCTGTTCCGTCATGCGATTGCGTCCTTTCCCCGCGAGTTGCCGTATGCCGGTTTTCTATATACAGATTTTGCCATGGAGCAACTCTCACACAGGAAGCTTCGCACGGGGTGGACAACGGGTGCCTGTGCCATGGCGGCGGCAAAGGCCGCGTTCACGGCCCTTCTGACGGGGCGCTTTCCCGATCCGGTGGCCATTGTTCTGCCAGGAGGGGAGACACCGGCGTTTCCGCTTGCGGTGAAGGAAGTGCTGGGAGAAACAGCACGTGCCGGTGTCATCAAGGATGCCGGAGATGATCCTGACGTCACGCACGGAGCGCTGGTAATCGTGCGAGTGCGCAGGTTCGGCGGGGGGAGCGGGATTGTCTTCCGCGCCGGGGAAGGAGTCGGCACCGTCACGCTGCCCGGGCTTCCCGTGCCGGTGGGAGAGCCGGCCATCAATCCTGCCCCGCGGCGCATGATCTCCGAAGTACTGCATGAAGTGGCCAAGGTGCACGGCACAGCCTGCGACGTGGAGGTGGAAGTTTCCATTCCTGGTGGCCACTAAAGAGGCAAAACCATACCTAACCCCAAACAAGATGCCATTATAGCCCACGTAAGAGATAGCAAGTCCAAATAACACTCCCT
>JAJRRY010000232.1 GCA_024279095.1 Alphaproteobacteria bacterium
CCGCGCTCAGCCGATCAGGTCTTTCAGGCGGTAGTAGAGCATGCCGAGGGTATGGGCCGGGCGGGCGAGGATGCCGCCCGGAAACGGCATGTGGGGGATGCGGGTGAAGAGTTCGAAGCGATCGTCGGTGCCCAGAATGTCGCCGGCGATGAGGCGGCCCATCATGCCGGCCAGCGCCACGCCCTGTCCGGAATAGCCCTGCGCATGCCGGATGTTGCCGTGACGGCCCGTGATCCCGGCATCGGGCAGGCGGTTGTAAGTGATGCCGATATGGCCACCCCATGCGAAGTCGATCTGCACGTCCTCCAGCTGGGGAAAGACACGCAGCATGCGGGGGCGCATGTAACCGGCCAGATCCTTCGGATGCCAGCCGGAATAGGAACAGCGCCCGCCGAACAGCAGGCGGTGATCCGATGACAGGCGGAAGTAGTCCACGACGAAGTTGGCATCGGCCACTGCCTCGTCATGGCGGATCAGCTCCCGCGCCCGTTCTTCGCCCAGCGGTTCGGTGGCGATGATATAGCTGGCCACGGGCATGATGCGTCGGGCGATCGGCGGATGCAGCCCGTCAATGTAGGCGTTGGTGGCCAGCACGAGCTGCCTGCAGCGCACCCGTCCGCGCGAGGTGTGCAGGGTGATGACGGTGCCGTCCTCGAAATGCTCCACCGGGGTATGCTCGTGGACGAAGGCGCCTTCCTTCTCCGCCGCTTGGGCTAGCCCGAGCACGTACTTCAGCGGGTGCAGGTGGCCCGCGCCGGGATCGAAGCTGGCGCCATGATAGACGGTGGTGCCGAGATACTCCGCTTCCAGCTGCTCCTTCGGAATCAGCCGGCAGCCGGTGTAGCCGAAGGATTCCAGCTCCTGAAGGTATTCTTCCAGATGGGGCATCTGGGAGGGCTTGTTGGCGCAGATGAGATAGCCCCACCGGATGTCGCAGTCGAAGCCGTAGGTCTCGCTGCGCTCCACGATCAGCCGCTTGGCTTCTTCCGCAATGTCGAAGGCCTGTTGCGCCCCCTCCTGACCGAGCACGCGGATGAACTTCTCCATGCCCGGAGAGTAGCCGGTGCAGATCTGCCCGCCGGTGCGCCCCGAAGCCCCCCAGCCGACGGGCCCGCCCTCCAGTACCACCACCTCCTTTCCACCGCGCGCCAGATCAATGGCCGCCGAAAGCCCGGTGAAGCCGGCACCGATGACGGCCACGTCCACGTCGATGTCGCCCCCCAGCGGGGCGAATTTCGGAATGTCGGAGATGGAGGCCCGATACCAGGTCATGGAGTCGAGAACGCCGAGCCGGCCAGTCATGCAGATGCCTCCCTGTCTTGTCCCTTAGGCTCAGGCCCCATGAATTTGCACTGCATCTGCGCCATTTGCACTGCATCCCAATGTCCTTTCGCCCTTGGAAATACCTCCAGGTATTCCTGCGAACAAAAGAACATTGAGATTTTGCGCAAATGACGCATCTGCCATGCCCCTTTATGGGTCCTGAGCCTAGACGGTGCGCAGATACCACGTATGGTCCAGCGGCGGGATGGTGAAATGGTGCGCCTCCAGCTCCTGCCTGCGTGCGGCAAGAAACGCCTCCGACCACTTTTCGCCCAGAGCCGGGCGCAGGACGGAGCCTTCCGCGAAGGCGCGCAGGGCTTCCGGCCAGAAAAGGGGTATGGGCAGCCCCTGCTGCGCATAGCCGTCTCCGCTGACAGGTTCCGGCGGCTCCAGCCGGTGCTCGATGCCGTGCAGCATGCCCGCAAGGACGGCGGCCGCCACGAGATAGGGCGAGGCGTCCGCCCCGGCCACACGATGCTCGATGCGCAGATCGCGGGCGTCACCTCCGGGAATGCGGATCGGCAGGGTGCGGTTGTCGCCGCCCCACATGGCGGAAACGGGGGCATAGGTGCCCGGCCGCAGGCGGCGGTAGGAGTTGGCGTGCGGTGCGAAGATGGCCATGCCTTCCGCCATGGTGTGCACCAGACCGGCCACCGCGTGGCGCATGAGCGGAGAGATGGCCCG
>JAJRRY010000233.1 GCA_024279095.1 Alphaproteobacteria bacterium
CTCGACCTGCTTGGTGGCCATGATGCGCTCGCGGGCGGCGGCCTTGCGGGCCATCTTCTCGGCGTGCTTCTGTGGATCCCTGTTCATCTGTCTTTTCCTGCTTCCTGAAGAATGGCCATGGCGGAATTGGAGCGCGGCTGCCAGAAGCCGCGGGCCAGAGCCTCCTCGAACCGGTCCAGCATGTCGCTCAGAGCATGCGGATTGTTTGCCTCCAGCCATTCGCGCACTTCATCATCGCGGATGAAGGCATCGAAGGCCAGCTCGAAGTGATGACTCCTCACTGCGCCGGTGGTGGCGGCGAAGGCGAACATGTAGTCCACCGTGGCGGCCATTTCAAAGGCGCCCTTGTAGCCATGCCGCATCATGGCGGAAATCCACTTGGGGTTGACGACGCGGGAGCGCATCACCCGCGAGACTTCCTCTTCCAGCGACCGGGTGACGGGGCGCTCGGGGCGCGAATGATCGTTGTGCCAGACGGGCACGGGTCGGCCCTTCACATGTCGGACGGCGGCGGCCATGCCGCCCTCGAACTGGTAGTAGTCATCGGAATCGAGAATGTCATGTTCGCGGTTGTCCTGATTGTGTGCGACTGCATCGAGGTTCCGCAGACGCTCCCGCAGCAGTTCGTCGGCGCGTTCGCCGCCGACGCCGGAGCCATAGGCCCAGCCGCTCCAGTTGATCCAGCTTTCGGCGAGATCGGCCTCCGTCTCCCACAGCCTCTCGTCGAAGAGGGCCTGAAGGCCGGCCCCGTAGGCTCCGGGGCGGGAGCCGAACACCCGGTGCCCGGCCAGCCGCCGGGCCGAGGTCTCGTCGAGGCCGGAGGCGAGAAGGCGTTGCATCTCCCGTTTCATGCGGGCGGCGATCGGATTGTCCGCTTCCGGTTCGTCCAGTGCTCCGACGGCCCGGACGGCGCGGTCGAACAGCTCGATCTGAACGGGAAAGGCGTCACGGAAGAAGCCGGAGATGCGCAGGGTCACGTCAACGCGGGGGCGGCCCAGCTCCGCCGGGGTCATGATCTCGAAGCCGGTAACGCGGCCGGAGGCATGGTCCCATGTGGGGCGCACGCCGATCAGGGCCAGAGCCTGTGCGATGTCGTCGCCGCCGGTGCGCATGTTGGCGGTACCCCAGACCGAAAGGCCGATCGCCTGCGGCCATGTGCCGTGATCCTGAAAATGCCGCATCAGCATGTTCTCCGCCGAACGGCGGCCAAGTCGCCAGGCGGCAGGCGTGGGCACGGCCCGCATGTCCAGCGAGAAGAAGTTGCGCCCCGTGGGCAGAACGTCGAGGCGGCCGCGGGTGGGTGCGCCCGACGGGCCGGGCGGGACGAAGCGCGCCGACAGTCCGCGCAGCAGGTTGGCGATCTCGTCCCGTCCGCCGGCCCGAAGCCGGGGCAGAACGGTTTCGCGCATGTCGGCCACCACGGCGGCGGAGGCGTCTCCTGGCGTTTTCACGGGGCGCTCCGCGATCACCTCTTCCGCCAGTTGCAGGGCCAGCAGCTCGAGGCGTTCCACGGTGTCGCCGGTGGTGCGCCACGGATCCTCGGAAAGAGCATGCAGCATCGGTGGGCGGGGGCCTTTCCAGGGCGCGGCCGGGTCGGGAACGTCCAACGGGTCGAAATCGAGACGGAGATCGTCCGCAAGCGCCCTGTGCAGGGAGGCGTTCTGGCCGGTGCCGTCACCACGGGGCACGCGCACCAGCGCAACCAGCAGCTCCGCCAGCTCTCGCCCGTCCGGGATGCTGCCCAGAACGTGCAGTCCGTTGCGGATCTGCGCTTCCTTGATCTCGCACAGCCAAGCATCGAGGCGGATCAGATCCTCTTCCTCGTTCCTGCCGGAAAGACCGGCGTCGGCGTCCACGGCGGCGGCATGGGCCAGATCGAGGATGTCGCGGCGCAGGGTTGCGAGGCGGCGGGAATCCATGCCGGAGGCCTGAAAGTATTCGTCCATGAGCCGCTCCAGCTCGGCGAGCGGGCCGTAGCTTTCCGCGCGTGCCATGGGGGGCATGAGGTGATCGATGATGACCGCCTGATTGCGCCGCTTGGCCTGCGAGCCTTCGCCAGGGTCGTTGACGATGAAGGGATACAGGTGGGGCAGGGGGCCGAACACGGCGTCCGGGAAACAGGAGGCGGACAGCGCCAGCGCCTTGCCCGGCAGCCATTCGAGGTTGCCATGCTTGCCGTTGTGGATCACGGCATGGGCGCCGAAGACTTCCCGCAGCCAGATGTAGAAAGCCAGATAACCGTGTGGCGGCACGAGGGCCGGGTCGTGATAGGTGGCCTGCGGATCGATGTTGTAGCCGCGCGCCGGCTGGATGGCGCAGACCACGTTGCCCGTTTCCGTCACCGGAAGACGGAAGGCGCCGTCCCGGAAAAAGGGATCGTCCTCCGGACACCCCCACCTTTCCTCGATCGATTTCCGAACATCTTCCGGCAATCTTCTGAAATGACGATCATATTCCTTCAGGTCGAGGACTGCGCGGGAATCCCGTGTATCCGCACCTGTGGCATTGGTGGGGCCGGCGAGCAGACGGTCGATGAGAGCATTGCCATCCTCGGGAATGTCGCGGATATCGTATCCGGCATCGCGCATGGCCTTCAGGATGGCAATGGACGAGGCGGGCGTGTCGTATCCGACGCCGTTTCCGATCCGGCCGTCCCGGTTGGGATAGTTGGCGAGCACCAGTGCCACCTTTCGCCGCCCGGGCGGAGTCGTGCGCAGGCGCGTCCATCGGGCGGCCAGCTCGGCAACGAAGGCGGTGCGTTCCTCATGCGGCTCGTAGGTGACGATGTTGCAGCAGGTTTCAGGATCGAAGGCGGCGTCCTTCTTGAAGGAGATGGCGCGGGTGATGATCCGTCCGTCCAGCTCGGGCAGGGCGACGTTCATGGCCAGATCGCGCGGCGACAACCCTTGCGGATTTTCCCGCCAGGCATCTGCCGAGGAGCCGGAGAGGATCACTTGCAGCACCGGACAGTCGGCGGCTGTGAAAGGGTTTTCCGCCGCCTCGTCGGTGGCCGAGGCGAAAGCGGTGGCGTTGATGATCACCTGCGGGGAATGGTGGCGCAGCAGCTCCGCAAGGAATGTGCGGGAGGCCGGGTCCTTCAGAGAGGTGACGAAAACGGGAAGCGGTGTCAGGCCGCGGCGGGCCAGTTCTGCGGCGAGATGCTCCACGGGCGCGGTGAAGCCGCCTTCCACCAAGGCGCGGTAGAAGACCACGGGCGCGAGGGCATCCGGGGCGTGCGGAATGGCTTCCCGGTCGGTACTCACCCGGCCTTCCAGCCACAGTCCCGCGGCGGGCAGGGGTTGCGGACGGGGCGGAGTGGCCGTTTCCTCCCCGTGCTGGAGGATGGCCGCGGCGTATTCGAGCACCGCGCGGGCGTTGTCCGTGCCGCCGGCAACGAACAGTCGGCGAAAGGCTTCGCAGGTTTCCGGGCGCATGGTGGAAAGCCGCACGAGCTCCTCATCCGCCGCCGCGCCACCGGGCAGCAGGACGAGCCGAATGCCTTCGCGCTTCGCCAGCGCATGCAGTTCGTCCACGCCATAGGTCCAGTAGGCCCGGCCGCCGAGCACACGGGCGATGACCATGCGGGCGTGGCGGGCCGTCTTCTCGATCCACAGATCGACGGACATGTTGTGGCGCAGGGCCAGAAGGGAGGCCAGGCGCAGGGAGGGGAGCTCTTCCGGTCGTGCCGTCCGCAGGGCGGCATGGGCTGCGGAGAGGGCGGCCAGTTCGGAATCTGCCGCCGAGAGGATCAGGATGTCGCCGGGGGGCTGGTCGAGATCCACCGCCTCTTCGCCGTCGCCTATGACGCCCGATGTGGCGGCCAGCAGGTGCATCATCCGGCTCCCAGGTTGCGGCGCACGGCCTGCGCGTCCAGCCCCTTCAGACCGATGACGACGAGCTCGGTGCGTCGCTCCCCGTCATCGCGCCACGGACGGTCGAACCAGCCGTCCACGCGGGGGCCCGTGGCCTGCACGACGAAACGGGCCGGCGTGCCGTCGATGGCGGCAAAGCCTTTCAGCCGCAGAATGCCATGTGCGGCAATGGCCTCCCGGATTCGTTCCAGCAGATCGTCACGGGAGGGGACGGACGGGAGCGTAACCGGGAAGGTGACGAAATCGTCGTGGTCGTGATCCTCTTCGCCTTCCAGTTCGTGATGCGTCGGGCGGCTTGCGATGTCGTCCTCGGCAGCGGCTTCCAGCCCCAGCAGCACGGCGGGATCCACGCGACCATGATCGGCAGGGACCACGCGCACGCCGGGGCGCACCTCGCTTCCGATGCGCTCCGTCAGCTCCACGGCTTCCTTCGGCGTTACGAGATCCGCCTTGTTGAGGATCACCATGTCGGCGGCGCGCAGCTGGTCCTCGAACAGTTCGTGCAGCGGGCTTTCGTGATCGAGGTTGATGTCGGCCTTGCGCAGGGCATCCACCTTCGCGGGATCGGCGGCGAAGAGACCGTCGCGAACCGCAGGCGCATCGACAACGGCGATCACGCCGTCCACCGTCACTCCGGCGCGGATCTCCGGCCAGTTGAAAGCCTTCACCAGCGGCTGGGGCAGGGCCAGCCCCGAGGTCTCGATGATGATGTGATCGGGGCGTTCCTCGCGCTCCAGAAGTGCCGTCATGGTGGGGATGAACTCGTCGGCCACGGTGCAGCAGATGCAGCCGTTGGCAAGTTCGACGATGTCGCCGGTGTTGCAGGCCTCGTCGTTGCATCCCTTCACCAGCTCGCCGTCAACGCCCACGTCGCCGAATTCGTTGATGATCAGGGCGATGCGTCGCCCGTTGGCGTTTTCGAGGATGTGCCGGATCAGCGTTGTCTTTCCGGCTCCCAGAAAGCCGGTGATGACCGTGGCGGGTATGCGCTTCATGTCCTGCCGCTCCATGATTCCAGTATGGTGTGCGTGCGGACGTTGTTCCATGAAGCCGCTCCGACTTCAACCGGCGTGCCTGAAGACGCTGAGCGGCCTGCGGAAAAAACGGGCCGGGCTATCCCCCGTAGACTTCGCCGGGGTCGAACAGGCGGTCGTCATCCCTCGGCTCCAGACGGAACGTTCCGCCTTCACCACGGATCACGCGATAGAAGCAGCTGCGGCGGCCGGTATGACAGGCGGCTCCGCGGCCCTGCGGCTCCACTTTCAGCCAGATGACATCCTGATCGCAGTCGGTCCGCGCCTCCACCACCTTCAGCACCTCACCCGAGGTTTCTCCCTTCTTCCACAGCTTGCCGCGGGAGCGCGAATAGAAGGTGGCGACGCCCTCATTGAGAGTCAGGTGCAAAGCTTCGGCATTCATCCATGCGAACATGAGAATATCGCCGGAAGCCGCATCGGTCACGATCGCGGGAATGAGACCATCCTCGTCGAATTTTGGCGCGAAGGCAGTACCTTCCTCGATTTCCTCATGGTTGCCACGGCTGGCGAAAGGGGAGGACATGGATCCGTGTCTCCCGCGTGTTATTACAGGGCAAACGGCTCCGACGGCGTGCGCACCAGCTCCATGAAGCGCACCTGCAGGGCCGGGTCCTCGCGGAAGGCGCCGAGAAACTCGGTGGTCACGGTGGCCACGTTGCGCTTCTCCACGCCGCGCAGGGACATGCACATGTGCACCGCCTCGATGAAGACGGCGACCCCCTTGGGCTTCAGCTGCTGGTCGATGGCGTGGGCGATCTGTGCCGTCATGGTTTCCTGCGTCTGCAGGCGCTTGGCGAAGATGTCGAGGACGCGGGCCAGCTTGGAGATGCCCACCACCTTGTCGTCGGGCAGGTAGGCGATATGGCAGCGACCGATGAAGGGCACCATGTGATGCTCGCAATGGGACGCGAACTCGATGTCGCGCAGCATCACGATGTCATCGTATCCACCGACGTCCTCGAACGTACGGGAGAGGGCGGCGCGGGGGTCCTCGTCGTAACCGGCGAAGAACTCACGGAATGCCTTGATGACGCGCTTGGGTGTGTCCTTCAGTCCTTCGCGGTCGGGATCGTCTCCGGCCCAGGCGATGAGTGTGCGTACCGCTGCCATGGCCTCCTCTTCCGAGGGGCGCTCTACGTCGGGGCCTTTGCCGATGTTGGGGAGTATCTTGCTGGTTTTGGCCTTCATGCTTCGTTTCCCAGGTGAGGCCGCGCAGTCCCGTCCTTCCGCCCTGATGTGGCAAGACAGGCAACGCAGGAGTGAATGTTGCTGGCTGTCGCGCCATTCTCTAGTAAGCGCAGGGCGCAAAGGTCAAGGAAAAAGGCCGCAGCCTTCCACTGGATGGCGAAAAGATCACGGGCGCGATAGGATGGGATCATGAAAATCGAGGAACTCTATACCCCGGAAGTTCTGGCGCTGGCCTGCGACATTCCTAGGCTCGGCCGGCTGGAGAATCCGGATGCCACCGCTTCCCTGCGTTCGCGTTTGTGCGGCTCGCGTATCACTGTGGATCTGCGGCTTGATGGCGACATCGTCACGGATTTTGCCCAGCAGGTTGAGGCCTGCGCGCTGGCCCAGGCTTCCGCTGCGCTGCTCGGACACCATGTGACGGGCTGCTCGGAGGTGGAAATGCATGCCATACGGGATGCCCTGAGGGCCATGCTGAAAGACGGCGCGCCGCCGCCGGAGGGAAGATGGAAGGGGCTGGCCGTCTTTTTGCCGGTGCGAGAGGTATATGCGCGGCATGATTCGGTGCTGTTGCCGTTCGATGCGGTCTGTCGGGCGCTGGAAGAGGCGCGGGAGACATGAGCGGGAGAGACGGAACGAAGCGGGTGGAAGAAGGCAAGCGGCCCGGCCCGGTGGCGATGGTGCTGCTCGTGTTGATCCGGATCTACCAGCTCACGCTGTCAGCCTTCATCGGCCGCAGCTGTAGACATCTGCCGACATGCTCCAGCTATGCCATGGATGCCATTCGGATGCATGGCGCCTGGGCCGGATTCTGGCTCGGATTCTGGCGTGTGCTGCGTTGCCATCCCTTCGGCACCCACGGTTTCGATCCTGTGCCGGAGAAGGATGTGCCCCGTTTCGATCCGATGTTCTGGCGCTACAGACGCTTCGGTGTCTGCCCCGGAAGGTACGGAGCAGAGAAGAACCCGTCGGGCAACGGTGATGCAGGGGGAGAAGAATGACCGGCCCGCCTCATGGGCGGACCGGCCTTTCCCCGTACAGCAACCGTTGAAAGCGGCCGTTTCGGCGCTCTTACCAGGTGGAAACCGGGAAATTCCAGGTGACACCGACGCGGAAGCTGTGAATGGCCTTGATGTCGTTGACGGCGTTGACCGAGGCTCCGTCATCACCGTCCCCGTTCGGGTCACATCCGTTGCCGGCAGGACAGGTATAGGGGCCGTAGTTCTTTTTCTTGAAACCGTAGAAGAGATATTCAGCGCGTAGATGCAGATTCTCGGTGAAGGCGTGCTCCAGACCGCCGCCCACCACGAAGCCGGTGTGGGTCTTCTTCAGTTCCTGACCGGTGAGAATGTCTTCCATGCCGCCACGCATCCAGGCGATACCACCGGTGACATAGGCCAGTGTGTCGTTGTTCATCAGCCAACCGGCGCGCGCGCGCACCGTGGTCATCCAGTCGATATTGTAGTACTCGCCGATCCTGTCGCCGGCCCCAGTATAGTCGTAATGCTCGCCGGTCTTGTCCGATCCCCAGATGAAATCGCCTTCCAGACCCACAACGGCCTGATCGAGCTGGTAATTGAAACCGTAGACGAAGCCGCCGGAAAATCCGCAGCCGTTCAGAGCCGGGTCGGTGGTCGTATCGGTGCCGGCACCCGTGTTGTCATGCACGGTGATGATGGTGTCCGCTTCCATGCAGGTACCGCCGGCAATCGCGCCGACATAGGGGCCCGTCCAGTCCGTCATAGTGGGACGGATTTCAGGGGCGGCCGGCGGGGGAGGAGGGGGAGCCAGGTCCGCAGCCGATGCGGGAACGGTCATGGCTGTCATGATGAGGGCAAGGGCCGCTATGGAGACGTGCTTGGTATTCATGGCAATAGGTCCTGACCAGTGTTGTGGTTGTCTTCCTGTTGCCATTTATGGGTCATTAAGGTTAACGATCGGTTGCGGCGTATGCTGATTTTCAATCCCGGATTGATACGCATTGTTAAGATACTGGCAATGAATGTCGCGGGCCGTCCCTCTTGACCTTCGTGCGTCAGGCGCGCAAAAAGCCATGATCCGCCTGCGAGTCCTTCCGGAATTCCGGATTTGCTTCACGGGCATGCCGGATTTTCATCGCGAACGTGGCATTCGGAACGCATGCGGAAGATTGCACCTGCCGAAACAAGTGCCGGCAGATCACCATAGACGCTTACCTGCATCCGTAGGCAGAGACTGAGCAAGGAGAACGGATCGATGATCACCCTGACCTTTCCCGACGGTTCCACGCGCGAGTATCCGGATGATGCGACCGGGGCGGACGTGGCGAAGTCGATTTCCAAGTCCCTGTACAAGAAGGCGCTGGCCATCGAGGTGGACGGCGAGCTGCACGATCTTTCCGAGCCCGTCGGGAAAGACGCGAAGGTGCGCATCATCACGCGCGAGGATCCGGAGGGACTGGAGCTGATCCGCCATGACGCCGCGCATGTCATGGCCGAGGCGGTGCAGGAACTCTACCCTGGCACGCAGGTGACCATCGGTCCGGTGATCGAGAACGGCTTCTACTACGACTTCTTCCGCAACGAACCCTTCACCACGGAAGACCTGCCGAAGATCGAGAAGAAGATGCGCGAGATCATCGCTCGCAACGCGCCTTTTACCAAGAAGGTGGTGCCTCGGGACGAAGCGATCCGCATCTTCCGGGACATGGGAGAGGAATTCAAGGTGGAGCTGATCGAGGCCATCCCCGAGGGCGAGGACGTCAAGATCTACTCCCAGGGCGAATGGTTCGACCTCTGCCGCGGGCCGCATCTGCCATCCACCGGCAAGATCGGTGATGCCTTCAAACTGATGAAGGTGGCCGGGGCCTACTGGCGCGGAGATGCCA
>JAJRRY010000234.1 GCA_024279095.1 Alphaproteobacteria bacterium
GAGCCCGTGGAGACCCACACCCTCTCCGTGGTGGTGGACAACGAGCCCGGCGTGCTCGCCCGCGTCATCGGCCTGTTCACGGCCCGCGGCTACAACATCGAGCAGCTGACCGTCTCGGAGACGGAGCACGAGAAGAACATCTCGCGCATCACCATCGTCACCTCCGGCCCGCCGCACATTCTGGAGCAGATCCGCTCGCAGCTCAAAAGGCTGGTGCCGGTGCATTCGGTGGCCGATCTTACCCTGGAGGGTGATCCCATCGAACGCGAGCTGGCGCTGGTCAAGGTGCGCGGCGAGGGTGAGAAGCGCGTGGAGGCCCTGCGTCTGGCCGATGCCTTCCGCGCCCGCGTGGTGGACGCCCATACCGGCTCCTTCGTCTTCGAGATCACGGGCAAGACGCGAAGAGTCGATCAGTTCATCCAGCTCATGAAGCCGCTTGGCCTCATCGAGGTGGTGCGCACCGGCATCGCCGCCATCTCCCGCGGCCCGGAGGCAATGAAGATCTGATCTGACAAAAGAGCCATCCTTCACGAACGGAAACAGAAACCTCGAGACGGCGACCGATGATCAACCTCTCCGTCAATCTCAATGCCGTGGCGCTGTTGCGCAACCGCCGCGACCTGCCTTGGCCGGACCTCGCCGACATCGGCCGCCTTGCGCTGGGCGCCGGCGCGGCCGGGCTGACTGTGCATCCCCGTCCCGACGAGCGCCATATCCGCCGCGACGACGTCTTCGTCTTGCGCGACATGCTGCGGCAGGAATATCCGGACAAGGAGTACAACATCGAGGGGTTTCCGGACGAGCGCTGGCTGCGCATCGTGGAGGAAGCCCGGCCCGATCAGGCCACGCTGGTGCCGGACGCACCGGATCAGGCCACTTCCGATCACGGCTGGGATTTTGCCGCCCAGGCCGATTTCCTGCGCCCCATCGTGCAGGACCTGAAGCGCCTGGGCATCCGCGTCTCGCTCTTCGCCAACCCGGATCCGGAAGGGCTGGAAATCGCCAAGGAGCTGGGGGCGGACCGCATCGAGATCTACACCGGCCCCTATGGCCAGGCCTACGCCGACCGGCAGCGCCAGACGCAGGAGCTGCAAAAGATCGCCTTCACCGCCCAGCAGGCCCAGGCCCTGCGTCTGGGGGTGAACGCCGGCCATGACCTCACGGTGCAGAACCTCACCCCTCTCGTCATGGCCGTGCCCAATCTGGACGAGGTCTCCATTGGCCATGCCCTCATCGCCGATGCACTCAGGTTCGGCATGCCGGAGACGGTGAAACGTTTCCGCCGCGCCCTCGGCCACCCGGTCTGATCATTCGAGGATCGGAAAAGACACACGCACATGTGCACCGCCCTATGAAAAGGGAAAGCGCCCCTCTCCCTTCAGATGGCGTGCGTTTTCCGGCCAGGGAGGCGGCGTCGGCCGCCGCAGGGGGCGTGGCCAGCCGACCCGTTCGGCCGGAGAGAAGCCGTGCGGCGTCTTGAACCAGTGAAAGGGACGGTCCAGCAGTTCGTACAGCGCTCGCCACGCTGCCCATGACACGAGCATCCAGTAGGCCGGCAGCAGCGGCAGCAGCCACACCAGCTCGCCCTTCTGCCGCCGGCACAGCCCGGCCATGGACGTCATGACCGCCGCCATGTGCCCGGCAACGAACAC
>JAJRRY010000235.1 GCA_024279095.1 Alphaproteobacteria bacterium
ATGTGATCGTGACGCATGGTCATGCGGATCATATGGGCGATGCGAAGAAGATCTGCGAGGACACCGGGGCGACACTGATCTCTTCCTTCGAGATCTGCAGGTATCTGGGGCTGTAAAAGATGGAGCCGATGAACACCGGCGGGCGGATCTCGCTGGAAGACTTTGATGTGGCCCTGACACCGGCACTCCATTCCTCCTCGCTGGATGGCTATGACCTCGGTCCTGCCAACGGCGTGGTGGTGATTCCGAAGGACGGTGGGCGCACGGTCTATCATGCCGGGGACACGGGGCTGTTTTCCGACATGAAGTTGATCGAGGAGCTCTACACACCGCGGGTGGGCCTGATTCCCATTGGCGACCGCTTTACCATGGGGCCGCACACGGCTGCACTGGTGTGCCGGAAGTTCTTCGATTTCGATCTCGTGGTGCCCATGCACTGGGGGAGCTTCCCGATCATCGAGCAGACGCCGGACAATTTCCTGAAAGAGATGGGACGGAAGGCCGACCAGGTGCGGATCATGAAGCCGGGTGAGACCATCGAGGTCTGAGGTCATCGCGGGACGGGTCCGTGGAAACCGCGCGGGCGTCGTGCCTGCGCGGTTGCCATATGTCCGGGCCGCGTGTATCACGCATGCAGCGTGTTTTTTCGCATCAGGAGGCTGAGGACGCAAATCATGTCCGTAGACCGTGATACCGTGCGGCGCATTGCGCAGCTGGCGCGCATCCGGGTCGAGGAGGAAGAGCTCGATCCGCTGGCGAACGAGCTGTCTGCCATTCTCGGCTGGATCGAGCAGCTTGACGAGGTGAACACCGACGGCGTGAAACCGATGACCTCGGTGGAGGCCATGGAGATGAAGAAGCGCGAGGATGAGGTGACAGACGGCTTCTGCGCCGAGGACATCCTTGCCAATGCTCCGAAGCGCGAGGGCAACTTCTTCGTTGTTCCGAAAGTGGTCGAATAGCCGACTGCAAGTGTCTGGAAACGGATTCCTTTCATCAAATCTCACGGGCCCGAGATAATGACAGATCTCACGAAACTGACACTGGCCGAAGCGCGCGATGGACTGCGTCGCAAGGATTTCTCGGCGCGGGAGCTGACGGAAGCCTATCTGGACGCCATGGCGGCCGGCCGGAAACTGAACGCCTACGTGGCCGAGACACCCGACATCGCCCTGAAGATGGCCGAGGAGAGCGATCGCAGGCTGGCTGCCGGCGAGGCGCGCCCGCTGGAGGGTGTGCCGGTGGGCGTGAAGGATCTCTATGCCACGAAGGGCGTGCATACACAGGCGTGCAGTCACATCCTCGACGATTTCAAGCCAACCTATGAATCCACGGTGACCGCCAACCTGTGGAACGACGGGGCGGTGATGCTGGGCAAGCTGAACATGGACGAATTTGCCATGGGGTCTTCCAACGAGACTTCATGGTATGGCCCTGTGATCAATCCCTGGAAAGCGAAGGATTCCGATGCCGATCTGACTCCCGGCGGATCCTCGGGTGGTTCCGCGGCGGCCGTTGCAGCCCGGCTGTGTGCCGCGGCCACGGCTTCGGATACCGGTGGTTCGATCCGCCAGCCGGCGGCCTTTACGGGAACGGTCGGTCTGAAGCCGACCTATGGGCGCTGTTCGCGCTGGGGGATGGTGGCTTTCGCCTCCTCGCTGGATCAGGCGGGACCGATTGCCCGGACGGTGCGGGATGCAGCCATCATGCTGACGTCCATGGCGGGGCATGACGAGAAGGATACCACCTCGGTCAATGCATCGGTGCCGGATTACGAGGCGGCGCTGGAGGGCGATCTTTCGGGCGTGCGTGTCGGCATTCCTCAGGAGTATCGCGTGGACGGCATGCCGGAGGAGATCGAGACGCTTTGGAGCCGCAGCGCGGAGTGGCTGAAGGAGCGCGGCGCGGAGATCGTCGAGGTTTCACTGCCCCATACGAAGTATGCGCTTCCGGCGTACTACATCGTGGCGCCTGCGGAGGCTTCCTCGAACCTGGCTCGCTACGATGGTGTGCGCTATGGCCTCCGTGTGGAGGGCGACTCCATAACCGACATGTACGAAAAGACGCGTGCGGCCGGTTTCGGCCCGGAGGTGCGGCGGCGTGTCATGATCGGCACCTATGTGCTGTCGGCGGGCTATTATGACGCCTACTACCTGAAGGCCCAGAAGGTGCGGGCGCTCATCAAGCGCGATTTCGACGAAGTCTTTGAAAGGGTGGACATGCTGCTGACGCCGGCGACGCCTTCCGCAGCTTTCGCGTTGGGTTCCATGACCGACGATCCATTGCAGATGTACCTGAACGACATTTTCACGGTCACGGTGAACATGGCCGGACTGCCGGGCATTTCCGTGCCTGCCGGGTTTGCCGCCAACGGCCTGCCACTGGGCATGCAGCTCATCGGGCGGCCATTCGACGAAGCCGGGATCCTGCGGGCGGCCCGCCACATGGAGGAGGCGGCCGGACTTGACCTTGATCCTGCAGCGTGGTGGAGGGACTGATCATGCCGGACGAGAAGCCCGAAAGAACAATGTTTGATGCCCTTTCGTGGATCCTGCGGGGCTTCTCGCTGCTGGTGTGGGTGACCATGGGAGTCATGCTTTACGTCACGGGTTTCTCCGGCCATGAAAGTTCGCCGAGTTTTCTGTGGCAGGAGAAACTGGCCATAGGAACGGTGTTCCTGATGTCTCTCGCTATCTGGTGGTTCGCCGGCTTCGTGGCTCGCAAGGGACGCGAGAAGGTGGCAGCCGGCCTGATGGTGGACGAGGACGACTGAGGCTGCGTGCAATGCCCCTGCATCTGGTCAAGCTCTGCGTCGGATGCCGGGACATCGCGCATCTGGCGGCCTTCCAGAAGGGGAGACTGGAAGCTACGGGGCGCAATGCGCATGTCACCCGCATGGTACCGCGGCGGGCAAAGGAGATTCTGGACGGTGGATCGCTTTACTGGGTCATCAACGGGTTGATCACGGTGCGGCAACGGATTGTTGCCATAGAACCCTTCGTTGATGATGATGGTGTGAAACGATGCCGGCTGGAACTGGATCCGGTGCTGGTGCCCGTCCGTCCCATGCCGCGTCGAGCATTCCAGGGCTGGCGGTATCTGGATGATGCGGATGTGCCGCCGGACATGGACATGGGTGGATGTGATGACGAGCTGCCCGAGGAAATGCGTCGGGATCTCGGGAGCTTGGGGTTGCTCTGAATGCTTGCCGTATCTTTTCGGACCGGCGGGGTGGTGTCATATCATGGGCGGAATTCGCAAGATTGCGGCGAACCTGAATCCACGACATGGCAGAATGCGAATCGCTCTTGGACAACTTGCATTGGCAGCCTGATTCACGAATCAATTTTGACTGGAAATTTCTGAATTTTTCGGCCCTTCTCCTCCTGCAATCGCTGCGTGCAAGTTGTCACGTATCCGTGCGTCAATTTGCGAGCATTCTTTCCATTCGTATGCGGATATTCAAATATGTCTTGAATTCCAGTTGCTTAATGCTTTGATGGAAAAATCATTCATTGATTGTGTTGTGCTGGTATCCACAATCTTGGCTAATGGGGCTATACAAAAATCAATTCTTGTCGCACTTTGGCAATTGTTGAGGGCGGGTGATTCCCGCCGGGGGCACAATATTCAGTCGAGGTTCTGAATCCATGTCGATGGATGACGCTCAAAAGGGTGGGGATTCTGGATACAAGATTGTCACCGAACCGCCGGCAGATGCCGATATCGTGGTCTACCGGATTTCGGGTTTCGTGAAGTGGTTCGATGTCGGGCGTGGCTACGGTTTCATCATTCCCGACAACGGCATGCCGGACGTGCTGTTGCATCTGAGCTGCCTGAAGCGGGATGGCTTCGAGGCGCCGCTCGAGGGAACCCGGGTCGTGTGCGATGCTGTCAGGAGACAGAAGGGCTATCAGGTCCTGAAGGTCATAGACATGGACGCGTCCACCGCCGTGCATCCGGTCGAGAGACCGTCTCGTACGCATGTCGAAGTCAAGCCGGAGACCGGCTGGCTCAAGGCTACCGTCAAGTGGTTCAATCGCGAGCGCGGCTTCGGTTTTCTGAACGAGGGTGACGGCAGCGAGGACATTTTCGTCCATATGGAGACGCTGAGGAAGACGGCCATTCCTGACCTTCAACCGGGGCAGGAAGTCTTTGTCCGTTATGGACGCGGCCCCAAGGGACGCATGGCTGCGGAAGTCCGTCTGACACTCGATGGCACCAAACCTCTAACCAGCTGACAGGAAAGGGAGACGGGTCTGCTTTCCGGAATGGTAGAATGACTTTGGGACATGACCCGCAGCAAAGCGGGAGGAGGCCTGTACCCAGATCTTGAAGAGGGGCGGAATTTCTCCGCCTTTTCTTTTTTGTCACGTGGGCTGAGCCGTATTCCGGGCTTGGAGGGCTCCTGTCCGGCATCTATTTCCCGACGCATTATAGAGCCGGAAAGAACACAATCTCTTGCAATGAGAGAGGGCGCTTGCGATACCGGGAGTGCCGACTCCGGCACGTTTTCTTTCATCTACCGGGAGGATGCGGCATGCTGCGTCGGGAACTGCTGGCCGGGTTGACTGCTCTTCTGGTGATCGGGGCTCCTGCCATCGGTGAGGAGATGGACATCGCCCGGTTCGTTCCTCTCATGATCGAAAGCTCCGGGCGCATCATCACCATCAGGGCTGAGGTGGCGGATACGGAACAGTTGCGCCGCCGCGGACTGATGTATCGGCAGCGCCTGCCGCGAGGTCAGGGTATGTTGCTGCTTTGGGATCAACCGGGGTTTGCGGCGCTGTGGATGAAAAATACGCTCATTCCACTGGATATGGTTTTCATGGATGGCGAAGGTGTCATTACCTACATCCACGAGAACGCCAGACCGGGAGATCTGAAACCGATCTCTGCCGGGCGTCCTACCTTGGCCGTTCTGGAAATTGCTGCGGGCGAAGCAAAAAGGCTCGGCCTCAAGGTTGGAGACCGAGCTGCCCTGCCGCGCCCGAGAACGGCGCGGAACGGAGACTGAGACTCCCAGCTGTCCGGGAGTAACAGGATTCCGGGGGCATTCATATGCCGCTCATCTGCCGCATGTCGTGCCAGGAATGAAACTGGCAGGCAGAATGAAACCTTCACCCTTCGCCCTGAGCCTCTCCCATCTCGGCTTCCTGCTGAGCCGTCTGTATGGCCTTGGCAATGCTGACAGGATCTTCGGCACCGAGGATCGCATACTTGCGGGCGATGATATAGGCGGGAACCATCTTCAGACCGAGTTCTCGCGCTTCGTGAACTTCCTGCCACATCTCTTCGAGATCCATGTCGGATTCGAGCATCTTGCGCGCCTTGAACTTGTCCATGAGACCTACGTCCGCAGCAGCGTCGGCCAGTACGTCAATGTCGCCGATGTCCTGCCCTTCCACGAAAAAAAGGCGATAGATGCGTTCGGCCAGATCATTTTCCCGTCCCGTGCCGCGTGCCCAGCGCATGAGACGATGGGCATCTATCGTGCTGGGCATGACCTTGATGGCGTCGAAATCGAATTCGATTCCGTCCTGCAGTCCGGCCACCTTGACGGGTTCAAGCGCCTTGGCGATCTGCTCCGGCGTGCCGTAGGTCTTGGCCAGCCATTCCTTGCGGGAAATTCCGCCGGGAGGAATCTCCGGTGCCTGAAGATAGGGATACCAGGTTACCTTGGCTTCCGTATTCAGCATGTCCAGCGTGGTTTCCAGCCGCTTCTTGCCGATGAAGCTCCACGGACAGGTAAAGTCGGCGATAATGTCGATCTCGATCGGGGTCTGTTCGGTCACAGATGTTTTCTCCATTGGGGAAAGGGATCCTTGCAGATCACTGTGGGCGTCCGTTTATTGCGTC
The DNA here is from genome assembly GCA_024279095.1 of Alphaproteobacteria bacterium. Lineage (GTDB taxonomy): Bacteria > Pseudomonadota > Alphaproteobacteria > Rhizobiales > Aestuariivirgaceae > Thermopetrobacter. The sequence goes on from JAJRRY010000235.1 coordinate 5,860, forward strand.
ACAATGGCCCGGATGCAGGTTTTCCGCAATGTGCTACCGGGCGTTCCACGTGGTTTCCTGCACGAAACCGTAAAGTGACAGGGTCTTCGGCCTCTCGAGCCGTTTCCAGCGACCGAGCCACTGGCCGGGCGCATGATAGAGCGGCAGGACGTAGAAACCGCTGACCAGCAGGCGATCCAATGCGCGTACGGCAGCCACGAACTGCGGGCGCTCACGAGCGGCGAGCATCTCGTCGATCAAGGTGTCCACCGCCGGGTCCGCAACTCCCATGTAATTGCGTGTGCCTTCGCGTTTGCGGCTGATAGAGCCCCAGTAGAAGCGCTGTTCGTTGCCCGGCGAAAGAGAATTGTACCAAGTATAGGGTACCACGTCGAAATCATAGGAGATGAGGCGACGGGTGAACTGGGCGGAGTCGACGAGGCGTATGCGCATGTCGATGCCGACCAGCCGCAGGGTGCGTTGCCAGTGCAGGGCCAGTTTCTCCTGATCTCTCGATTGCACGAGCAACTCGAACGAGAATGGGCGTCCTGTTCCATCGACCAGGCGGCCATTGCGAATTGTCCATCCGGCTTCCCTGAACAGGTTTACGGCCATGCGGAGACGCTTCCTGTCCCGCCCCGTCCCGTCGGAGACCGGGGCTCTCCACCTGCCTTCCATGAAACGAGGCTCCAGATTTGCGCCCGCCCGGGACAGCAGTTCGCGCTCCACCGGAGAAGCCGGGCGTCCGATGGAGGACAGCTCGGAACCTTCGAAATAGCCTGATGTGCGGCGGTACAGGCCATGATAGAGATTGGCGTTGGCCCATTCGAAATCAAAGGTATGCTGAAGGGCCTCGCGTACGGTGCGATCAGCGAACAGCGGTCTGCGTGTGTTGAAGACGAAGGCCGAAAGGGGCTTGGGCAGTCCGTTGGGGATCACTTCCTTCAGGAAGCGGCCCTCCCGGACGGCCTCGAAATCATAGGCTGTCGCCCAACGGGTGGCGTCCGACTCAATTCGGAAATCGACGAGTCCCTTCTTGAGAGCTTCGAAGGCGGTCTGGGTGTCGCGATAGTAGTCGACAACGATGCGATCATGGTTGAACATGCCGCGTCGCGAGGGCAGGTCCCTGGCCCACCAGTTTGGATTGCGCACAAAGACGACCTGCTGGCCGGGGCGAACTTCGGAAATCATGTAGGGGCCCGAGCCCACCAGAGGTTTCAGGGTCGTGCGTTCGAACGGATGCTTCCTGAAGAAGTGTTCAGGCAGTACGGGCATCAGGCCCAGAATGAGCGGCAGCTCGCGGTCTCTGCCGTCGAATGCGAACCGTATGGCGTTTTTGCCGACCAGCTCGGCCTTTTTTACCTTGGCGTAGTATGTGCGGTGATTGAGACGGCCATGATCCCGCAGGGTTTTCCACGAGAAGAGAACATCGGAGGCCTTCACGGGCGTACCGTCGGAGAAACGGGCTGCAGGATTGATGTGGAAGACGATCCAGGAACGGTCTTCCGGCATCTCCACGGATTCGGCGATGAGCGGATAGAGCGAAAACGGCTCCGCCAGCGAACGGGCCATCAGCGTCTCGAAAACGAGGTTGCGCACCATCCACACGTATTGCCCCTTGATGATGAAGGGGTTGAGGGAGTCGAAGGAGCCCGTGACAGCTGTATGCAACGTGCCGCCTTTTGGCGCGTCGGGATTGGCATATGGGAAATGGTCGAACGTGGGGGGGAGGGCGGGGGGGCCATGCATGGCAATGCCGTGCAGCCGCTCCGCCGCGCGTGCAGGATCCATGAAGCCGACGGCCGCTGCGATCATGCCGAGCAGAAACAGCGGTTTTGCGAATCGGGAGGCGAACATGTGCCAGATATAACAGGTTTTTCGCCTTCCGGCAGGGGTGCGCTCTTGAAATGGGCTTCCGTTTGTCCGACTTTCGCAAGTGGATGACAGGAGGTTCGCCATGAACATCCAGACCGCCGCGCGTCTTGCCGGCCTGCCGGTGAAGACGGTGCGCTATTATGACGAGATCGGCCTTGTGCGTCCGGCACGTCGCCCGAACGGCTATCGTGACTATTCGGATCAGGACGCGCACAAGCTGCGTTTTCTGGCTCGTGCCAGGTCGCTGGGTTTCTCCATCGAGGAATGTCGCCAGCTGCTTTCCCTTTATGAGGACGAGAGCAGGGCAAGCCGCGATGTGAAGAGGCTGGCGGAGGAGCGGATTGCACAGATTGATCACAAGATCGACGAGTTGAGGGCTCTGCGGGCCTCGCTGGCGCATCTCGTGGAGGCCTGTCACGGGGACGAGCGGCCGGACTGCCCGATTCTCGAAGGGCTTGCGGGGAAGGGTGGTGATCACTGATTGCCCGAAACAGCAGCCGAAGGAGTGGAAACATGAAAATAGCCGTGACCAGCCAGAACTACCGTACAGTCACGGGACATGCCGGAAAAACGCGCAAGTTTCTCGTCTACGAAGTCGGGGAGGATGGTGCTTTCCGGGAAGTGCAGAGACTGGCGCTGCCGAAGGAGATGTCCATACATGCACATCCGGTGTATGAAACGCACCCGCTGGATGACGTGGATGTCATTATCACCTCTGGTTGTGGGCAGGGGTTCATCAACAAGATGGCGGCTCGCGGGGTGCGGGTCTTTCTGACCGGACAGGAAGATCCTGATGCCGCTGTGCGCGAGCTTCTGGCAGCCCTGAATGAAAGAACTGTCCACTGAAGGCATTGACAGGGGGCGTCCGGAACACGATCAACGGTGCCATGCGCCTCCGGCATGAAAATCTGCCGGAGGTTTCCGTTCATGGCAGAGTGGGAGGCAGCGATGGGCGAGGGGCCGAATCTGGACGAACGCTATGTGAAGGGTTTTCCCGTCTCCTGGGAGCAGTTTCATCGTGATTCGCGCGCGCTCGCCTGGCGATTAGGCGAAAAGGGGCCGTTCGATACCGTCGTGGCGATAACCCGTGGTGGACTGGTGCCGGCCGCCGTGGTGGCGCGTGAACTGGACATCCGCAATATCGAGACAGTCTGCATCGCTTCCTATGACTACGGGCGTCAGGCCGAGATGAAGGTCATCAAGCCGGTATCGGAAGGGCTTTTGCGGCGCCGGGGCGAGAAGGTGCTTGTGGTCGATGATCTGGTCGACACCGGGCGAACTGCGAAAGTGGTGCGGGAGATGTTGCCCGGTGCTCATTTCGCAACCGTGTACGCCAAACCGGCAGGTGTGCCGCTGGTGGATACTTTCATTACCGAGGTCTCGCAGGATACCTGGATCTATCTTCCCTGGGATATGGCTTTGCAATTCGCACCGCCCCTGAAGGACGGGGGAGCCTGAAAAAAGCCCGATGATCAGAGGGGGGAGGTATCCGGTTCTCTCAGCCGGTCGCCGAAGCGGGCTTGGGCCCGGGCCAGTTCGGCAGGAGAGAAACGGAGCAGGAGGCGGGAGCCTTCTTCCGAATCTGAACGCTCCAGCACCTCTGCATGCCGATAGAGCCAAGCCATTTCCGCACCCTCCGAGGGTTTCAGGTCCATGATGCGCATTTCATCGTCGGCCGAGAGCAGATTCTCGAGTCTTTCCAGAAGGGTATCCAGACCTTCTCCAGTGAGGGCTGAGGTGATGACCACGTTGGGGCGGCGATCGGCCAGTTTCTCCAGGCGCGCGCGGGTTTCAGGAGTCCAAAGATCGGCCTTGTTCCAGACTTCCAGCATCCTGTCGCGACGTTCCTCGTCGATGCCCAGTTCCCCGAGAACCTGTTCCACGTCGCGGGCCTGTGCCTCGGCTTCTTCCTCGTCCGACATGTCACGTACATGAAGAATGATGTCCGCTTCGACCACTTCCTCGAGGGTGGCGCGGAAGGCAGCGACCAGAGTGGTCGGCAGGTCGGAGATGAAGCCCACCGTATCGGACAGCATGACCTTGCGCCCGTGGGGGAGAGAGACGAGCCGCATCGTGGGATCCAGCGTGGCAAAGAGCTGGTTCTTCGCGTGGACGTTGGCCCGCGTGAGATGGTTGAACAGGGTGCTTTTGCCGGTGTTCGTGTATCCTGCAAGCGCGATGACGGGATAAGGCACCTTGCGACGAGCCTTTCTGTGCAGCTCGCGGGTACGGACCACCTGTTCCAGCTGATGAGTGAGCCGGGCGATGCGTTCGGAGATCAACCGTCGATCGGCCTCAATCTGGGTTTCGCCCGGGCCGCCCATGAAGCCGAAGCCGCCACGTTGCCGCTCCAGGTGCGTCCAGGAGCGGACGAGCCGGGTCTTCTGGTAGTTCAGATGCGCCAGTTCGACCTGCAGTCGTCCCTCCTTCGTGCGGGCGCGGCGTCCGAAGATCTCGAGAATGAGGCCGGTGCGATCCAGTACCTTGACATCCCAGGCTTTCTCCAGATTGCGTTGCTGGCCCGGAGAAAGCCGGGTGTTGACGATGACGAGTTCCGTTCCGGTAGAATGCAGATGTTCGCCCAGTTCTTCGACCTTGCCCGGGCCCAGCAGAGTGGCCGGGTGAATCTTCGACAGAGTGATGATTTCCCGCCCGGCGATATCAAGGTCCAGTGCCTTGGCAAGAGCCACGGCCTCGGCGAGCTGATGCTCCGGATCTCTTCGGGCTTGTGTCCTGCGGGCAGTTCCTTCGCCGGAAGAAAGCTGTCTGTCCAAGAGCGCAGATGGAAGGCTCACGTGCAAGACGAAGGCACGTGTCGGACGTTTTTCCTCGATCTGGAACGTGATCTCGCCACGGGCGGACTGTTTGCGCCTGCGGGACTTTCTGCTCATGCTGCCTGACGGCTCCTTCTGGGCACGTTCACGGATGTTCCTTGATTCGGCAGGGCATGCCTGACATGTCAATACGGACCTCTGCCCCGCCGGATGAGATGGTGCCCGGAAGGGCGCCGGCTTTCGTCTGACATATCGTGATACGGACGGGAAACTGCAACCGGGCAAAATGACTGCCGGCCGGCTTCATGTGCGTGCATGCATGTTTCCCGCTTGCGAACTGTCCGCAAAGGGCCGCCAGTGAACCGTCCTTGTCAGCTGTTTCCGGCAGGGTCTTCCTCGAACAGAGAAATGGGAATTCCCGGCATCACCGTGGAAATCGCGTGCTTGTAGACGAGCTGCGAGACACCGTCCCGACGCAGCAGCACACAGAAGTTGTCGAACCAGGTGATGATTCCCTGCAGTTTCACACCGTTGACCAGGAACACGGTCACCGGAACCTTGTTCTTGCGAACGTGGTTGAGGAACGTGTCCTGAAGATTTTGCGGCTTGTCCTGGGCCATTATCTGCCTCTTTCAAGGGGCTTCTTGTTGTTGTCAGGGGCATGAATGCCGATGTCCCCCGTTCCACCGGCACAACCCGCTGCTCAACATCAGATATAGCATACCGTCAGGACGGTTTCGAGAGGGCAAGGCATGCGTTCTTCATGCAAGTTCTCGGCAAAACGTCGCGCGAAGCATCGAAAAATGTTCCGCAACACGGATGAATTTTGGAGATTACTGTAAGGGGGTGGTTCATTTTACACAGAAGGAGAAGGCGGCGGGAAACGG
>JAJRRY010000012.1 GCA_024279095.1 Alphaproteobacteria bacterium
CGACGGGCACCACATGGGTTGCGGAACTGAAGGACGGCGACGCGCGCGCCTTCGAGATCACGCCGGAGGATGCGGGCCTGAACCGCTGGGTATTCGAGGACCTGCGTGGCGGCGACGCGGAATTCAACGCCCGTGCCCTCCGCTCGGTACTGGAGGGACAGCGCAACGCCTATCGTGACGCCGTTCTGATGAATGCCGGAGCCGCCCTCGTGGTGGCCGGCCGGGCGGCGGACATCCGCAGCGGAGTGGAAACGGCCGCAGAGGCCATCGACTCCGGCAGGGCGCTGGCGGTGCTGGACAGGCTGGTGAAGATTTCCAATTCCGGCGAGGCTGCATGAGCGACATTCTGCAACGGATTTCCGATTACAAGCGCAAGGAAGTGGAGCGTGCGCGGAAGGAAGTGCCCGTTTCCGAGCTGGAGGCCCGCATTCGCGAGAAGGAAGCCCCTCGCGGCTTCGCCCGTGCCCTGTGGGAGACGGCGAATGCGGACCGCCCCGCCCTCATCGCCGAGATCAAGAAGGCTTCGCCCTCCAAGGGGCTGATCCGTCCGGACGATTTCGATCCGCCAGCCATCGCCCGGGCCTACGAGGCTGGCGGCGCCACCTGCCTTTCGGTGCTGACCGACGCGCCTTCCTTCCAGGGCGCGCCGGAATATCTGACGCAGGCCCGCGCGGCCGTTTCCCTGCCCGTGCTGCGCAAGGATTTCATGCTCGATCCCTATCAGGTCTTCGAGGCGCGTGCTTGGGGCGCGGATGCCATCCTGCTGATCATGGCCATGATCGACGACGTCCTTGCCGCCGAGCTGGAGATGGCCGCCTTGGAACTGGGCATGGATGTGCTGGTGGAAAGCCATGACGGTCGCGAAATGTCCCGTGCACTGAAGTTGCGCACTCCCCTCATGGGTGTGAACAATCGCAATCTCAAGACCTTTGAGACAAAACTTGAAACGACGGTCGAACTCGCATCCATGGTTCCGGACGACCGGTTGCTGGTCGCCGAGAGCGGCATCTTCACCCCCGCCGACATCCGCTTGCTGAAGGACGCTGGAGCAAAGGCCTTTCTCGTCGGCGAGGCCCTGATGCGGCAGCCGGACGTGGAAGCGGCGACGCGGGAGTTGCTGACACGGCCCTCATGAGGCAACATCGGGTTGTCATGAAATGCTGGCCATATTAGAGTGCCACAATAGAAATTCTTGTGACACATGGAAGTCGGCATGGGCGAAATCAGCATCCGCGAACTGCGTGACATGCTTGCGCAAATGGAAGACGTTCTGGCCCGGCGGGGAGAATTGCTCATAACCCGCCGGGGCAAGCCGGTTGCGCGCCTTCTGCCGGTTGAAGAAGAAACGTCGCGCATCTCGCATGCGGATCTTCGGGCGCGCATGTCCTGCCCCTCGGTCAGCAGTGCTGATCTGTTGCGCAAGGACAGGGACTTCCGGTGAGCTGCTATATCGATACCAGCGCGCTGGCGAAATGGTACGTGCGCGAAGGCGGCTCGGAAGCATTCGAGAAATTCATCCTGACTCTGGAAGACGGTGCAGCCCTCATAAGCTCCCTGACCATCACGGAAATGCGCAGTCTGCTGGCCCGTCACCGGCGCATGGGGCATTTCGACGGAAATTATGAATCCGCTGCATGGCAGACGTTCCTGCAGGATGTCGCTTCAGGCGCATTGCGGGTTCTGACGGTCGGGTCCGCGCATTTCGTACGCGCAGCAGAGATCATCGATACGATGCAATCCACAGCCTTGCGCACGCTGGATGCACTGCATCTGGCTCTGGCCAGCAACCATGCCGCATCCGTCGCCAGCGCCGACAGGACAATGCTGCAAGCAGCGAGGGACCTGGAGCTGGATATCCACCCTTTCTGAAACAACATGCGTGACAACGGGACGGAAGGCGATCATGACCGGCACGAAACTCACCCACATAGACGAAACGGGCGCCGCGCGGATGGTGGATGTTTCCGCCAAGGATGTCACCAGCCGCATCGCGCGGGCCGGCGGGCGCGTGTTCATGAAGCCCGAGACGCTGCGGGCCATCCTTGACAACACGGCGAAAAAGGGCGACGTGCTGGCCGTGGCCCGGGTGGCCGGGATCATGGCGGCAAAGCGCACGCACGAGCTGATCCCGCTGTGCCATCCGCTCATGATCTCCAAGGTCACGGTGGATTTCACGCCGGACGAGGAAGAAAGCTGCATCGTCATCGAGTCCATGGTCAAGGTCGAGGGCAAGACGGGCGTGGAAATGGAGGCGCTCACGGCCGTTTCAGTTGCCGCCCTGACCATCTACGACATGGTGAAGGCCATGGACCGGGGCATGCGCATCACGGATGTCCGTCTGCTGGAAAAGGCGGGCGGCAAGTCGGGGCATTTCGTTGCGGAGGGCGAATGATGGGGCTGCTGCCTGTCGAAGAAGCGAAACGGCGCATTCTTGAGGGTGTGGAACCCACCGAAACCGAAGAGGTTCCACTGATGGAAGCGGCCGGGCGCATCCTGGCCGAGGAGGTGTGCGCCAACCGTGACCAGCCGCCGTTCGACGCTTCTTCCATGGACGGTTATGCCGTGCGCGCCGAGGACATCGAAGGCGTGCCGGCGATCCTGAAGGTGGTCGGCGAGGCGCCGGCGGGCCATGCGCTGGACGTGGAGATCGGCCCCGGAGAGGCGGCGCGCATCTTCACTGGCGGGCCGGTGCCGAAGGGGGCCGATTGCGTTGTGATGCAGGAAAACACCGGTCGCATCGGCAACGAGGTGACCATTTTCCAGAGCGCGCCGAAGGGTAACTTCATCCGCCCGCGCGGCATGGACTTTCGCAATGGCGAGGTGCTGCTGAAGCAGGGTACGCGGCTCGGAGCGCGGCAGATCAATCTGGCCGCCTCCATGAACCGTCCAACGCTGAAGGTGCGTCGCAAACCGGTGGTGGCCATCCTCGCCACCGGCGACGAGCTGGTGCTGCCCGGCGAGACGCCGCGGGAGGATCAGATCATCGCCTCCAATTCCTACGGACTGGCCGCTTTCGTGAAGGCGCATGGCGGCGAACCGCTGGATCTGGGCCTAGCCCCGGACGACCGGGAGGCCATCGCGAAGGCCATCGATCGCGGTCGCGAGGCGGATGTTCTGGTGACCATTGGCGGTGCGAGCGTCGGCGATCATGATCATGTCAAGGATGCCTTCGAGTCCCTCGGCGTTTCACTCGATTTCTGGAAGATCGCCATGCGGCCGGGCAAGCCGCTGATCTTTGCCCGCCGGGATCGTCAGCGCATTCTCGGCATGCCGGGCAATCCGGTTTCCTCGCTCGTCTGTTCCCTCGTCTTCCTGCGGCCGCTGATTGCCGCTCTGCTGGGAATCCCGACGGAACAGCAGGTTATCTCCGCCATTGCGGGAGAGGATCTGCCGGAGAACGACGAGCGGCAGGATCATCTGCGCTGCCGTCTGGAAAGGGATGAACGGACAGGAGAGCTCGTTGCCTTGCCATGGTCGCGGCAGGACAGCGCCATGCTGCGCGTTTTCGTGGAAGCCGACGGACTCGTAGTCCGTCCACCTCATGCACCCGCCGTTCGGAAAGGGCAGCGCGTGAACGTCATTCCGCTGGATTTTTGATGTTTGGATCGGGCCGCAAATCTGGTATTCAGCGGGTGAACCGGACGGGGCGTAGCGCAGCCTGGTAGCGCATCTGCTTTGGGAGCAGAGGGTCGCAGGTTCGAATCCTGCCGCCCCGACCATCATCGGAGAGCCAGCAAGGCCCGACGAGAAGGAGGAGAGCGAGCACATGACCGCACGGATCTACCGGCCGTCGAAGAATGCCATGCAATCCGGAAAGGCCGCGACCGAAAAGTGGGTGCTGGAATTCGAGCCGGAAAAGCCCTATGGCCGCGATCCGCTCATGGGATGGACGACCATGTCCGACATGCCCCAGCAGGTGAAACTACGTTTCGAGACGAAGGAGGCCGCCATCGCCTTTGCCGAGCGCAACGGCATCGCCTTCTGCATGCTGCCGGAACATGCACCCGCGCCGAAGCACAAGTCCTACGCCGATAATTTCCGCTTCGGCCGCAAACACAACTGGACGCACTGATCCCCCTTCCCTGCCGGTCCGCACCGGCAAGACTAAAGTCCGGCCCCGTAGCTCAGCTGGATAGAGCAACGGACTTCTAATCCGTAGGTCGAAGGTTCGAATCCTTCCGGGGTCGCCAG
>JAJRRY010000236.1 GCA_024279095.1 Alphaproteobacteria bacterium
CACCCATGCGTGCTGCACTGGCCCATCAGGAAAAAGCCTGGCGGTGAACTGGTGAGAGCGGGACTGTGCCGTCCTCTTCATCCGGTCTCTGCAAATATCCCGTGTTGCAAGACCGCAGTTTCCGCCTCGGGTGACAGAAATGTCACGATCCGCCGGGGCGTGCGTGCCTCCCCGCTGGACTTGCGCATCCGCAGGTTATAAAAGCCGCAGGATGAACAGGGGGGCTTGCGCGAGGCGTTCCGCGACGGCATATTCCTGCTGCAAGATAGAATAATTCCAAAGAGGCAATCGTTCCATGACCGGCAACAGTGTCAATGACATCCGGACGGCGTTTCTGGAGTATTTCCGGAAGGAGGGGCACGAGGTGGTTCCGTCGAGCCCGCTCGTACCGCGCAACGATCCGACGCTGATGTTCACGAATGCCGGCATGGTGCAGTTCAAGAACGTCTTCACGGGGCTGGAGACGCGCCCCTACAAGACGGCGACCACGGCCCAGAAGTGCGTGCGCGCCGGCGGCAAGCACAACGACCTGGACAACGTGGGCTACACGGCGCGGCATCACACCTTCTTCGAGATGCTGGGCAATTTCTCCTTCGGTGACTATTTCAAGGAGCGGGCCATCGAGCTGGCGTGGAACCTGGTCACGAAGGAATTCGGCCTGCCCGAGGAGCGCCTCATGGTCACCGTCTATATCGACGATGACGAGGCCTTCGATCTGTGGAAGAAAATCGCCGGTCTGCCGGACAAGAAGATCGTGCGCATCGCCGGCTCCGACAATTTCTGGTCGATGGGCGAGACGGGGCCGTGCGGACCGTGTTCGGAAATCTTCTACGATCATGGCGAGCATATCCTCGGTGGCCCGCCCGGCAGCCCCGACGAGGATGGCGACCGCTTCGTGGAGATCTGGAATCTCGTCTTCATGCAGTATGACCAGATCAGCCCGGAGGAGCGCGTGCCGCTGCCCAGGCCTTCGATCGACACCGGCATGGGGCTGGAGCGTATCGCCGCGGTGCTGCAGGGCACCCATGACAACTACGAGATCGACCTTTTCCGCACCCTGATCGGCGAGATCGAGGAGCTCTCCGGCGTCAAGGCGGAAGGTGCGCGCAAGGCTTCCCACCGGGTGATTGCCGATCATCTGCGGGCCACGGCCTTTCTCATCGCCGACGGCGTGCTGCCGTCCAACGAGGGGCGCGGCTATGTACTGCGCCGCATCATGCGCCGTGCCATGCGGCACATCGAGATGCTGGGCATGCACGAGCCGATGATGCACCGTCTATTCCCGGTGCTGGAGCGGGAGATGGGACAGGCCTATCCGGAACTGGGGCAGGCCGCGGCGCTCATCACCGAAACCATGTTGCTGGAGGAGACGCGCTTCCGCAAGACGCTGGAGCGCGGCCTGCGCATCCTCGAGGAGGAGGCGGCAAATCTGAAGGAAGGTGATGTCTTCCCCGGCGAGGTGGCTTTCCGGCTTTATGATACCTACGGTTTTCCTCTGGACCTGACCGAGGATGCCCTGCGCCCGCGTGGCATCAACGTGGACGTGGAGGCCTTCAACGCCGCCATGGAGCGGCAGAAGGCCGAGGCCCGCGCCAGCTGGGCCGGCTCCGGCGAGGCGGCGGACGAGGCCGTCTGGTTCGAGGTGCGCGAGAAGGTCGGCGCCACGGAGTTTCTCGGCTACGACACCGAGAAGGCCGAGGGCGTGGTCAGGGCCATCGTGAAGGACGGGGCCTGGATGAACGAGCTCAGGCAAGGCGAGGAAGGCGTTCTCGTCTTCAACCAGACGCCGTTCTATGCTGAATCCGGTGGTCAGGTGGGCGATGTCGGCGTGATCCGCTTTCCGTCCGGTGCGATCTTCCGTGTGAAGGACGTGCAGAAGAAGGCCGACGGCGTGCATGCGCACATCGGTGCGGTGGAAAAGGGCACGGTCCATGTCGGCGACGAGGCGGAGCTGGAGGTGGATCACGCAGCCCGCGCGGCCACCCGAAGGCATCATTCGGCCACCCACATCCTGCATGAATCCCTGCGCCAGATCCTCGGCCCGCACGTGACGCAGAAGGGCTCGCTGGTGGCGCCGGGGCGGCTGCGCTTCGACTTCGCCCATCCGAAGGCCCTGACCTCGGACGAGGTGGAGAAGATCGAGCATCTGGCCAACACGGTCATCGCCCAGAACGACGAGGTGGTGACCCGTCTCATGGGCATCGAGGAGGCGCGCGAGGCGGGCGCCATGGCGCTGTTCGGCGAGAAATACGGAGACGAAGTACGCGTCGTCTCCATGGGCAGGCAGCCGGAGGGCACCGGCAACAAGGATACCTTCTCACTGGAGCTGTGCGGTGGCACGCACGTGAAGCGCACCGGCGACATCGGGCTGGTCAAGATCGTCTCGGAAGGCGCGGTGGCTTCCGGCGTGCGGCGCATCGAGGCGCTGGCCGGCGAGGCGGCGCTCGACTATCTGGAGAAGCAGGAGAAGCTGCTTGGTGAAATCGCCGCCCTGCTGAAGGTGACGCCGGAGCAGGCGGCGGAACGCGTCGCGGCGCTGCTCGAGGAGCGCAGGAAGCTGGAGCGCGAGCTGTCCGAGACCCGCAAGAAGCTGGCCATGGGCGGCGGCGCGGCGGAGGAGGCCGTGGAGGAGATCGGCGGCGTGAAGGCCATGCTGAAGATCGTCGATGACATCCCGCCGAAGGAGCTGCGCGGCATGGCCGATGCGGCCAAGGCGAAGCTGAAGTCCGGCGTGGTGGTGATCATGGATCGCAACGATGGCAAGGCGGCGGTGGTGGCCGGCGTCACGGATGACCTGAAAGACCGCATCAGCGCCGTGGAACTGGTGCGCACGGCCGCCGCCGCGCTCGGCGGCAAGGGCGGCGGCGGCCGCCCCGACATGGCCCAGGCCGGCGGCCCCGACGCCACCAAGGCCGAAGAGGCCCTGAAGGCCGTGCGCGAAAAGATCGCGGAGATGGCGGGGGACTGAGCGCTTCTCTCTCTTCCATGCCCTTGCTCTCGTCATCCCCGCGAAAGCGGGGATCCATGCGGCAACTCCTTCCATTCCGACCATTGTCGAGAAAGCATGACCGTGCCTCCTTCTTCACCCTTTTTCCCAAACGGGTTGATCCTGTCGGCGCACGTTTGATATTGAAAGCGTTCCGAGAGGGAATGCAATTCCTTGCCAGTCGTGGCGGTGGCCGTCTAATAATTGCCTATCCCGGTGACTCCGAAGCCGCTAAGGTTGGAGAAGG
>JAJRRY010000013.1 GCA_024279095.1 Alphaproteobacteria bacterium
CCTTGGAGCGGATGCTTTCCGGCAATGTCGCCGACCTGTATGTCGTCCGGGAATACCTTGATGCGCAAAGGGGTGGATGGAGTTGAACGAACCACCTCTTGTCCACATCTGTTGGACACCCTGCTGGCGCATCATTCCCAGCCGCTTTCCGCCCATCGATCTCTTCGAGCGGGTTGCCGACCCGGCGGACCTGGAGGCCGTCATCGAGATCGAGAGCATGACCAACCCGCGCCTGCGGGAGGAAGCCGGAGAACTGCACCTCGTCGCCGAGGCGGACCGCGTCAGCGGCCCCGGCAGCAGCTACATCATGGCGGCCTTCACTCATCTCAATCCCGGTGGCAGCCGTTTCAGTGACGGAACATGGGGCGTATATTACGCCGCCTGCGACCTGAAGACGGCAATCGCGGAGACGGTTCATCACCGTGAACGCTTCATGCATGCGACCGGCGAAGCTCCCATGGAACTGGACATGCGGGTGATTCTGGCGGATCTGGAAGGCGAACTGCACGACATCAGATCTCTCGGAAATGCGCACCCGGAACTCCTGGATCCCGAAGATTATGCCCCTGCGCAGACCTTGGGGCGCGTGCTGCGCAAGGCCGGATCATGGGGGGTCATCTATTGCAGCGTGCGCAGGAAAGGCGGGGAGAATGCCGCGATCTTCCGTCCGCCCGTCCTGTCCAACTGCCGGCAGGAGCGTCATTTGTGCTACGTCTGGGATGGCCAGCGGATTTCACATGTCTATGAAAAACGTGCACTGAGCGACTGATGTCCGCTGTCCGCACATCCGCCCGCCTGCTCCTCAGGCGCGTGAAAACTTCTTGTAGCGGATGCGGCGCGGCATCAGGGCGTCCTCGCCGAGACGGCGCTTCTTGTCCTCCTCGTAGGCCTCGAAGTTGCCCTCGAACCATTCCACGTGGGAATCGCCCTCGAAGGAGAGAATGTGCGTCGCCAGACGATCGAGGAACATGCGGTCGTGCGAGATCACGAAGACGCAGCCGGCATAGTCCTCCAGCGCATCTTCCAGCGCCGAGAGCGTCTCGGTGTCCAGATCGTTGGTCGGCTCGTCCAGCAGGATGACGTTGGCGCCGGACTTCAGCATCTTGGCCAGATGCACACGATTACGCTGGCCGCCGGAGAGCTGGCCCACCTTCTTCTGCTGATCCGCTCCCTTGAAGCCGAAGGAAGAGACGTAGGCACGCGAGTTGACCTCGCGATTGCCCAGCCGGATCACTTCGTCGCCACCGGAGATCTCCTCCCACACGGTCTTGTCCGGATCCAGCTCGTCGCGCGACTGGTCCACGTAGCCCAGCTTCACGGTTTCGCCGATGCGGATTTCGCCGCCGTCGGGCTTCTCCTGCCCGGTGATCATGCGGAAAAGGGTTGTCTTGCCGGCGCCATTGGGGCCGATGATGCCGACGATGGCGCCGGGTGGGGCGCGAAAGGTCAGATCGTCGATCAGCAGTCGGTCGCCATAGCCCTTCTTCAGATGCTCCACCTCGATGACCAGATCGCCCAGTCGCGGCCCCGGTGGAATGACGATCTGGCTCTGCGCCACCTTCAGGCGCTCCTCATTTGCCTTCAGCAACTCGTCATAGGCCTTGATGCGGGCGCGGGATTTCGCCTGCCGTGCCTTCGGGCTGGCGGCAATCCATTCGCGCTCGCGCGCCAGTGCCCGCAGGCGTGCCTTCTCCTCGCGCGCCTCCTGCTCCAGCCGCTTCGCCTTCTTCTCCAGATAGACGGAATAGTTGCCCTCGTAGGGAATGCCGCGGCCGCGATCGAGCTCGAGGATCCAACCGGTCACGTTGTCGAGGAAATAGCGGTCGTGGGTGACGATCAGGATGGCGCCCGGATACTCCCGCAGGTGATGCTCCAGCCAGGCGGTGGTTTCGGCATCCAGATGGTTGGTCGGCTCGTCGAGCAGCAGCAGGTCGGGCTGCGAGAGCAGCAGCCGGGTCAGCGCCACGCGCCGCCGCTCGCCACCGGAAAGCTTCGTGACATCGGCATCGCCGGGCGGGCAGCGCAGAGCCTCCATGGCCTGTTCCACCTGCGAATCGAGATCCCACAGGTTCTTCGCGTCGATCTCGTCTTGCAGCTTCGCCGCCTCCTCCGCCGTCTCGTCGGAGTAGTTCATCATTAGCTCGTTGTAGCGGTCCAGGATGGCCTTCTTGTCGGCCACGCCCTCCATGACGTTCTCCAGAACGCTCTTCGAGGGATCCAGCTCCGGCTCCTGCGGCAGGTAGCCGACGGTGGCGCCCTCCGCCAGCCAGGCCTCGCCAGTGTATTCCTTGTCCAGCCCCGCCATGATGCGCAGCAGGGTGGACTTGCCCGCCCCGTTCGGCCCCAGCACGCCGATCTTGGCATCCGGATAGAACGACAGGTTGATATCGTCCAGAACCTTCTTGCCGCCATAGGCCTTGGTCAGGCCGTGCATGTGATAGATGAACTGCCGCGCCATGGGCTGCGTGCTCCTCGAATCCCTCTGATGACCGGAAGAAACATGATTGGCAGGCTTGATAGCGCAACCGTCACCGAATTGCAAAACTCTCCCGCCAGGCGGGAGACCATCGGGACCGTGCCCACACACCGGCTCATACCCGGGCTTGTTTCGGGTATCCAGTCTGAGGTGCCACCCGCTCCCGCCGAAGAGGAATGCAAGGTATATGAGGAGGGATATAGGGAGGGGGTGCCGGCAAAGGAGAATGCGCCCTTCAGGGCGCATGCATTGGTTTCCCCGCCCCCATCCCGACCTTCCCCCACAAGGGGGGTAATGCCGTGCCATACTTTGTCATTCCCGCGGAAGCGGGAATCCATGCGGCCTTTACGTTTGTTCGGGCGAAAGTTGTGTTTCGCAGGAGGCTCCGTATCCGTTTCGGGGGATCAGACGGCGTTCTTGCGCAAGTAATCCAGAAGGGCACCGAAATCGCCCTTGTTCCGGTTGAGGATGGACACGAACTTGTCGCGCATGCGCAGGCTGAGCCAGATGCCCTGGATGTTGACATCGCCGACCCGGTAGCGGCTGCCACCTGCGTAAACGCGCCATTTTACCGGGGAAGTTCGTCCGTCCGGATAGATGAGTTCGGTGGATACGGTGATCCATTTGCCACGGCGGATGGTCTTGCGGATGCGGACGTCCTTGCCGGCCAGGTCCTTGCGATAGTAGACGAACAGGCCGGCAATATAGTCGAGCACGAGCCTGTAGTATTCGGCCTGCATGGATTTCGGCATCTTCCGCAGGTACTTGCCCAGAGCGAAACGGGCAATGGCATTCATGTTGGCGCTTCGGGTCAGCAGCGTGAGGAAGCGCCGTTTCAGGGCGGTGTTGCTTTGGCCGGAGCGGGCGAGGTTCATGACCTGCTTCGCGAGATTCCGGACATAGTCTGCCGGAGTAGCCGCGCGGGCGGCAGGAAGCGTTGCGGTGACGATTGCAAGCGTCGCGCCGGCGAGAAGGGCGCGACGGGAAATGCCGACAGGCTCAAGCGGTCCGTTCATGGGCAGATGCATTCTCCGGCTGCCGGGCGGTATGCCCGGGATTGATGTTGCGGTTTCAGTCCCTCCCGCTCCCGCAATCGTGTGCAGTTTGCTCAAAAACACCATCTGTGGCAAGAGGTTCCATGGACACGCGGGCGTGAGTGTTGCGGATGTGCATCGAAATTCGGCAAGGCCATGGGAGGCGGGATGAAGGAGATACTCGGCGCTCTGCGTGCTGCCGGTGAGGCAACGCGTTTGCGGCTTCTGGCGGTTCTGTCCCAGGGCGAGTTCAATGTCACCGAGCTGACCCGCATTCTCCAGCAGAGCCAGCCGCGGATATCCAGACACCTGAAGCTGATGAGCGAGGCCGGCCTGTTGGAGCGCCACAAGGAGGGCAGCTGGGTGGTTTTCCGTGCGCATGACGAAGGCATCGGGGGGCGGCTGGCGCAGGAGATTGCCGGGCTGCTTCCGGTTGACGATCCCGTGCTTGCCGCTGACAGGGAGCGACTGCAGGCGGTGCTGGAGGAACGGGCGGAACGGGCGGCGGCCTATTTCGCCTCCGTGGCGGAGGAGTGGGACAGAATCCGCTCCCTGCACGTTTCCGAGGAACAGGTCGAGGCGGCCATGCGGCGGCTGGCGGGGGAGGGGCCCTTCCGCTTTCTGCTCGATGTGGGCACGGGAACGGGGCGGGTTCTGGAACTGCTGGCGCCTCTGGCGGAGCATGCGGTAGGCATAGACAGTTCCCGCGAGATGCTGACGGTGGCCCGTGCGCGGCTTCAGGAAGCGGGGCTGAAGCATGCGCAGGCACGGATCGGCGATGTCTACGATCTGCCGGTGGAAGACGGGCAGGCCGATTTCGTCACCATGCATCAGGTTCTGCACTATCTGGAGGAACCGGCGGCGGCGCTGACGGAAATCTCACGGGCCCTGGCGCCGGGAGGGCGGCTGCTGGTCGTGGACTTTGCTCCGCACGAACTGGAATTCCTGCGCGATGAGCATGCGCACAGGCGCCTCGGAATTTCGCGCGAGGCCTTCGATCGCTGGCTGCAGAGGGCCGGGCTGACGCTCATCAGCCACGAATACCTGGATCCGCCCGATGACAGAAAGGACCACGGTCTGACCGTCTCCCTGTGGCTGGCGGAAAAGCCGGCAGAATGATTGCAAGGCCTTTGCCGTTCCATCGCGGCAAAAAAATTCTGCCGACGCCCCAGCCCCCCTTCACAAACCGGCAGGCGATGTCTATATAGAGGTCCGCCCGGAACAAATGCGCCGGGCGGTTGATAACGCGGGGTGGAGCAGTCTGGTAGCTCGTCAGGCTCATAACCTGAAGGTCGCAGGTTCAAATCCTGCCCCCGCAACCATCGCTAGCAGCACCCGCTCATCCTGTGGATGGGCGGGTGTTTTCTTGCCCGCCGCCAAGCTCAG
>JAJRRY010000014.1 GCA_024279095.1 Alphaproteobacteria bacterium
CTTAGCTATCATTTAGCGTCACTAGACATCAATTAGAGTTAGGCATGATAACGTTTTGCCAAGGTTGGGGTCGTGAGTTCGAATCTCATCGCCCGCTCCAGTTTCTCCTTAGTTTCTGCCGTCCCGTGCGGGGCGGCTTTTTCGTGCGCATTTTCGCTGAAGATACGAAAAACCCGCCCGGGAAAACCCGGACGGGCCGATGAAAACGGGACGGAATTCAGCTCTTCTTGTCGTCCTTTTTCTTCTTTTTCTTTTTCGATTTTTTCCGGCTGTCATCCTTTTTCTTGCTGTCGGATGCCTTCTCGGAATTTGAGGACTTGCTCTTCTTTTCGCCCTTCCCGTCGGATTTCCTCTTTCCGGGTTTCCCGGCATCCGACGTCTTGCTGTCGCCACCCTTTGACTTCTTCTTTCCACGCTTGTCATCCGTGGGGGATTTTCCAGTCTTGCGGCTGCTCGAAGCGGACTTTGGCTTGTCCTTCTTCGCCTCAGCAGCACTCTTCTTCTTTTTCTTGCTGCCGGAAGAGTTCGAACCCTTTCCCCCCTTCTTGCGGCAGTAGGCATTCACCTTGATGCCATCCTTGCGCTTGTAGGAATCCACCCAGGTGCAGTCGTCACGCCGCTCGCAGGCGCTCTTCGATTCGACCTCCTTGCAGACGGTTGCCGCCTGCACGCTTGCGGACGGCATGGCGAAGAGGAAGACGGCAGCAAACAGGAAGGCCGCCAGGATCTTGCTGGTCATGTGTTTCATGGAATGTATCCCGACCGTTGATGAAACCTGATTCTCCGGTCCGGGCAGTGCCCCCGGATCGGGCATACTATGCAATACTTGCAGCCGGCGGAGCAAGTTCGCTCCTTTTTCCTCTTGTCCACCGCCGCCGCGCGCCTATAGTGCCCGGCAAAATCGTCAACCCGAAAGCAGGGAATTTCCACGATGGCTCGCAAGGATTCCGTCAAGAAGGTGGTGCTCGCCTATTCCGGCGGTCTGGACACCTCCATCATTCTGAAGTGGCTGCAGGAGACGTACGGCTGCGAAGTCGTGACGTTTACCGCCGACCTCGGTCAGGGCGAGGAACTGGAGCCGGCCCGCAAAAAGGCCGAGATGCTGGGCATCCGGGAGATCTACATCGAAGACCTGCGCGAGGAGTTCGTACGCGACTACGTCTTCCCCATGTTCCGCGCCAACGCGGTCTACGAGGGCGTCTACCTGCTGGGCACCTCCATTGCCCGGCCGCTGATCGCCAAAAGGCTGGTGGAGATCGCCCATGAGACCGGCGCCGACGCCATCGCCCACGGCGCTACCGGCAAGGGCAACGATCAGGTACGCTTCGAGCTGTCGGCCTACGCTCTGGATCCCGACATCAAGGTGATCGCTCCGTGGCGCGAATGGGATTTCAGGAGTCGCTCCGATCTGATCGCCTTCGCCGAGAAGCACCAGATCCCGGTGCCCAAGGACAAGCGCGGCGAGGCCCCCTTCTCCGTCGATGCCAACCTGCTGCACTCCTCTTCCGAAGGAAAGGTGCTGGAGGATCCTTGGCAGGAGCCGGAGCCCTACGTCTTCCAGCGCACCATCGACCCGGTGGATGCCCCTGACGAACCGGTCTACATCACCATCGATTTCATGAAGGGCGACCCGGTGGCCGTGGACGGGCAGGAGATGAGCCCGGCCACCCTGCTGGCCCACCTGAACCAGCTGGCCCATGACAACGGCATCGGTCGCGTCGATCTGGTGGAAAACCGTTTCGTCGGCATGAAGAGCCGCGGCATCTACGAAACGCCCGGCGGCACCATCCTGCTGGCCGCGCACAGGGCCATCGAGTCCCTGACTCTGGACCGCGAGGCCATGCACCTGAAGGACGAGCTGATGCCGCGCTACGCTACCCTCATCTACAACGGCTTCTGGTTCTCGCCGGAACGCGAGATGCTGCAGGCGCTCATCGACAGGAGCCAGGAGGACGTGGAGGGCACGGTGCGTCTGAAGCTCTACAAGGGCAATGTCATCGTGGTGGGTCGCAAGTCGCCCAAGTCGCTCTACGACGAGAGCCTCGTCACCTTCGAGGACGACGAGGGCGCCTACGACCAGAAGGATGCCGAGGGCTTCATCCGTCTCAACGCCCTGCGCCTGCGCGCCCTGGCTCGCCGCCGCAAGGGCTGAGAGGCCGGCGACGGCTCTCAGTAGGTCAGGGTAACGATGATGGTATCGGTATAGGTGCCCGCCGGCGGCGTGGCCTGTGCCGGCACGCGCCCGTAGCCCGTGTAGTTCTGGGTGGAGCCGTTGCCTGTGCCCGACACCGTGTTGATGCCGAGCGAATCCCCCCATCCCTGCGTGCGGGCGGCGTCGGTGTAGATGCCGTAGGTGATCTCCCGCCCGTTGTTGCTCATCTTGCGTTGAGTTGGATCCGTCGCCCCGGCATTGCCGCCGGAAAGGCCGATTTGATAACTCGTGCCCGCAGTGCACCGCACGCTGATGGTATTGGTGGTGTCCACTGCGGAGTTCAGGACACCCACGGTACCGAAATCCAGATCCGTGGCGGAAACGGAACATGCCGGAACGTTACGCGCATGCACCTGGAAATAGGGGTGAGCGACGGAAGGACTGGGCATGTTTCCGCACCAGACCCCGGAGTCGTAATAATCATACTCGAAATAGGTTTCGCTGCTGCCGAAGGTGGAATAGTAGTCTCCTGCCGGGAGATTCGTCTGCCCCGGCTGTATGCGCGCCTCGATGGTCGTGGAGCCGGATGCGAAGCCGAACCAGGAGGAACCGCGCAGGTAGATGCCGAATACCGGCGGCCGGGGCGGATGCGGCCACCCATAGGATCCCCAGATGGTGGAAGTGCCGGGCCGATAGAGATTGTAGTTCAGGCGCGTGGTCCCTTGGGTCATGTAGCGGGGATCCCCCCCTGCCCCCACGCCACCGGATCCGGCATTGATGTTGGGACAGAAGATCACCCAGCGGTTGGCCGTGCCCCAGCAGGTGACGTTGAGCGTGGCGGTCACCGTATAGCTCTGGCCGGAAGCAAGATCCACATCACCGAAGTCGACATTGTCCACGGTGAAATTGCAGCTCTGCGCCCGGGCCGGCTGCTGTGCCACCACGAGCAGCAGGAACAGCCCGCAGCACCAGGAAAGGATTGCAGCTGAAATCGAGCGTGACCGTAGCTTGCGTTCCGTCATGCGATCGGCAGGACAGACCCCTGCCTCCCCTCTTCCAAACACCCGTACTCCACCTGCCATGATGCTGCCGGTGGAGTTAACAGGATCTGAACACACCTACAGGCGAAAGGGGATGAACAGGGCGAGATCCTTCCAGAACCACAGCAGCATGGCCGTTCCCAGCAGCATGAGAACGAATGGCCAGGCACCCCGCACCACCTCGAGCAAGGAGGAACGCGCCACGGCCTGGATGACGAACAGGTTGAGCCCCACCGGCGGCGTGATGAGCGCCGTTTCGATCAGCACCACGAAGAAGATGCCGAACCAGATGGGGTCGATCATCATGGTTTCCAGTGAGGGATAGAGCACCGGCGCCATGATCAGCAGCATGGAGAGGGATTCCAGCACGAAGCCCATCACCAGCAGTACGCAGCCCACCAGAAGGATGAACAGGGCAGGCTCGGAGATGTTGCCAGCGATCCACATGGAGATCTCCTGCGGGATCCGGTAGAGCGTGATCGCCTTGCCGAACAGCTTGGCGCCGGCCACGATGAGGAAGATGGTCACCGTGGTTTTCATGGAGGCCTCCACGGCCTCCTTCAGCTTCGGCCAGTCCATGCGCCCCATGGCGTAGACGATGATCAGCGAGACGAAGAAGCCGATGCCCGCCGATTCCGACGGCGTGAACCATCCGGCATAGATGCCGCCAATGACGATGGCCGCCAGCAGCACCGTGGGCAGGGCCTTCAGGGACGCCGCACGACGCTCCGCCCAACTCGCCTTCGGCACCGGCTGGTAGTGAGGTGAAAGACGGGAATGGAGCATGGAATAGATGATGAACAGGCCTGCCAGGAACAGGCCCGGCCCGATGCCCGCCAGGAAGAGCTGGACAATGCTCTCTTCGGTAATGACACCGTAAAGGATGAGGGGAATGGAAGGCGGAATGAGGATGCCCAGCGTGCCGCCTGCGGCCAGCAGACCCAGCACGAAAGGGCGGTCATAGCCGCGCTTCGTCATTTCCGATATGGCGACCGTGCCGATGGTTGCCGCCGTGGCCACCGAAGAGCCCGAAATGGCGGCGAAGATGGCGCAGGAGATGATGGTGGCCACGCCCAGCCCGCCCGGCCAGTGACCGACCCAGCTCTGCACTGCGGCGAAGAGGTCCGCGCCGATGCCACCGCGCAGCAGGATGTTGCTCATCAGCAGGAACATGGGCACCGCCAGCAGGATGAAGCTGTCCATGGACGAGAACAGCGCCTGCGGCACCATGATCGGCGAGAAGCCGCCCAGCCACAGCATGGCCAGCCCCAGCCCACCCAGCGTGAAGGCCACGGGCACGCGCAGCAGCAGGAGCCCGAACAGCGCGGCGAGGATATAGATCGTGGTCATGCTTCAGCTCTCCCCGCCGTCGCTCGCATGACCCTGCGCCGGAATGGCAGCACCCCGCCACAGCTTCACGAATTCCACCACCACCTGAACAAGAAGCAGCCCGAAGCCGACGGGTATGGCGCTTTCCGTCATCCATTTCGGCGCCGCCAGCATGGTGGAGGTATGCCGTCCCATTTGCACCGATTCGATGACGATCTGCATGCCGTACCAGCAGGCGACGAACGAGAAGACGCCGATTACCGCCAGCGTCACGGAATCAAGGATCCTGCGCCGCAGGGGATGCCCCTCCACCGGAATGATCTCGACCACGATCATGTCGCGCCGCTTCAGGATGTGCGCCGCTGCCAGATAGACGGCCCAGACCTGAAAGAAGCGTGCCACCTCGTCCACCCAGATGGTGGGATCGTTGAACACCTTGCGGGTGACCACCTCCCAGGTGACCATCAGTCCGATGGCAAAGAACATCCAGGCGGCAAGCCTGGCCATCCATGCGCTGATGCGGTCCACGAAACGGATCATGAGACGCCCCTGCCCCTGAAATGCCCGTTCTTCACCGAAACGGAAAGAGGCCGCCCTGCGGGGACGGCCTCTTCATCTTCCGGATCAGAGCTTGCCGGCTTCCTCAACCAGCTTGCGGCCGAGCTCTCCGGCATTCTTCACGTAGGCGTCCACCACCGGTTTCGTGGCCTTGCGCCATTCGTCGCGTTCGGCCTCGGTCAGGTCGATGGTGTTGATCTTCGGGCGCACGTCCTCCAGCGCCTTGTTCTCGATGGCGTTCATCTTGTCGCGCAGATCCTTTTCCACGCGCCTTGCCGCCTCCATGATGATCTTCCGGTATTCCGGCTTGATGCCCTGCCAGACCTTCTCGTTGATGATGACGATGAACTCGATGTCGGCATGACGGGTGAGGGTCATGTTGTCCATGACCTCGTAGAGCTTGCGCGACTTCACCGCCGTGATGCCGGTCATGCCGGCATCCACCGCGCCGCGCTGATAGGCCAGGAACTGCTTGGAGCCACTCATCAGCACCGGCGAGCCGCCCAGCACCTTGACCATCTCGCCCAGCGTCTTGCCGAAGACGCGCACCTTCTTGCCCTTCATGTCGGCGGGTAGCTTGATGGGATCCCCCTTGGAGAGAATGATCGCCTGCCCGAAGGCCTGCCACCACAGCACGCGCGCACCGGTCTTCAGAATGGCCTCGTCCAGCGGACCACGGATGGACGAGCCCGGCGCGGTGGCCTTCTTCACCTTTTCCTGACTGTCGAACATGAAGGGGACATAGAAGATGTCCACCGCCGGAACCGTGCCGGCAAAGCGGGTCAGCGACGCAATGCCCATCTCGATGGCGCCGGAGGAGACCGCCTGCGGCACCTCCTTGTCCTTGTAGAGCTGAGCGGACGGATAGATCTCGATCTTGATCTCGCCACCCGTCTTCGCCTCGACCTCCTTCTTGAAGTCGAGCATGTTCTGGCCGAGGTGATGCTTGATGGGAAGCTGAAGCGTAACCCTGAGGGTCGCCGCCTGCGATGCAATTGCGGAGCCCGCCAGTGCGGCAGCGGCCAGCAGGCCGATGAACATCTTCTTCATTGCAAAGTCCCTCCCTAAGACCTGGGTGATGCCGGAGCAATCCGGTTGCCTTGTCTTTCCGGATGCCGGAACAAGAATATAAGCCGAAGGATGGGCAACGGGTCAACCATTCTGTCCACTGATAACAATTGGAGGTTGTTTTCGGCGTGCAAGGGCGGCAGCCAGATGCGCCCGGAAGCTGTATAATGCCTTGGCGAATCACTCGCACATGGACGGGGCCATTTTCCGGATGCACGAAGACCTGCGCACACCGCTGAAACCGCGATCGCGGCTGCAACGGCTGTGGGAGAACCGCCCCACGCCAGCCACGGCAGCATGGATCGTCACACTGGCAGCATTGGGCGGGGCCGTTGCCTGGGGGCTCATGACACCGCCTCCGAAGGCGCCGGACGTGGTGGCCACAGCGGAAATCCGCCCGGTCGACCCCCTGCCCGTGGCCAGCACCGGCAAGGCCGCAGAAGAGAACGGAACGGAGACCGGAGAAACCGTCACTGGGACTCCGGCCACGAAGAAGCGGGAGGAGTCTCCCCGACTTAAGATCCTTTCCGTGCCGCAGGGTGATGAAGGTGCGGCCACGGGATCGACGAATTCGCATGTGCCGGATGTGGAGGCCCTGCCACGCTCGCCGGAAGAAGCACGAAGGCAGCGTTTTGCTCTGCTCGGCCTGCCTGCCGATACGCCGCTGGTGCGCGCACCGGTGCGCGATCTCACCGAACAGAGCCCTTCCGGCCCGTTGCCGAAGGTGGCGCGCAACGGACGCAAGCCGTGGCAGGCCTATGGTCGCCCCGTGCCGAAAGACGTGCTGCTTTCCGACCGACCGAAGGTCGCGATCGTCATCGGTGGACTGGGGTTGAATTCGAAAACGACACAACGGGCCATCCGCGAGCTGCCCGGCGTCATCACGCTGGCCTTTGCACCCCATGCGAAAAGCCTTCAGACCCGCATCAACATGGCCCGGCGGGCCGGACATGAAGTCCTGCTGCAGGTGCCCATGGAACCTTGGGGCTATCCGGAAGTGAACCCGGGACCGAAGACGCTTCTGGCTTCTGCCGGCAAGCGCCAGACGCTCTCCGCCCTGCACTGGTTCATGGGACGGGCAACGGGCTATGTCGGGCTAGTGAACTATTCCGGGCAGAAATTCCTGTCTGAAGGGCCGGCGCTGTCCCATGTCCTGCACGAGGTCAAGCGGCGCGGTCTGCTGTTCCTCGATGACGGCAGCGCGGCAAAATCGCTCTCTCCGGAACTGGCCATGGTGATCGGTCTTCCGCCACTGGCCGCAACGGTGCGTCTGGACGTGGACCGTGATCCCTTCGCCATACAGGCCCGCCTTGCGGAACTGGAAGAACGGGCGGCCCGGAAGGGGCGCGCCATCGGCATCGGCAACGCCTTCCCCGAAACGCTGGAGGCCCTGCAGGACTGGCTGTCCGGCCTGCAGAGGCGTATCGACATCGTGCCGCTGAGCGCCATGCCGAAACTGAAGGGAAAAGGGTGATGCGGGATCTTCCCTACAGGCCATGTGTCGGCGTCGTGCTGTTCAACCCGCAAGGACGCGTATGGATAGGAAGGCGCGCCGACCGTCCGGCCAACGAGGGTACCGGCAACTGGTGGCAGATGCCCCAGGGTGGTATCGACGAAGGCGAGGATCCCGCCACCGCGGCATTGCGTGAATTGGCGGAAGAAACCGGTGTCACATCGGCGCGCATCATCGCCGAAACGCCGGGCTGGCTCACCTACGACCTGCCGGACCACCTGATAGGCAAGGCGTGGGGCGGAAGATACCGCGGGCAAAAGCAGAAATGGTTCGCCGCCCGTTTCTCCGGTGAGGATTCCGAAATCGACATTTCCGGACACGGGCACGCGCCGGAATTCGACCTGTGGCGTTGGGAACGGCTGGAACGGCTGCCTGAACTCGTTGTACCTTTCAAGCGCAAGGTCTACGAGCAGGTTGCAGAGGCCTTCCGGCATCTGGCAGGCTGATCACGCCTCGCCATCTTTGGTGGCGTCTTCGGCATTTCCCGTTTTCGCCCCTCGCCCTCGGGGAACGAGCAGCAGACGCGTCACGCGCCGCGTCAGGCCGCGCGGGGCAAAACGGGCAGACCAGGCCATCAGGGTATTCAAAAGCCCCGGCACGATGACCGTCCGCCCCTCCTTGAAGCCTTGCCATCCCGCACGGGCCACGGTATCGACTCCGGCCGGACGCAGCACCCGCGACAGCCAAGTGCGGCTGACCCCGGAGGCGTCCAGGAAGCCCGTACGCACCGGCCCCGGACAGAAGGCCGCAACGGTGACGCCGCTCCCCGTCATTTCCTCAGCCAACGCCTCGCTGAAAGACAGCAGGGCGGCCTTGGTGGCAAAATAGACAGCCATGTTCGGCCCCGGCATGAAAGCGGCGAGCGAGGCCACGTTCAGCACGCCGCCCCGGCCGCGTTCCGCCATGGAAGGCAGGAACCGCAGCGACAGGGCCACGGCGGCACGCAGATTGAGGTCGATCATCTCCAGCTGGCGATCCAGCGGCAGATCCGTCGCTCTGCCCACCAGTCCGAAGCCCGCATTGTTGATCAGAACATCAGGTGCAAAGCCCTTCGCCGCAAGCCGGTCCGCAAGCAGCGCTTCGGAGCCCGGCTGCGACAGATCCAGCGGAACAACCTGCACGTCCACACCATGACGGGCCCGCAACACGCCAGCCACCCTGTGCAACTCGCTTTCCCTGCGGGCCACGAGAGCCAGATCCCAACCCTCCTCGGCCAGCAGATGGGCAAAGGACTCGCCCAGTCCGGCCGAAGCACCCGTAATGAGCGCCCGACGCGCATCCTGCGTCTCCCAGATGCGATTGCGCATATCACCGCCCCCCTTGCGGTTCGTTCCGTGTCAGCATTCCCTTACTCCATCGCGCCGGATGCCGCCACCCTTCAGCGGACGGAAGTGCAACCTTTCGGAAACCATGCCGCCGCTTGCCGTGGTGCTCGCCCCCTGCGGAAAGAGTGCGTTAATCCCTCCTCGCCAGAATACGGACAATTCGAACGATCCGTGAGTATCTCCGTCAGGACGGACAGTCATGAAAGCACACTGGGAAGCATTCGAGGCGGACATCGAGGGTACCCCCGCCTGGATTCTCTTCAACGCCACGGCAGCGCACGAACTGCCCAACCTGGACCTTCCCAACCTCCTTCGCGTCCAGCTCGACTACGAACGGGACGAAGACGGAATGCCCCTGCCGGCCGAGGAAGATCGCATGCAGGAGCTGGAAACGGAGCTGGAGGACTGGATCTCCGCCATCGGCGGACGTTTCGTCGGCCAGGTGACCGCCGACGGCACACGGACCCTGTTCTTCTACGTTTCCTGCGGCCGCGAGGAAGCGGAAAACCTCCTGCGGCGCATCGCCGTCCGCCGCAATCTGGATATCGGCATGCGCATGGAAGCCGACCCGCAGAACCGCGTCTACTTCGAACTCCTTCTACCCACAGCGAACGAACGTCGCCGCATGCGTGATCTGGCCGCCATTTCCGAGCTTGCCGCCAATGGTGACCGGCTGGAAGAGCCACGCCCCATCGAGCATGCCGCCCGCTTCGCCAACCGCCATCAAGCCATCGCCTTCGCCAACTGGGCCCGCAAGAACGGTTTCGTGGTGGACGGCATCCTCTCCCCCGCACCGGAACGGGAGCACTTCGTGCTCCAATTCCACAAGCTGGCGACACCGCTTCCGGAGATCATCGATGCCGATACCGCCGCCATCTCCACCATGGCTGGCCAGCTCGGCGGCATTTACGAAGGCTGGCAAACGGAACTGCGGGTACAGGCCGCAGTCTGACAGGGAAAGATCACAAACGGACGAAAGGGAGTGGCCGCATGCCGGCCCTCCCCCTTTTCTTGTACCAGTCCGCATCCATGAAACGGGCAGCCGACCGGCACGAACGAACAGGTTATCCGCCTCCGCAGATGTTCGTCAGTTGCCGCGCTGGCAGGATCCGTCGCCGAAGAGCTTGGAATAGAGGCAGAAGCGGTTCAGCGCCTTGTCGAGAAAGCTCTGCTTCGCGCGGTGTTCGGCATGCAGCCCCTGCACCTGATCGCCGAAGGCGCCTCCGCCCTTCACCATCGCCAGCGGGTCGACGACGCCGAGCGCCTCTCCCGCATCCTGCGCCAGACCGACGAAATCCACCGGACACGCATCGCTCATGGCCAGAACGAAGGTGACCATGGGATTGCGCTCCTTCGACAGAAGAAGCTCGCCCAGATCCGGACGCTTGTCCTCCGCACCCGCAGCATGCGCCATGCCGCTCATGAAAATGGCCAGCCCTGCCACCAAGGCGGCCTTACCGAAATGTGTCATCACGTGCCCCCATGATGCTATCGCAAACGTCTTCATGGAAATAAAATACCGCATGAATACACCCATTCGCAAGAAGAAATGCCATCATATGGCATGAATGAATATGAACGATTTCAAATATGCAAATAGAAAACCCTTCCGGAAAGGCCATTTCCGGAAGGGTTTCAATATTCACTCAGAGCACTGAAGGTCGTCAGTCTTCCTTCTGCTCACCACCCTTGCCGGAAATGTCCTCTCCGGTCTCCTGATCGACCGCCTTCATCGACAGCCGCACCTTGCCGCGCGGATCGATGGACAGCAGTTTCACCTTCACCTCGTCGCCCTCCTTGACGACATCGGAAACCTTTCCGACACGGCGATCGGCCAGTTCGGAAATGTGCACCAGGCCGTCACGGGGACCGAAGAAGTTCACGAAGGCTCCGAAGTCCACGATCTTCACGACCTTGCCGGTGTAGATCTGCCCCACCTCGGGCTCGGCCGTCAGGGAGGTGATCCATTCCTTCGCCGCCTCGATGGCCTTCTTGTCGGAAGAGGCGATCTTGATGGTGCCATCGTCGGCAACGTTGATCTTGGCGCCGGTCTTCTCCACGATCTCGCGGATGACCTTGCCACCGGCACCGATGACGTCACGGATCTTGGCCACCGGAATGTTCATCACCTCGATGCGTGGCGCATGTTCGGTGAGCTCCGGACGGCTCTCGGTGATGGCCTCCTTCATCTTTTCCAGAATGTGCGCACGACCTCCCTTTGCCTGATTGAGGGCAGTCCGCATGATCTCTTCGGTGATGCCGGTCACCTTGATGTCCATCTGGAGGGAGGTAATACCCTCCTCGGTGCCGGCCACCTTGAAGTCCATGTCGCCGAGATGATCCTCGTCACCCAGAATGTCGGACAGCACGGCAAAGCGCTCGCCTTCCAGGATCAGGCCCATGGCGATGCCGGAAACCGGACGCTTGATGGGCACACCGGCATCCATCAACGACAGGGAAGCACCGCAGACGGTGGCCATGGAGGAAGAGCCATTGGACTCGGTGATCTCGGAGACCACACGCACCGTGTAGGGAAACTCCGAAGTATCGGGCATCACGGGATGCAGGGCCCGCCATGCCAGCTTGCCATGACCGATCTCGCGCCGGCCGGTGAAGCCCACGCGCCCCGTCTCGCCCACGGAGAACGGCGGGAAGTTGTAGTGCAGCAGGAAATTTTCCCGATAGGTGCCTTCCAGAGCATCTATGAACTGCTCGTCCTCGCCGGTACCCAGCGTGGTCACCACGAGGGCCTGCGTCTCGCCACGGGTGAACAGAGCGGAACCATGGGTGCGCGGCAGCACGCCCACCTCGGCCACGATGGGCCGCACCTCGTCCAGCTTGCGACCGTCGATGCGCGTGCCGGTATCGAGGATCTGGCCGCGCACGATTTCCTTCTCGAGCTTCTTGAAGGCTTCCAGCACCTTCGCCGGCTCGCATTCGCCGGCCTCGGCCTTCTCCTCCGGACACAGGGCGGCGAGCGCCTTCTCCCGCGCCGCGTCCACGGCATCGTGCCGGGCCATCTTCTCGACGATGGAATAGGCGGCCTTCAGCTCCTCGCCGACCTCGGCGCGCACCGCCTCGACCAGATCCGAGAGATCCACCGGCTCCACCTCGCGGGCCGGCTTGGCGGCCTTCGCGGCCAGCCGCTCGATGGCCTCGATGACCGGCTGGAACTCCTTGTGCCCGAACATCACGGCACCGAGCATGTCGTCCTCGGAGAGCTCCTGAGCCTCCGATTCGACCATCAGCACGGCATCCTTCGTGCCGGCGACCACGAGGTCGAGCCTGGAGTTCTCCATGTCGTCCAGCGTGGGATTGAGCACGAAAGCCCCCTCGACAAGACCGACGCGAGCCGCGCCCACCGGTCCCTTGAAGGGCAGGTTGGCGATGGCCAGCGCGGCAGAGACCGCCACCATGGCCACGATGTCGGGATCGTTCTCCAGATCGTGCGACAGCACCGTGGCGATGATCTGGGTTTCGCACTTGAACGCCTTGTCGAACAGCGGCCGTATGGGCCGGTCGATGAGACGGGAGACGAGGGTCTCCTTCTCGCTCGGACGCCCCTCGCGCTTGAAGTAACCACCGGGAATCTTGCCTGCGGCATAGGTCTTTTCCTGGTAGTTCACCGTGAGGGGAAAGAAGTCCAGCCCCGGTTTCGGCGCCTTCTCCGCCACCACGGTGGCCAGAACGGTCGTTTCACCATAGGTGGCAATAACGGCTCCGTCGGCCTGACGTGCGATGTGCCCCGTCTCCAGTTTCAGTGGACGTCCCGCCCACTCGATTTCTTCGGTATGAATGTCAAACATCTTCTCTTTTCCTGCGTATTCCTGCATGCCGCCTTCGACATGCATGACCTGACCGCCTGTCCTTTCCGTTCATTTCATCCTCATCCTGCTTGCAGGCGGCTTCGCGTCTTCCGGACGCAGGGACGGCCCGGAGCTGCTCACAGCCCGGCCCGCCCGTCTCGAAGCAAGATGCAGACATGCATGCGCTCCCCCCGGATGGAGAAGCGCCTGAATGCGGCCCGCCCCTAGCGGCGCAGACCGAGGCGCTGGATGAGGGACTGATAGCGTGCCTCGTCCTTCGCCTTCAGGTAGTCCAGCAGCTTGCGGCGCTGGGAAACCAGCTTGAGCAGGCCGCGGCGGGAATGGTTGTCCTTCTTGTGGATCTGGAAATGGTCCGTGAGATTGCGGATGCGCTCGGTGAGGATGGCCACCTGCACTTCCGGCGAACCGGTGTCACCGTCCTTGGTGGCGTATTCCTTGATGAGTTCCGCCTTGCGCTCGGGCGTGATCGACATCGGGTTGCTCCTTCAGGCAGTTGAATGTTGATGAAACGGACGAGGGGCTCATTCAGGACAGATTGAACACCCTGCGGGGCTTGAGGATTCCGGCTTCGACAGTACACAGCGCGACGGGTTTTCCCTTCCACGTCGCCAGCACCGTTTCCTCATTGACCGGAGCATCGCCCCCACGCAGGATCACCTGCTGTCCGCGAACGATACGGGTGGCCTGATTGCGATCGACGGCCAGCGCCGGGATGTCGTCCAGCGCGGTCTCGACCGGAAGCAGAACCTCTCGCAAGGCCTCGCGTCCGGCGTCCTTATGGCGCAATTCCTCCAGCTTTTCCAGAGAAATCGCATCTTCCATGCGAAACGGCCCCACGCGGGTCCGCGTGAGCGCCGCAATGTGGCCGAGGCATCCCAGCTCCCGGCCCATGTCGCGGGCCAGGGCGCGCACATAGGCCCCCTTGCCCGTCTCCGCCTCGAAAACGGCGGTATTCTCGTCCGGCATGTCCACCAGGCGCAGGTCGTGGATCAGCACCAGGCGCGGCTTCAGCTCCACCTCCTCGCCGTCGCGGGCCAGATCATAGGCCCTCTCGCCCCGCACCTTGATGGCCGAGAATTTCGGTGGCAGCTGCGAAATTTCTCCCACGAAATCCGGAATGACGGCTTCGATCTCCTCGCGGGTCGGGCGCTTTTCCGAGGTTGCCGTGACCTCGCCCTCGGCATCGTCGGTATCGCGCTCCTCCCCCCAGCGCACGGTAAAGCGGTAGGCCTTCTCCCCTTCCATCACATACTGTACCGTCTTCGTCGCCTCACCGAAGGCAATGGGCAAAACGCCGGTCGCAAGGGGATCGAGCGTACCGCCATGTCCGGCCTTGGCGGCATTGAACAGCCGCTTGACCGTTCCCAGTGCGGCGGTGGATGTCATGTCATAGGGCTTGTCCAGCACGAGCCAGCCGTGCACGGGCTCGCCACGTCTCTTCCTGCGGGCCATTCAGTCCTCGTCGTCTCTGTCCAGATCGCGCGCCACCTTCGGATCGCGCAGCAGTTCATCGATACGGGCCGCGTAGTCGGCCGACGTATCAAGCCGGAAACGCAGCCGCGGCATGTACTTCATGCCGCGCAGCGCCGGCGTGACGAGCCCCCGGATACGGCCGGCATGCGCATTCAGCATCTCCACCAGTCCCTCCCGGTCCGAGTCGAGCAACGGCCGCACGTAGACGGTCGCCAGTTTCAGATCCGGAGATGTCTCCACTTCGGTCACGGTGACCGTCGTGGTATCCAGTCCCGGCTCGTCCAGCCGACGCGAGATGAAGACCTCGCCGAGCGCATGACGGATGGTCTCGCCCACCCGCAGCTGACGCTGCGAGGGCGGTTTCTTCTTGCTCATGGCTCAGGTCCCTACAAGGTGCGCTGGATTTCCTCGACCCGGTAGCATTCCACGATGTCCCCGGGCTTGATGTCCTGCCAGTTCTCGAAGGCCATGCCGCACTCCTGTCCGGCCTGCACTTCCTTCACCTCGTCCTTGAAGCGCTTCAGCGACGTCAGCTTGCCCTCGTAGATCACCACGTCGTCGCGGATCAGGCGCACACCGGCTCCACGCTCCACCATGCCGTCGGTAACACGGCAGCCGGCGACCTTGCCGACCTTGGAGACCCGGAACACCTCCAGCACCTCGGCATTGCCCAGATGGGTCTCGCGCAGCTCCGGCGCCAGCAGGCCGCTCATGGCCTGCTTGATGTCATCCACGAGGTCATAGATGATGTTGTAGTAGCGAACTTCGATGCCCTGCCGCTGCGCCGCCTCGCGCGCCTGCTTGTTGGCACGCACGTTGAAGCCCAGAATCACCGCTCCGGAAGCCGCAGCCAGCTGCACATCGGATTCGGTGATGCCGCCGACACCATAATGGATCACGCGGGCCCGCACCTCCTCGTTGCCCAGCTTGCCCAGCGCCTGCACGATGGCTTCCGCAGAGCCCTGCACGTCCGCCTTGACGAGGACGGGGAACTCCTTCAGCTCGCCCTCCTTCATCTGGCTCATCATCTGCTCCAGGGAGGCCCGGCGCATGGCAGCCCCCTTCGCCTCGCGCTTCTTGCGCTCGCGGTATTCGGTCACCTCGCGCGCCCGCTGCTCGGACTCCACGGCCACCAGCACGTCACCAGCTTCCGGCACGCTGTGGAAACCCAGGATCTCCACCGGCATGGACGGCCCGGCCGCGACCACGTTCTTTCCGGTATCGTCGATCAGCGCCCGCACCTTGCCCCAGGCGGTGCCGGCAACAACCACGTTGCCGACCTTCAGCGTGCCGCGCTGGATGAGCACGGTGGCCACGGGGCCACGGCCACGATCCAGCTTGGCCTCGATGACGATGCCCTCCGCATTGCGGTAGGGATTGGCCTTCAGCTCCATCATCTCGGCCTGCAGGTGGATGGCGTCCAACAGATCCGGGATGCCCTGACCGGTCAGGGCGGAAACCTCCACGTCCAGCACGTCGCCACCCATGCTCTCCACGAACACCTCGTGCTGCATCAGCTCGGTGCGCACCCGGCTGGGATCGGCTCCCGGCTTGTCGATCTTGTTGATGGCCACGATGATCGGCACCTCGGCCGCCTTGGCATGACTGATGGCCTCCACGGTCTGCGGCTTCACGCCATCATCAGCGGCCACTACCAGAACCACGATGTCCGTGGCCTTGGCACCGCGCGCGCGCATGGAAGTGAAGGCCTCGTGACCCGGCGTATCCAGGAAGGTGATCTTCCCGTTGTCCGTCTCCACCTGATAGGCGCCGATATGCTGGGTGATGCCGCCGGCTTCGTGGGCCGTGACCTTGGTCTTGCGGATGGCGTCCAGCAGCGAGGTCTTGCCATGATCGACATGGCCCATGACGGTCACCACCGGCGGGCGCGGTTTCAGCGTCTCGGGGGCATCTTCCGGACCGATCAGACCCTCCTCGACGTCGGCCTCGGAGACACGCTTCACCTTGTGGCCGAACTCCTCGGCGATCAGCTCGGCGGTATCGGCGTCGATGACGTCGTTGATCTTGTGCATCTGTCCCTGCTTCATCAGGAACTTGATGACGTCCACGGCGCGCTCCGCCATGCGGTTGGCCAGCTCCTGAATGGTAATGGCCTCGGGGATCACCACCTCGCGGGAGATCTTCTCCTTCGGTGCGCTGAAACCGGCAGCCTGCTTCTTCTGGCGCTCCATGCGCCGGCGGAAGGCGGCCAGCGAACGGGCCCGCCCTTCTTCGGAATCACCGGACAGCGCCCGGGTGATCGTCAGCTTGCCGCGCCGGCGCTCTCCACCGCCACGGGACGGCTTGGACGGGGCGGAAGGCTTCTCGCGCTTCTTCTTGACTTCCGCGGCGGGCGTGCTGGGACGTGCCGGCTCCGCAGCCTTGGGCTTGGCAGGGGCCTTCGGCTTGGGTTTCGCCTTGGCCCCGGTCTCCTCCGCCTTGCGCTTGGCAGCCTCCTCGGCTTCACGCGCCGCAGCCTCCTCGGCCAGACGGCGGGCCTTCTCCTCTTCCTCCGCCTTGCGCCGGGCTTCTTCCTCGGCGCGTCGTTTCTCTTCCTCCGCCTTGCGCTTCTCCTCCTCGATGGCACGCTGACGTGCCAGCTCGAGGGCACGCTCACGGGCCGCCCGCTCCTCCGGAGTAAGCTTGTCCCAGGCGGAGGGTGTCTTCTTCTCCGCAGCGGGAATTTCCTCAGCCGGAGCCTTCTTCTCCTCCTGCTTCGGAGCCGCCTGTGCAGGCGACGCCGGAGCAGGCTTCTCGTCCACCGGCTTGCGTACCGCCGGCCTGCCCTTGCCCGGCGGTGTGATGATGCGCTTGCGCTTGGTCTCCACGACGACCGTCTTGGAGCGGCCATGCGCGATGTTCTGGCGCACGCGCCCGGTTTCCGCCGTGGTGCGGCGAAGGCTCAGTGTCGGCTTGCCGCTTTTCTTGTCCTTGTCGCTCATTGCCTGCTCTGCTCAAGTGTTCTCACGGCGTCTCCCGGCCCGTCGTCCCGTCCCGCCACGGCATCCGCCATGCGGGTCAGCCGGACGAACTTCCGCGCCAGAGAGCCATCTGTCATGGCTGCATGTATCACATTTGGCCGGGAAAATGCCAAACTCAATTGTGAAGAATCGAAAGAATCGACGATTTCGACCCCCATTTCGCGACCTTTCAGCCGCCCTTTCAGTTTTCTGCGGCCATCGGGCGCCCCGTCACGGGCCTCGATCAGCACTCCGACGCGCCCCGCCGAAATGGCTTCCGCCACCCGGTCGAACCCGCTGACCGCCTGTCCCGCCTTGCGGGCCAGGGAGAGCGTGTCCAGCGCCAGCTCCCGCAACCGCTCCGCCACCTGATCGGGCAGATCTGCGGAGACCCTTGCCGCCCGCCGGAAGGCCCTCGGGAAGACCTTTCCACCGACGGCCTCCAGAAGAACGCCCCGCCGGGGCTTCAGCCAGGCACCGCGCCCCGGAAGGTCACCGCGCGGATCGAAAACCACCCGACCTTCCGGATCAAGCACGAAACGCAGCAGCTCCTCCCGGGGAAGAGTCTCCCGGGTGACGATGCACGTCCGTTCGGGGACATGCCTGCGTCTGTCGGTCTGCCGCGTCATTCCGTATCGTCGATCCCCCGTCCGCTCAGGCCTTCTCACCAGAGGTTTCCGCGGAATCTCCGGCCTCTCCGCCGTTCTCTTCCGCCTCGTCAGCTACCGCCTCGGCCTCCGGCTCGATCAGGCCCGCTTTCACACGCGCCTGCATGATTACCGCCTCGGCCTCCTCCGGTGACAGATCTCCGGTGAGAATGCCCTCATGGAACACCGTTTCACCGTCCTTGCGCTCGCGCCATCCCACGAGATCATCGGTGGCACAGTAGGCCAGATCCTCCACGGTGCGGATACCCTC
>JAJRRY010000015.1 GCA_024279095.1 Alphaproteobacteria bacterium
CCCGATCGCAGAAGCTGGCCACGAGATTGAGATCATGGGAGATGAACATCAGCCCCATGCCGCGGCTGCTGACCAGATCGTCCATGATCGCCAGAACCTGCATGGAGACGGTTACGTCCAGCGCGCTGGTGGGCTCGTCGGCGATCAGCAGGTCGGGCTCGGGAATCAGCATCATGGCGATCATCACCCGCTGGCCCATGCCGCCGGAAAGCTCATGCGGATAGGCGCGGTAGACTCGTTCCGGGTCGCGGATCTTCACCGCTTCCAGCATTTCCAGCGCCCGGCGGCGGGCCTCCTGGCGCGGCACCCGGCGATGCATCACGTAGGCCTCGGCGATCTGGTCGCCCACGCGCATCACCGGATTCAGGGAATATTTCGGATCCTGCATGATCATGGAAATGCGGCCGCCGCGGATCTCGCGCATGGTCTTTTCGTCGGCGGAGAGTAGGTCGATGCCGTCGAAGACCATGCGTTCGGCGCGCACCACGCCGGGCGGGCGGATCAGGCCGAGAATGGCGCGGCCCGTCACCGACTTTCCGGAGCCCGATTCGCCGACGATGCCGATCTTCTCCCGGCCCATGCTCAGGGAAAGGCCGCGCACCGCATGGGTGATGCGGGTGCGGCCGTGAAAGTCCACATGCAGATCCTCGATTTCGAGCAGGGGGGATTGCGCATCGTTCATGACTGGCCGCTCCTCGGATCAAGGGCGTCGCGCAGGCCGTCGCCCAGCAGGTTGAAGCCCAGCGAAACGATGAAGATGGCCAGCCCCGGCATGGTGGCCACCCACCACTGATCGAGCAGGAACTTGCGTCCCTCGGAGATCATGGCGCCCCATTCCGGCATCGGCGGCTGGGCGCCGAGGCCCAGGAAACCCAGCCCGGCGGCGGTGAGGATGATGCCGGCCATGTCCAGCGTGACCCGCACGATCAGCGAGGACATGCACAGGGGCATGACGTGAAAGGCCACGATGCGCGCCGAGGAGGCCCCCTGCAGCCGCGAGGCAAAGATGAAGTCCGACTTGCGGATGGTCAGGGTCTCGGCGCGGGCGATGCGGGCGTAAGGAGGCCAGCTGGTGATGGCGATGGCCAGGATGGCGTTGCCGATGCCCGGCCCCAGGGCGGCGACGAAGGCCAGCGCCAGAATGAGCTTCGGAAAGGCGAGGATGATGTCGGTGAAGCGCATCAGGATGGTGTCGGTCCAGCCGCCGAAGTAGCCGGCGACGGTGCCGACCAGAAGGCCGAACAGCGGCGCGGTGATGGTGACCAGCGCCACGATGTAGAGGGTGATGCGCGATCCGGCGACAATGCGCGACCAGATGTCCCGCCCCAGCCCGTCGGTGCCAAGCAGATGTCCCTTCTCGCCCGGCGGCAGCAGGCGGTCGGCCAGGCTCTGGGCCAGTGGATCGTGGGTCATCAGCAGCGGAGCGAACAGCGCCACCAGCACCAGCGCCACGATGATCAGAAGCCCGATCACGGCCAGCGGATTGGCCGAGAACTTCAGCCAGGCCAGCCACATCTGGACGCATTTCGCCTGAAAGGCCGAGGCCGGCGTTTCCGACTCCAGCCAGGCACGCAGGCCGCCGGCGCCGGAGGGCGCATCGGGTGGCGGAGAGATGGCGTGTTTCTCACTCATCAGCGGGCCCTCGGATCGACAATTCTGTAGAGGAAATCGGAGAACAGGTTGAGGCCGACGAAGACCATGCCGACGACGATGGTACCGCCGAGCACCGCGCTCATGTCGGCGGAGACCAGCGCCGTGGTGATATAGAAGCCAAGGCCCGGCCAGGCGAAGACCGTCTCGGTAAGCACCGAGCCCTCAAGCAGCGAAGCGTAGGACAGGGCGATCACGGTGATCAGCGGCACCATGACGTTGCCCAGGGCATGCACCCAGATCACCCGGGCCTCGGACATGCCCTTCACCCGTGCCGTGGTGATGTATTCCTGCCCCAGCTGCTCCAGCATGAAGGAGCGCGTCATGCGCGAGATGTAGGCCAGCGAGTAATAGCCCAGCATCAATGACGGCAAGATGATGTGCGACACCGCATTGCGGAAGATGCTCATGTCGCCGGCGATCAGGGAATCGATGAGGATCATGCCGGTGACCTGCGGCACCATGCCCTCGTAGAAGATGTCCAGACGCCCCGGCCCGCCGACCCAGCCGAGCTTGCCGTAGAACAGCAGAAGTCCCATCAGCCCCAGCCAGAAGACGGGCACGGAATAACCGATCAGACCGATGATGCGCACCAGATGATCCGGCCAGCGCCCGGCATGCACCGCCGCCATGACGCCGGAGGGCACACCTATGAGCACGCCGATGATGGTGGCCACGGTGGCCAGTTCGAAGGTGGCCGGCACGACGCGCCGGATGTCCTCCAGCACGGGGCGGGAAGTGAGCAGGGACATGCCCAGATCGCCGTGCATGACCTGCCAGATGTAGATGCCGAACTGCACGATCAGGGGCTTGTCCAGCCCCATGGCCTTGCGGGTGGCCTCGTAGACCTCCGGCGGGGCGCGCTCGCCCACCACCGCCAGCACCGGATCCACGGGAATGACCCGGCCGATGAAGAAGGTGATGGCCAGAAGTCCCAGAAAGGTGACGAGAAGGGAGAGGAGAAGCCGCACGAACGGCCTCATCCTCCTGACGATGGCGAAGAGGAGGTCCATGCCTCCTCTCCGATGTGCGTCGGCGGTATCGCTCACTGCCCCAGTTTCCCCGCGATCTTCGCCATCACTTCTTGGTCACGGTCCAGTAGTAGGCCTGCGAGATGGCGCCACCGGTCACGAAGCCACTGACGTTCTTGCGCATGGCCGACTGGATGATCTCCTGGAACATGATGGCGAAGGGACCGCGCTGCTGCAGCTTGCGCTGCAGCTCGCGATACATTTCGGCGCGCTTTGCGGCATCCTTCTCGACCACGGCAGCCTCGGTCAGCTTGTTGACCTCCGGATCGTACCAGGAATTGCGCCAGGCGAGCTTGCCGGTCAGCTTGGCCTCGTCGCGGTTGTCGGGATTGTGGGCGAAGGAATCGGCATTGGTGTGCGGATCCGGATAGTCCGGTCCCCAGGCGCCGAGATAGATCTCGTGCTTGCGGGCGCGATACTGGGTCAGGATCTGCTTGCCGGTGCCCACCACCAGCTCCGCCTTGATGCCCGCCCTGGCGAAGGTGTTCTGCAGCGACTGGGCGATCTCCAGCCGATCCTGCGCGTTGCGCACGTAGATCTTGACCGGGAAGCCGTCCGGATAGCCGGCCTCCTTCAGCAGGGCCTTGGCCTTGTCCACGTTCAAAGAGAAGGGATTGTCCTTCAACTCGCCGAGGTAGGTCAGCGGCAGGAAGGCCTGATGTACGATGTACTGGCCGCGCAGGAAGGATTTCGTCATGCCTTCGTAGTCGGCCAGATACTTCAGCGCCTCGACGACCTTCGGATTGGAGAGGATCTTGTTCTTCTGGTTCATGGCGAAGTACATGACCCGCCCCTTCAGGTCGCTTTCGACCTTGATGTCGGGGTTCTTCTGCACCGCGGCGATGTCGTCCGGCGTCAGCTTGCGGGCGATGTCCACGTCGCCCTTCTCCAACAGCAGGCGCTGCGAGGAACTTTCCTCGATGTGGCGCACGAAGACCGCCTTCATCGCCGCCTTGCCGCGCCAGTAGTCGCCGGCACGGTCGAGCACGTAGATCTCGTTGGGCTTCCAGACACGCAGCTTGTAGGCACCGGAACCGGCGGAGCGGGTCTTCAGCCAGCCGTTGCCGAAATCCCCGTCCTTTTCATGTTCCTTCAGCAGCTTGGAATCGACCACCGAGGCGATGGGCGCCGTCAGGCAGTTGTAGACAAAGGAGGGTGCATAGGGCTTGTTGGTGACGAACTGCACCGTGTAGTCGTCCAGTGCCTTGATCTTCTCGTCCGCATTTTCCGGCGTGAAGCCGAACTGGGTGAGGATGAACGACGGCGTCTTCTTCAGCTTCACCGCGCGGCGCAGAGAATAGACTACGTCATGGGCAGTAATCGGATTTCCGGAATGGAATTTCAGTCCTTTCCGGATCTTGAAGGTATAGGTGACTCCGTCGTCGGCGACCTTCCAGCTCTCCGCCACACCGGGCTTCAGCGGGCCGAGATTGTTCGGATCCAGGGCGATCAGTTTGTCATAGACATTGTTGTTGTATTCGTAGGCCGAAAACTCGAAGAGTTCCGCCGGGTCCAGCGAGATGAGGTCATCGATCTTGTCGGCAATCACCAGAATGTCGGCAGGCGTTGCGGCCTGTACGGTTCCGGCGCTTAGCATCGCGACGAGACTTGCGGCGCAAAACAGTGCTTTCTTCTTCATGAGTTCCTCCCTGAGAAATTTCTCTGTTCGTTCCCCCGGACGCCTTCTGCACGGGCGGCGCGGATGAACGCATTATGCGTCATGCGGGATTCTTTTCAAATACTTCACCTGCTCTGGGGCCTGCGACTTGCCCCGGCTGGCTCCATGGAAGACACCACCCGCACCGCCGGTGCGTATGGCACTGAACCGCCGGGACGAACCCGGCGGTGAGCCGAGGAGAGGGTGAAGTCGTGCCATCAGCACCAGCCCATGCCCGACGGCAGACAAAAGGGACGCAAGGCCGTGCCCCATGCATTGGCTCATGCCCGGGCTTGTCCCGGGTATCCAGTCTGCGGTGCCATCCGCACCACCAATGCCCGCCGCACAGGACCACCGGACGATGATCCCGGCGGATGCCCGGAGCAGCACGGGGGGGGCGGTGGTCTCAGCCGCCGGAACGGGGGGCGGCGGCCTTCACCTCGTCGTCCACATAGTCGAGGAACTTGGCGAAGTTCTCGGTGAACATGGCGGCAAGCCTTGCAGCCTGCGCATCGTAGCGCTCAGGATCCGCCCAGGTGCCGCGCGGATCTAGGATTTTCGGATCCACGCCGGGCACCGACACCGGCACCTCGAAGCCGAACAGTGGATCAGTGCGGAACTCCACGGCATTGAGCGAGCCATCCAGAGCCGCATGCAGCAGGGCGCGGGTCTCACGGATGGGCATGCGGTGCCCTTCGCCATAAGGGCCGCCCGTCCAGCCGGTATTCACAAGCCAGCAGGTGGCGCCGGTCTTCTTCAGGCGGTCGCGCAGCATGTTGCCATACACGGAAGGATGCCGTGGCATGAAAGGCGCGCCAAAACAGGTGGAGAAGGTAGCCTGCGGTTCGGTGACGCCCTTTTCCGTCCCGGCCACCTTGGCCGTGTAGCCGGACAGGAAATGGTACATGGCCTGCGCCGGGGTGAGCCGCGCGATCGGCGGCAGCACGCCGAAGGCGTCCGCCGTCAGCATGATGACGTTGTCCGGCTGACCCGCCATGCCGGTTTCCGAAGCATTGGGGATGTAGTGCATGGGATAGGCGGCGCGGCCGTTCTGGGTGTAGCGGTCGTCGTCGAAGTCGGGATTGCGCAGATCGTCCAGAACGACGTTCTCCAGCACCGTGGCCCACATCTGCGTGGCGCCGTAGATCTCCGGCTCCGCCTCCTGCGAAAGGTTGATCGTCTTGGCGTAGCAGCCGCCCTCGAAGTTGAAGATGCCGTTGTCCGACCAGCCGTGCTCGTCATCGCCGATGAGCGTGCGGGCTGTATCGGAAGAGAGTGTCGTCTTGCCGGTTCCGGACAGCCCGAAGAACAGAGCCACGTCTCCGTCCGATCCGACGTTTGCCGAGCAGTGCATGGGCAACACGTCGTTCTCCGGAAGCAGGAAGTTCAGTGTCGTGAAGACCGATTTCTTCATTTCGCCGGCATAGGAGGTGTCTCCGATGAGCACCAGTTTTTCGGTGAGATTCAGAGCGATCACCGTGGAGGAGCGGGTGCCGTGACGTTCCGGATCGGCCTTGAAGGAGGGCAGGTCCACAACAGTCAGCTCGTGGGTGAAACCGTCCAGCTCGGAGATCTCGGGGCGGCGCAGCAGATAGCGGATGAACAGGGCGTGCCAGGCGTTTTCGGTAACCACGCGCACGCGGATGCGGTTCTCCGGGTCGGCACCGCCGTAGAGATCCTGCACGAACAGCGTCCGGCCGCGGATGTGTTCGGCGAAGTCCGCCTTCAGCCGCGCGAAGTGTTCCTCGCTCATGGCCGCGTTGTTGTCCCACCAGACGGTGTTCTCGGTGGTGGCGTCGCGCACCGTGAACTTGTCGTTGGCGGAGCGGCCCGTGTGCTGGCCGGTGAGCACCCTCAGGGCGCCCTGCGCAGTAACCAGCCCCTCGCCACGAGCCACGGCGAGCTCGTAGAGCTCCGGCTGGAGAAGGTTGTAGATAGCTTTCTCCGCACCACCGAAAAGGGTTTCGTCAAGCGGATTGGACGGATTGAAGCGGCCTTCTGTTTCCACGGTGCTTTTCCTCGTGAGACTTTGGAATGATTCCCCTGCGATGTTATGACCCATGCCGAGCCTTCCGGCAAGGTTCATCGAGGTTGTGAAAAGCTGGGCTCAGGACCCAAAGATTTGCACTGCATCTGCGCCATTTGCACTGCATCTCAATGTCCTTTCGCCCTTGGAAATAGCTTCAGGTATTCCCTGCGAACGAAAGAACATTGATATTTTGCGCAAATGACGCATCTGCCATGCCTCTTCATGGGTCCTGAGCTTAGTAGCCGCGCTGCCGTTCCACGAGATTTTCCGGAGGTTCTCCACGTTCCATGCGGGCAATCTGGCGCAGAGCATAGGCGACCACGGCACGTGGAGAGGAAACCGCCGCAACATGCGGTGTCACGGTCACGGCCGGATGATTCCACAGAGGACTTTCCTGCGGCAGGGGCTCCGTCTCAAAGACATCCAGGGAGACGGCCTTCAGCGTGCCTTCCTCCAGTGCAGCCAGAATGTCCGCATCCTTCTGAAGACGTCCTCTTCCGGCATTGATGAGAACCGGGCCGCCAAGTGGCCCGTCCTGCCGCAGCCGGCGGAACAGATCGGTGTTCAGGATGCCCTCGGTCTCCGGCGTCAGCGGCAGCAGGCACACGAGGATGTCCGTTGCGGCGAGGAATTCGTTCAGCTCTTCAGGCCCGGCGTGGCAGCGCATGCCCTCGATGTAGCGCCGCGTCCGTGCCCAGCCCGCGACCCGGAAGCCGAGCAGACGCAGCAGGCGCGCCGATTCGGCCCCCAGCGCTCCCAGCCCCATGATGCCGCATGTCACTTCCGGTGCGGTGGGCGGCACGATATCGGAACACCATTCGCGACGCCTCTGGCAGGCGTCAAAGTCACGCTGCCGTCTCAGGTGCATCAATGCCTGCTGCGCCACGTATTCCCCCATGCGTCGGGTCAGGTCCGGATCCACCACGCGCGAAATCGGAACATCCGGCAGGTCCGGCCGGGACAGCAGATGATCCACACCCGCTCCGGCGGAAATGATCAGACGCAGCGACGGCAGCCCCGCCAGCAGGCCTGCGGGCGGTTTCCACACCAGGGCATGGGTGATGTCCTCCGGATCCCCGATGTTCTCGGCAGTGCGCACGTCCAGCCACGGGGCCTGGTGCGCCAGTTCCTCCAGCCATTCCTCCTGCGACCAGCCCGTTGCATGAAACAGCAGTGCCATTCCCTTCTCCCTGCTTCCGTCCCGGCGCAGCCAGAATAGGGACCTGCACGAGGACTTTCCAGCCTGAATATCCCTATACGGAGATCGCTGTGACCCCTTTCGAGGCATATGCCGTTGCCACGTCATCCGCGATGCCTATACTGCCGCTCGGGCCTGAGGAAAGGTACTGCTGCCGGAAGAGAGGGGAGAAGGCATGAGTGACAATGGAGAGGCCAGGTTCGAAGTACTCGGCATCGGCAATGCCATCGTGGACGTGCTGGCTCAGGTGACGGAGGACTTTCTGGCCCGCCATGGACTGGTGAAAGGGGCCATGCGTCTGATCGACGAGGTGGAGGCGCATGATCTCTACGAGGCTCTGGGACCCACCATCGAGGTCTCCGGGGGTTCCGCCGCCAACACCATTGCCGGTGTCGCATCCTTTGGTGCGCGGTCCGCTTTCATTGGCAAGGTACGCGACGACGAACTGGGCGCCATCTTCGCCCATGACATTCGCTCCGTAGGTGTACATTTCGAGACGGCACCAGCCGGGGAAGGGCCGACGACCGCCCGCTGTCTGGTGCTGGTCACGCCGGATGGCGAGCGCACCATGAACACCTGGCTGGGCGCCTCGCAGAACCTCTCTCCGGACGACGTGGACGAGGATCTGGTGAAGGATTCCCGTATCACTTACCTGGAAG
Organism: Alphaproteobacteria bacterium; assembly: GCA_024279095.1. Taxonomy (GTDB): domain Bacteria; phylum Pseudomonadota; class Alphaproteobacteria; order Rhizobiales; family Aestuariivirgaceae; genus Thermopetrobacter. The sequence continues at coordinate 8,225 of JAJRRY010000015.1, forward strand.
GCTATCTGTTCGACCCGCCGCATGCCAAGGAGGCCTTTCACAAGGCTGCGGAAGTGGCGCGTGCTGCGGGGCGCAAGGTAGCGCTCACGCTTTCCGATTCCTTCTGCGTGGACCGTCACCGGGAGGACTTCCTGGAGCTGATCCGCAAGCAGGTGGACATTCTCTTTGCCAACGAGGCGGAGATCCGTTCCCTCTACCGGGTGTCAAACTTCAATGATGCCATGCATGCCGTGCAGCAGGACTGCCCGTTGGCCGTCCTCACCCGTTCCGCCGCCGGCTCGGTGATCGTGGAAAGTGGCGACGATGTGCACGTGATCGAAGCCTTCCCTGTAAAGAAGGTAGTGGACGCCACGGGAGCCGGCGACCTCTTCGCTGCGGGCTTTCTGGCAGGCCTGACCCAAGGACGGCCGGTGGCGGAATGCGCCCGCATGGGGGCGCTGGCTGCTGGCGAGATCATCCAGCAGATGGGTGCCCGCGCCATCAGGCCTTTTCATGAAGTGGCCCGCGAGAACGGCTTCTGACAATTCCGCCTGTCCTGTCGTCTGATACCGGCCTCAGGGCGAGGCGGAGTGTCCCGCCCGTTTCCTGCGCTCGGTATCCAGCTCGATGGCCCGGTCCGGGATGATCACGTGGAAGATCGTGCCAGGGCCGTCATGAGGGGCCAGCACCACGTCGCCGCCATGGGCACGGGCCAGCTCCTGCGCAATCGACAGCCCGAGTCCCGTTCCGCCGCGCCGCGCCGATCCGGTGAAGGCCTCGAACAGGTGGGCGCGTGCCTTCGGCGGAAGGCCCGGTCCGTTGTCGGCAACCGCGATGGTCACCACGGCTCCATCACGCCATGCGCTTACCCGGATCTCGCGGACGGTCTCGTGAGAGCGCATGCCGACGAGTGCTTCATGCGCGTTGCGTGTCAGGTTGAACAGGATGCGATGCAGCTGATCGGCATCGGCATCCGCAGCCAGTCCATCCGGCACATCATTGAAAAGGCGCACTTCCACACCACTGGCCGGCAGACTCTCCAGTACCTCGTGCACGAGCGGTCGCAGCAGAACCGTCTGTCGCCGCGGCGGCGGTTCCTGTGCCCGGCCGTATTTCAGGGTACCGACGCAGAAATCGATGGCGCGGTCCAGCGACGTGATCAGCTTCGGTGCAAACTTCTTCACGGTGGGATCGTCCACCATGGCCAGCCGGTCGGAAATCATCTGCGCAGCCCCGAGCATGTTGCGCAGTTCGTGGGCGATCTTCGAGACGGCCAATCCGAGCGCCGCCAGTCGGTTCTTCTGTTTCAGAAGCGAGACCGTCTGCTGCTGCATTCTTGCCAGTTCGCGCTCCGCAATGCCCAATTCGTCACACCGGCCGGAAGGACGGATGACACGTGCGGTATCCTCCGGATCTTCGCCAAAACGCACCATGGCCGAGCTGAGTCGCCGGATCGGTCTGATCAGCGTGAAATGGATGGCCGCGAACAGAAGCAGCGCCACCAGTAGGGACAGCGCGAGGGAATACTTCAGGATGAGCAGGGAATGGTTGACCAGCGCCCGAAAGAGAGGGCGTTCGTCCAGCGCCAGCTCGATGAATTCGCCTTCCACGTTCGGTGGCCGGTCCACCACGGTGATGATGCGTCGCCCGCCGTGGGTGAGCGTGTCGAAGGCGTCCAGAATGGCCTGCGCCCAGTGGAGATTGCGCAGGTCGTAACGGCGCTCCGCCATGAGCGGCATGTCCTCGTGGAGCACCAGCTGACGTGCGCCCCCCCGCTTGATGGCCACCACCCGCACGCCGGCGGCACGCAACAGCTCCTTGCGCAGATTGTCGGAAAGCTTCTGTCCCGGCGCCGCTTCCACGGCCAGCGAGGCGACCTCGGCCATGGCCAGCCGGTTCTTCAGCCACGTGACCCGGAAGCCGGCGATGGATGGCATGAAGATGAAAGCCACACCGAACAGTACGAAGGCCACCGCCAGAGCCAGCAGCTTGGCCGACAGTGAGCGAAACAGGGGCGGGCGCGTGGAACCCGTGCCTGTCGCGGGTCCTTCCTGGTGCTCCGGGCCGGTGGTTTCGAGGTCGCGCATGCCGTTCTCCGGAAGATTCCTTCACATGTTAGCCCGTTCCGGGAGTGGCGCAAAGCCCCTGCGTATCGTTGCGCGGCTGCAAGCCGTCCCGTTCGGGAAACCCGTGTCCTCCGGAGAACATTCTGCATAGCGAAATGCCTCGTACAATGCTGGCTTGAATGCGGGTGGTATCATATTAGATTTAGCTAATAAACCATAAGAAAAGATGGAAAGCATCGAATTTGCGCAATCACAAGGGGAGTCAAGGCAATGACCCTTTCCTGGAAATGGGGCGGCCTGCTGCTCGGTCTCGTGTTCTTCGCGGCCGTGCTGCTGGTCAAGCCCATCGGCGTTTCCACACAGTTCGTCATACTGGACGGCATTCTCTGGGATGCGGTGAATCCGCAGATCGTCGTGGAGGATCCGGCGGCGAAACATGGCTACGCCAGTCCCAACCCCTACCTGAACAAGGGGGGTGGGAAGTATGCGAAGAATGTCGCCAATCCGCTCAACTACAGCTTCGTTTTCGTAATCGCAATGATGGTCGGCGCTGCCGTCTCCGCGTTCCTGCGCGGTGGCGTGGGGCGCAGGGAGCGCACCATGCCGGAAATCTGGCGGGCAAACTTCGGGGATGCGCCATGGAAGCGGTATCTGGCTGCATTTGCGGCCGGCTTCGTGGTGATTTTCGGAGCCCGTCTGGCCGGGGGCTGCACCTCCGGACACATGATGAGTGGAATGATGCAGATGGCATTCTCCGGTTTCCTGTTCACCATTGCCGCCTTCGTGACGGCGATTCCCGTCGCCATCTGGCTCTATCCGGCTGAGGAGGTCTGAAGCCATGTCCATGAAGATCGTGCTTGCACTCCTGATCGGTGGTGCCTTCGGCTTTGCCCTCGACCGGGCCGGAGCCACCAATCCCAACCTGATCATCCACATGCTGCGCCTGTCGCGGCTGCATCTGGCCAAGGTGATCCTGCTGGCCATCGGCGTGGCGCAGGTGCTGCTGTTCGCCGGGCTGCTGGCCGGGATAGTCGATCCAGCCCATGTTCACATCAAGACCGCCAACTGGGGCGTGATCCTGGGTGGCATCCTGCTCGGTGCTGGCTTCGCCATTTCCGGCTACTGCCCCGGCACTTCGGTGACGGCCGCAGCGACCGGCCGCAAGGACGCCCTGTTCTTCATCGGTGGCGGCCTGCTGGGCGCCTTCGCTTACATGCTGTCCTATGGATGGGTGAAATCCACCGGCGTGCTGGCGAAGATTGCCGGTGGCAAGGCGACCATCTTTCCCATTGCCGGAACCAAGTACCCGGCGCTGATAACCGCCATTCCCGGAGAGTGGGCGGGCATTGCCATGGGGCTGGGCTTCATCGTCCTGGCTTTCGTGCTGCCCGACTGCCTGCGCTGCCGGGTCCGCAAGCCTGCGGAGGCGGCGGAGTAGGAAGCCGCAGAGAGGAGGCGGGATGACCCTCCGGTTTCCCACCGCATCTCCGGACAGGGGCGGAAGGAGGGGCGATGGAGCCTGCCCTTCCGCCCTTTTCGTATGGGTTGTCAGGGCCGGTGCATCATGCACAATGCCGCAAGGCCATCACGCAGGGCCGTACCTGAAAACACAGAAAGTCCAAGGAGGGGAGCCCCATGTCCGAAACGGTGAAGTATCTGCTGGACGAAAGCCGCCTGCCGAAATTCTGGTACAATATCGCGGCCGATCTTCCGAAACCCATGGACCCGCCCCTGCACCCCGGAACGGGACAGCCGCTGGGGCCGGATGATCTGGCCCCGCTTTTCCCCATGGCGCTGATCGCACAGGAGGTCTCCACCGAGCGGGAGATCGAGATTCCCGATCCGGTGCGTGAGGTCTACCGCCTGTGGCGTCCTTCTCCGCTCTATCGGGCGCGCAATCTGGAGAAGGCGCTCGATACCCCCGCCCATATCTACTACAAGTACGAGGGCGTCTCTCCCTCCGGTTCCCACAAGCCCAATACCGCCGTTGCGCAGGCTTTCTACAATGCCCAGGAAGGCGTGAAGAAGCTGTCCACCGAAACCGGCGCGGGGCAGTGGGGGTCTTCGCTCGCCTTTGCCAGCGCGCACTTCGGGCTGGAGGTGCTCGTCTACATGGTGAAGGTGTCCTATCACCAGAAACCCTACCGCCGGGTGCTCATGGAGACCTACGGGGCGAAGTGCCTGGCCTCGCCCACCGATACCACCAATGCCGGGCGGGCCGTCCTGGAACGCGATCCGGACAGTCCCGGTTCCCTCGGTATCGCCATTTCCGAGGCGGTGGAGGTCGCCGCCACCCATGACGACACGAAATATGCGCTTGGCAGCGTGCTCAATCACGTTCTGCTGCACCAGACGGTGATCGGCCAGGAAGCCATGGCGCAGATGGAAATGGCCGGGGAATACCCGGACGTGGTCATCGGCTGCGCCGGTGGGGGCTCAAATTTCGCCGGTCTTGCCTTCCCCTTCATCGGTGAGGGGCTCCGGGGCGGCCGGAAGGTCCGCGCAGTGGCCGTGGAGCCGGCGGCCTGTCCCACCATGACCCGTGGCCGCTATGCCTATGATTTCGGGGATACCGAACACCTGACGCCGCTGGTGAAGATGCACACCCTCGGTCACACGTTCATGCCTCCGGGCTTTCATGCCGGCGGCCTGCGCTATCATGGCATGGCGCCGCTGGTCTCCCATCTGGTTGAGCTGGGCGAGGTGACCCCGGTAGCCGTGCATCAGAATCCCAGTTTCGAGGCCGGTGTCACCTTTGCTCGTGCGGAGGGCATCGTTCCCGCTCCGGAGAGCACCCATGCGGTGCGCGCAGCCATCGACGAGGCGCTGGACGCAAGAGAGAAGGGCGAGGCCCGGGTCATCCTGTTCAATCTCTCCGGCCATGGCTTCCTCGACCTGTCCGCCTATGAGGACTACTTCGCCGGACGGCTGGAAGACCGGGATTATGATCCGGAAGCGTTGGAGGAAGCCCTGAAGGCACTTCCCGAGATCAGCTGACGCACATCCGGGAACACCGGAAGGCGGGGCGGGCGATTCATCGGATCGTCCGCCCCTTGTGTTTCATCTCCCCGCAGAGCGTGTTTCAAACGAGTCCGATTTGCGGCTTCAATCCGGCAATACTGCCCCAAGGACATGTTTGTCTCCCGGCCATCATGACAGGATGGACATGATGTCTCGTGGCGCCACAACGGGAATGCGCGCAAAGCGTGCAGGAGATGCCTCAATTATGGCAAAATCTCGTCCAAGTCCTTAACAGAAGGTAAAAGGCCTGTTCTGTCAGGGGGTTGTCGAATACTCTTGCAATGCGTGTGGAAAGTTGAGGGCGCTCGTTGAAATGGAAAAGGGATGACTCAAAAAGGCTTTTAAAATCAATAAATTGCTGTCATGGCCTGAGATTGGGAATTTTGTCGCAGTGATTCCGCGTGACAGAGGGTGGGCTGGCCGGATCATGGCAGCATATTCCCCTGCACTGTAGCGAGAATGCCACACCGAACGATTCTCGCTGGCGATTCAACATTTTGCCACACTAAATCCGTACACGGATTTTTTAGCAATGCATCGTTAAGGTTCAGGGCGGGAGGCCCGGAGCGGAACTAGACCGTTGCCTGCTCCGCTCCTGAAAATTTATAGTGGCCATGCAGTCGGGCCATGGCGGCCCGCTGCAGATGTATGGCACACCCGATCCGGTATGGTCGGGCGCTCCGGCAGGGGCGGGCGATCGTACCAGGTCACATGCAACGCCAGACCCGTAATCAACAAGGCCACCTGAGCGACAGGGGCACGAAACAGAACTGGGGCGTCTGGCCGGGGCAGGGGAAAAGCGTTTGATTAGGGAGTAGGCCGGTTCCCGGTAGAGGTTTCCGGCGATCGAGTGAGTGCGCGCTGTACGGAAGTCGCGTAAGCGTACGTGTCGGCGCGTGAGGGCTCGAATCTTGCCTGTTGCCCGTTTCCGTACTTGCGGAGAGGGCGACAAGGGAGGCTTCGGGGATCCGCAACTAGCGCATGGGGGCACTATGCAGCGGTTGACAAGGTACAGGGGCGGAAAGGCTGTCGTCTCCGGAAGGTGTTCCGGAGAGAGGGGAGGCGTGTCTGGCGGCAGCGCGCGGGCCGCTCCTTCGTAACCAGCCGGGGCTTCGGGCATGAATCCGGGCAATGTGGACATGCAGGGCATGTTCCGCAGACGGGAAGGTTTTGCCTTGCAGGATGTAGGGGCTGTGGACAGGAAAGGCGGCATAAGAACAATGGATGATGTCAAGGCGGATGACGCCGTGCAGGAGAAATGGCGCAAGGTTCAGGAGAGATTGCGTGCGGAGCTGGGCAAGGATCTCTTCTCGAGCTGGTTCGGGCGTATGGAGCTGGAGGATGCCCGTGACGGCAGTCTCGTTCTCTCCGTGCCAACCAAATTCCTGAAGAGCTGGATCGAGACCCACTACCGGGATCTGCTGCTGCGGATCTGCGAGAGCGAATTCGACGGCGTGCGGGTCCTGTCGCTGCATGTGCGCTCTGCCGCGCGACCGCGCCCGGAAGCACCGCGCACCATGGAGGGTACCACTTCCGATGCCCCGGCCGGCACCGCGTCAGGTTCGCCCGCGAGCACGCCGGCGATGCACGGGGTGGAGCGCGGTTCGCCGCTGGATCCGGCACTCACTTTCGAGACCTTCGTCACCGGTCCGTCCAATGGTCTGGCCCATGCCGCCGCACGGCGGGTCGCCGAGACGCCGTCCGGTGCGCCGGTCAGCATCAACCCGCTGTTCATTCATTCCTCCGCCGGGCTGGGCAAGACGCATCTTCTGAACGCCATCGCCTGGCACATCCGCAAGAACATGCCGCAACGGCGCATTCTCTACATCTCCGCAGAGCGGTTCATGTACAATTTCCTCGCCGCGCTTAAGGCACGGGACATGCTGGCGTTCAAGGATTCCTTCCAGTCGATCGACGTGCTGCTGATCGACGATTTCCAGTTCCTGCAGGGCAAGACCATGCAGCAGGAGTTCTGCCATACCTTCAATTCGCTGGTGGATGCCAAGCGGCAGGTGGTCATCGCCGCCGACGTGCCGCCTCATCAGCTGGACAAGATCGACGAGCGCATGCGCTCCCGTCTTGTCGGCGGACTGGTGGTGGACATCGAGAAACCGGATCAGGAGCTGCGCCGCGCCATCCTGCGCTACAAGCTGGAGCAGGCCCGACGCAAGGATCCAACTCTTGAGATCGGCGAGGAGGTGCTCGACTACATCGCCGGTGCCATCACCGGCGGTGGCCGCGAACTGGAAGGGGCGCTGAACCGCGTCATCGCGCATTGCCAGCTCATGGGTGCAGGCCGCATCGGGGTCGATGCCGCCGCGCGCGCCCTGCGTGATCTGGCACGTCCGGCGGGCAACCAGCCGGTACGGATCGACGACATCCTACGGGTCGTGGGGCGGCATTACAACGTGCCGAAGTCCGACCTGCTCTCGCCGCGGCGTGCCCGCTCCATTGTGCTGCCACGCCAGATCGGCATGTATCTCGCAAAGAAGCTCACCCCCCGCTCGCTGCCTGAAATCGGCCGCCGTTTCGGAGGACGCGACCATTCCACGGTGCTGCACGCGGTGCGCAAGATCGAGCGGGAGCTGGCTTCAAACGAGAAGCTCAAGAGCGAGATCGACCTGCTCACCCGCATCATCGAACAGGGCTGAGCGGTTCTGAAAGGACGTGCGACCGTGCGATGCCCACAGGGCTCGCGCGGATCTTCCACAGGTTGTCAGGTGCGTATCCACGGAATCTTCCACATCTTCAGAGCATGAAAAACGCCGGTGCCCATCCGCGACACCGGCGTTTTTCCATACTGAAGGGGAAGGCGGCAAGGTCAGCCGCGCAGCTCCGCGCCTGTGGCCTTGCGCACTTTCTCCACGATCCTTTCCGCCACCGCGGCGATTTCCTCGTCGGTCAGCGTCTTTTCCCGCGGCTGCAGGGTGACCTCGATGGCCACCGATTTGCGTCCGGGGCCGAACTGGCTTTCCGCTTTCTCGCCCTCGAAGACATCGAAAACGGTGACGTCCGAAATCAGCGCCTTGTCGGCCCCCTTCGCCACCTGAACGATCTTCGCCGCCGGCACCTCCGCATCCACCACGAAGGCGAAGTCACGCTTCAGGGGCATCAGGTCGGAAGCCTTCAGGGCCGGTCTGGCCGTGCCCTTGCGCCGCGATGCGGGAATGTTCTCCAGGAAGACCTCGAATCCCGCCAGCGGTCCCTTGATGCCCATGGCCTCCAGCACCCGCGGATGGATCTCGCCGAAACGGGCCAGCACGTTCTTCGGCCCCAGCGTGATCAGGCCGGAACGCCCGGGATGATACCAGTCCGGCGCGTCCCCCTGCACCACCTGCAGGGAAGAAACCGGCGCTCCCGCCGCTTCCAGAACCGCCAGCGCATCGGCCTTGGCATCGAAGGCATCGACGGGTCGCCGTGCCTGTGCCCAGTGGCGCGGACCGGAAAAGCCGCGCCGGATGCCAGCAGCCATGACCTTCTCGCCCTCCGGTTCGTCGGAAAGATAGATGCTGCCCACCTCGAACAGCCGTACGTCGGCCTGCCCGCGCGCCACGTTGCGCCCGGCCGCCGCGATCAGGTTCGGCAGCAGCGAGGGCCGCATGTCGGACAGCTCCGTGGAGATGGGGTTGGCCAGTTCCAGCTCGCGCGCCCCGCCGCCGAACAGCTCCGCATGACGCTTCGGCAGGAAGGAATAGGTGACCGCTTCCAGAAGGCCACGCTCCGCCAGCCGCCTGCGGGCGCGCACCATGCGCTTCTGCAGATCCGTCAGCACCGGCCGGGCGATGGCATGGGGCCTGTCCATTGGAGCGGAAGGAATCTCGTCCAGCCCCACGATGCGCACGATCTCCTCCACCAGATCGGCCTCGCCATGAATGTCGGGCCGCCATGTGGGAGCAACGGCGGACAGGCCTTCGGCGATCTCCTCCACCTCGAAGCCGAGTTTTTCGAGGATCTCCTTCTGACGCATGAAGGGAACCTCGATGCCGCCCAGCGTCCGCACCCGGTCACGGCGCAGCAGGAAGGTCCGCGTCTTGCGCGGGGGTACGGCCGGACTGCCCGCCTCCACGATGTGCGAGGCCTCGCCGCCGCACAGCTCCAGGATGAGCTGCGTGGCCAGGTCGGCCGCCTTGTACAGGAAAGCCGGATCCACCCCGCGCTCGAAACGGTAGCGGGCATCGGTCATGATGTTCAGCCTGCGACCGGTCATGGCGGTGCGGATCGGGTCGAAGTAGGCCACTTCAAGGAAGACGTTGGTCGTATCCTCCGTGCAGCCGGAATGTTCGCCGCCGATGATGCCGCCCAGGGCTTCCGGTCCTGCCTCGTCAGCGATCACCGTCATGCCCTCTTCCAGTTCGTATTCCTTCCCGTCCAGGGCCAGAAGCTTCTCTCCGGCGTGTGCCGGCCGCACGTGAATGTCGCCCTTCACCTTGTCGGCGTCGAAGACATGGAGAGGACGGTTGTAGGCATAGGTCATGAAATTGGTGATATCGACCAGCGCCGAGATGGGACGTAGGCCGATGGCCGTCAGCAGCCGCTGCAGCCATTCCGGCGAGGGGCCGTTCTTCACGCCCCGGAAGTAGCGTCCCACGAAATGGGGGCAGGGCGTCGTGTCACCGTCCGGGAAATCCAGATGCACCCGGATGGGCGAATCGAAGGTGCCCTCGAAGGTGTCGTCGCGCAGCGGCTTCAGTGTGCCCAGCCCGCGTGCCGCCAGATCGCGCGCCACGCCGTAGACGCCCAGGGCGTCCGGCCGGTTCGGCGTGATGGCGATCTCGATCACCGGATCGTTGACGCCGAGGGCTTCCGCCGCCGGCATGCCGATCGGCGTGTTTTCCGGCAGCTCGATGATACCCTGATGATCATCGGAGATCATGAGCTCGCGTTCGGAACACATCATGCCCGCAGATTCCACACCGCGCACCTTGGCAACCTTCAGGTCGAGGCCGGTGCCCGGAACATGGGTGCCGGGAGGCGCGAAGACGCCCACCAGACCGGTGCGGGCGTTGGGTGCGCCACAGACCACCTGCACCTCGCCGTCCTTCGTCTCCACGCGGCAGACCTTCAGCTTGTCGGCATCCGGATGCTTCTCCGCGGAAATGATGCGGGCCACGGTGAAGCTTCCCAGCTCGGCGCCGGGGTCTTTCACCTCCTCGACTTCCAGTCCGATGGTGTTCAGCGCCTCGACGATCTCCTCCAGGGAGGCGTCCGTATCGAGATATTCCTTCAGCCACCTGAGTGTGAACTTCATGCCGAAAGCCCTCCCGAAAGCGTGGGCACGTCGAGCGCCCGGAAACCGTAGTGCCGAAGCCAGCGCAGATCGGCTTCGAAGAAGGCCCGCAGATCCGGGATGCCGTATTTCAGCATCGCCAACCGGTCCAGGCCGATGCCGAAGGCGTAGCCCTGATAGCGGTCGGGATTCAGCCCACCGGCCCGGATGACGTTGGGATGCACCATGCCGGAGCCGAGGATCTCCAGCCAGTCGTCACCTTCGCCGACCTTTACCTGCCCGCCTTCCCAGGAGCAGTTGATGTCCACCTCCATGGAGGGTTCAGTGAACGGGAAATGCGACGCGCGGAAACGCATCTTCACGTTCTCCGTCTCGAAGAAGGCCTTGCAGAACTCCTCCAGCGTCCACTTCAGATGCCCCATGTGGGTGTGCTCGTCGATGACCAGCGCCTCCACCTGATGGAACATCGGTGTGTGCGTCTAGTCGGAGTCGCAGCGGAATGTACGCCCCGGCGCGATGATGCGGATGGGCGGGGTGCTCTTCTCCATGGTCCGGATCTGCACCGGCGAGGTATGGGTGCGCAGCACCTTGCGCGTGCCGTCCGCCTTTTCATGGAAATAGAAGGTGTCGTGCTCCTGCCGGGCCGGATGCTCCGGCGGGATGTTCAGGGCCTCGAAATTGTACCAGTCGGTTTCAATGTGCGGACCCTCGGCCACCGAGAATCCGAGGTCGGCGAAAATCTCCACCACCTCGTCCCACACGTGGCTGACCGGATGCACGGCACCCTGCGCCTCGGGGCGAGCGGGCAGCGTGACATCCACGAATTCCGTTTTCAGACGCTCTTCCAGAGCGGCATCCTTCAGCGCCTGTCTGCGGGCGGCAATGAGCTCGGAAATGCGGCCTTTCAGCACGTTGAGCGCCTGTCCGCGCGCCTTGCGCTCTTCCGGGGAAAGCTGGCCCAGCCCCTTCATGAGCCGGCTGATCTCGCCCTTCTTGCCCAGCGCGCGCACGCGCACCTCCTCCAGAGCTGCTTCGTCCGCCGCCTCGGCGACGGCCTGCGAGAAGCGCTCCTCGAGTTCCTTCAGATCCTGCGGATCGCTCATGAGCCTCGTCCCGTCTTCATGACTTCGTGACCTTGAACATGGACAGGGCCGGTCCCGTGCTCATGCCTGTGATGAGCATGCGGGGCCCGGCCCTGGCTGAGTGATGATGTTTCGTGCGCCTTAGCCAGAAGGCGCATCCGGGCGATCAGCCCAGTGCCGCCCTTGCCTTCTCCGCCAGCGTCTTGAAGGCCTCGGGCTCGCGCACGGCGAGATCGGCCAGCATCTTGCGGTCGATCTCGATCCCAGCCTTGCCGAGCCCGTCGATAAATCGGGCGTAGGTGAAGCCCAGCTCGCGGCAGGCGGCGTTGATGCGCTGGATCCACAGGGCGCGGAAGGTGCGCTTGCGCCGCTTGCGGTCGCGGTAGGCGTACTGGCCGGCCTTCTCCACGGCCTGCACGGCGACGCGGTAGACGTTCTTGCGACGGCCGTAGTAGCCCTTGGCCTGACGGATGACCTTCTTGTGTCTGGCGCGGGCGCGAGGCCCGCCCTTGGCTGCGCGGGACATGTTTCAATCTCCTTGAAAAAGCGTTGTCGTCCGGTTTCCGGATCAGCGGTAGGGCATCATCTTCTTCACGATCTTCGCGTCCGAGTCGGACAGGACCGTGGTGCCGCGCTGATTCCTGATCTGCTTGTTGGTGCGCTTGATCATGCCGTGCTGCTTGCCGGACTGGGTGCCGCGCACCTTGCCGGTGGCAGTGAACCGGAACCGCTTCTTCGCCGCGGCCTTGTTCTTCAGCTTGGGCATTTCGCTTCTCCTGATACGGGCGGCGCATGCCGCCTCTGGTCAGCCTTGCGCCCCGCCACGGCAGCCCTTGATCGGCCGGACGGGGCCCTCATGCACGAAGTCCGGGCACTCGCTCTGGGCGGCCCGGGACCACAGGCTTATAGGGAACGAATGTCATCTTGGCAACAGTTTTCCATGCCATGATCGACAGGATCCGGGCGGTTAACCCCGATTTTACGCCGTGGGGCTAGACTGCCCGAAATCCGCCCGACTTGTGGCGCCGCATTCACGGAGTTCACGATCCATGATCCGTTTTCTGGTGCTGAGCATCTTCCCGGTCCTGGTGACCTATGCCGCCGTCAGCGACCTGCGCACCCGGCGCATTCCGAACTGGCTCAATGCGAGCCTGTTTCTCTCCTTCTTTCCGGTGGCGCTGCTGGCCGGCATGCCTCTGGAGATGATCGGCTGGAGTCTGGTGGCCTTCGCGGTGACGCTTGCCGTCGGCTTCGCCCTCTTCGCCTTCAACGTCATCGGGGGTGGCGATGCCAAGATGATTCCCGCCGTGGCCGTGTGGCTCGGCTGGGGCGAGCCGCTGATCACCTTTCTTTATTATACGGCACTGATCGGCGGCTTGATGGCCGTTGGCGTCCTGCTGTGGCGCGTCATTTCCCTGGAGGTGGGCGTCTGGACCAGCGGCTCTGCCCTGAAACGCATCTTCAACCGCGAAATGAACTTCCCTTATGGCGTACCGATTGCCGCCGGCGCTCTGGCCGCCTTCCCGCAGAGCTGGTGGAGCGGCGTTCTCTTCGGCTGAAGCTTTCTTCCTCTCGCATTCCATATCTTCCGACACGCCTCCGAAGCTTCCCGCTTCGGAGGCATTTTCATGGCGATATAGAGGGAAAGTTGTCCAAATCTCAACCACACAAGGTATTTCTTTCCTTTCATTAACCATACCTTGAGGATTTTGGGCGAGATTGAGCCTGAAAGATGAACCCGGACATCAACTTCCGAGGTTGCCGGCGGCTTCGTGGCGGCCCTCGGGCAGGGGAATGGACAACAGCAGATGAACAAGACGCGCATTCTGCAGGTCACGGGAGCCCTGGGCGCTGCAGTCCTGACGCTATTCGTGGCCAGAAACTATCTCGCCGGCGGTACCGGCAACCCGGAAGTGGTGGTCAAGGACACCGTGGAGAAGGTCCAGATCCTGGCCGCCGCCAAGAAGATCGAGATGGGTTCGAAGATCGGCAGGGGCATGCTGCACTGGATCGACTGGCCGAAGAACATGGTCACGGCCAGCATGATCGAGAAGAAACCCGGCGCGCCGACCATCGAAACCTTCGTCGGCGGGCGTGCCCAGTCCCCGCTGTTCCCAGGGGAACCGATCGTCAAGGGCAAGATTCTCACGGTGAAGGAGGGTGGCGTGCTCTCGGCCATGCTGCCGAAGGGCATGCGGGCCATCGCGGTGCGTGTCTCCGTGGCCACCGGCGCCGGTGGTTTCATCATGCCCAACGACCGGGTGGACGTGCTGCTGACCCGCAAGGTCAAGCGCCGCACCATCACCGATACCGTGCTCAGCAACGTCCGCGTGCTGGCAATCAACCAGACCTACAAGCTCGACAAGGACGGCAAGAAGGTGGCCGACCCCACCATCAAGACCGCCACGCTCGAGCTGGAACCGGAGCAGGCCGAGCAGCTTGCGCGTGCCGAATCCCTCGGCCAGCTGGCTCTTGTACTGCGTTCCATGGCCGACATCGGCGACAGCGAGCTGGGTGACGACGGGCCGCGCCTGTCCGCCAGGTTCGCCAGAGGAAAGGGCGGAGAGGTTCGCATTCTCCGCTACGGCATCCCGCGCTACCAGGCCAGAAACTGAATGATGGGCAGGACAATGAGGAAGCAGACATCCACAATCGCCGGCCGCATGCTGAGGGCCTCCGTGATCGCCCTTGCCATGACCACGGCCATGGTCGCCACCGGAACCGCCATCGGCGCCGTGGGCATCTCAAGCGCCGAAGCGGCCGCTGCCAAGAAGCGTTTTCTGCGCCTGGGGCAGGGGAAATCCATCGTGGTCCGCTTGCCGCGCGGCGCTACCGATATCCTGATCGGCGATCCGAAGATCGTCGATGCCGTGATCCGCTCCAAAAGGATGATCTACATCTTTGCCAAGGAACAGGGCGAGACCAACATCTTCTTCCTGGACAAGGGCGGCAACCCCATCCTGTCGCTGGACGTCGAGGTGGCCAAGGATCCGCTCTCGCTGCAGAAGATCATCAACAGGGCCTTGCCCAAGTCCCACATCAAGGTGGAGATGATGGGCGACACGCTGATCCTCTCCGGCGTGGCCCGCACCGCCTCCGAGGCCGAGCAGGCCCTGAAGTTGGCCCAGCAGTTCATGTCGGAGAGCAAGGGTTTCGCGGGCTTCCTGGGTTTCCGTTCGAATGGCAACATGCGTGTCGTCAACGCCATGACCATCGCCGGCAAGGACCAGGTGATGCTCAAGATGCGCATCGCCGAGGTGCAGCGCTCCGTGGTCAAGCAGCTGGGCATCGATACCCAGCTGGCGATCCGCAATCTTGGAAACTTCAGCGCCAGTGCCCTGCTGTCCTTCCCCTATTCACTGGGCAATTCCATCGGCAGCTCTGCAGCAACCCTCACCTACAACGGCAGCAAGGTGTCGTCCTCCAGCGTCCTGCGGGCCATGGAACGTGACGGCCTGATGCGTATGCTGGCCGAGCCGACCCTGACCGCGATCTCCGGGCAGGATGCCAAATTCTACGCGGGCGGCGAGATTCCAGTCGTCTCGGGCTGCGAGTTCGACGACAACAACAACCTGGCCTGCCAGTACACCATGAAGAAGTTCGGCGTGTCGCTGGACTTCAAGCCGGTGGTGCTGTCCAAGGGCCGCATCTCGCTGAAAGTGAAGACCGAGGTGACCGACGTCAGCAGCCGGCACACCCTGGCGATCACCGGTGGCTACAGCGTGCCCGGCTTCGAGCAGCGTTCCACGGAGACCACCGTGGAAATTCCCAGCGGCGGAACCCTGGTCATTGGCGGGCTCATCAAGGAAACCACCAAGCAGAACATCTCCGGCATTCCGGGGCTGAAGAACCTGCCCATTCTCGGCCAGCTCTTCCGGTCCCGCGACTTCCAGAGCGACCAGACCGAGCTGGTCATCATGATCACGCCCTACATCGTCAATCCGGTCAACGAGAAGAAACTGCGCACGCCCGTCGACCGGCTGAACATCGCCTCGGACCCGCAGACCATCTTCCTGGGCCGTCTGCACCGGGTCTATGGCACGCCCGAGGGGGGCAAGGGCGGAGCCCTGACCTATCACGGGGATGTCGGCTTCATCATCGAGTGAGCCGATCGGGGGAATTCGAGGAGACAGTATGATGCGAAGCAGTTGGGTACAATTCGTGGCGGCCATCGGTGTGGCGACATTCCTGGCCGGATGTACGAAGGACATGTACGCGGATCTGCGTGACGAGAGGGGATACTCGCCCGAACTGCCCTGGCAGGTCTATCCCATCGATGTCGCCAATGGTGCGGTGAAGCTGAAACTGCCCGCCCGTTCGGCCACGCTTTCGGTGGAAGAGGAAGATGCCATCCGGCGTCTCGCCGTTCAGGCCAAGATGCTGGAGACGAAAATCGTCGTCCAGCGGCCATCCCGTTCTCTCAATGCCGAAGTTGTGGCGGCCCGTGTGACCCGTCTGCTCACCGAGGGCGGAATCCTGCCGGAGCGCATCCGGCACCGTACCTACAAGGGCAAGGGACCCGTGATCGTCACCTATCGCCGCAAGTTCGCGGTCACGAAGCCCTGCGGTGACTGGAGCAGGCCGGTAACCGAGACGAAAGACAACAGGCCGTACAACAATTTCGGCTGTAGCCAGCAGCACAACATCGCCGCCATGGTGGACAATCCGGAAGACTTCGAGCGCCCGCAGGTCATGGATCCGGTGGACGGCGCCAACCGTGCCGAAGCCATCGCGAAGTACCGCGAGAACCGGTAGCCCCATGGGGCGCGTCCGGACTCGTGACGGCAGACAGACGAGAATGAAAAAGAGACACAACCGGTTCGTGGAGAAGAAGCAATGAACACGCCGCAGACCATACCCGCCGCCGCGACCACGGAGGAAAGCCTTCCGCCGCTGCCGCGCATCAACGTGCATGCCTTCTGCGACACGCCGGAAACCCTGCAGGTGATGCAGACGGCCGCGGCCGACAGGCGCATGAGCCGGACCTTCACGGAGATCTTCTCCGGCGGCATTCCCGCGGCGGTTCAATACTATGCCCAGACGCCGACCCCCCACCTGCTGGTCGTGGAATCCGCCAAGCCGCGCGAAGCCATGCTGAACGAGCTCGCCGCGCTGGCGCAGGTCTGCTCTCCGGAGACTCGCGTGGTGGTAATCGGGCATATCAACGACATCTCCTTCTACCGCCTGCTCATGTCCCAAGGCGTCGGGGACTATCTGGCGGCCCCGGTATCGGTGCCGCAGCTTCTGGCGTCCTTTTCCGCGCTGTTCCGTCCCGAAGCCGAGCAGCTCGGCAAGGTGGCGACCTTCATGGGTGCCAAGGGCGGCGTCGGCGCCTCTGTCATCGCCCACAACGTCGCCTGGCTGATGTCCGAAAAGCACGAGACGGGAACGGTGATCGCCGATCTGGATTTGGCGTTCGGCACTGCCGGTCTCGATTTCAATGTCGATCCGGCGCAGGGCATCCTCGATGCTCTGGCCTCGCGCGAACGCTTGGACAGCACGTTCCTCGACCGGCTGCTCCACAAGTGTTCCGAGCGCCTGATGCTGCTGGCCTCTCCCGGCTCCGTGGACAAGGTCATCGACATTCAGTCGGAAACGCTGGAGGTGGTGCTGGATATCCTGCGCTCCACCAGCCCGTGGACCGTGGTCGACATGCCGACCGCCTGGGGAGACTGGATGAAGGCGGCACTGGTGCAGACCGATACCCTGGTCATCGTCTCCACCCCGGAGCTCGCCTCGCTGCGCAACACCAAGTCCCTCGTGGACATGCTGAAGGCCATTCGTCCCAATGACGAGCCGCCCCTGCTGGTGCTGAACCAGGTCGAGATGGGCAATCGGCCCGAGATTCCCCCGGCCAAGTTCTCCAGTGCCGTGGGGCTGGAGGTAACGGCGGAGATACCGTTCGACGCACAGACCTTCGGTCAGGCCGTGACCAATGGCCAGATGATCGCCGAGGTGGCGCCCAAATCGAAGGCGGCTCTGGAGCTGGAGCGGCTGGCCGCCCGCCTGCTCGGTATCGAGGAGCAGCAGGAGAAGTCCGGACGATCCATTTTCCAGCCGATACTGGAGAAACTGAAGAGAAAGAGTTGAACAAGGGGGCGCAGGTAGATGTTTGGCAAGCGTGGTGACTTGAATTCCCGGCCTCCGGCCCCTGCCGGGGAACAGACGGGACTGCCGGGAGAGGAGACTGGACGGCCTGCCGGGACTGCCGGCGGGATGGCGCCGCCTGTGACGCCCCCCTCCGGTACCGGCACCACGCCGCTTTCCGGGGATGTTCCCGGAACCTCGGTGCCCGGGACGACACCGGAAATGCCGCAAATGCCACAAATGCCACAAATGCCACAAATGCCTCAGCCCGGCGCCCCTGTCGGCGCCCCAGAGGCAGGCGGCTTCCCGGCTTCCGCGACCTTCTCGCCTGAAATCGGAGCGCCGGCTTCCATTGGCATGCACGGAGTTGAAATGCCTGCGGCGGCCGCGGTTCCGGCGGATGGCATGTCCGCCGCGCCCGTGACACCCCAGCCTGTGCAGGCGCCGCAGCCGCAGCCTGTCGTGCAGGAGAGGAAGGATCCCGCGCCGCGCCCCGCGCAGCGGTCAGAGGACTACTACAACATCAAGGCCGGGATCTTCAACGCGCTCATCGATGCCATCGATCTGACCCAGCTCACCCAGCTGGATCCGGAGAGCGCGCGCGACGAGATTCGCGACATCGTCAACGAGATCATCGCCATCAAGGACGTGGCGATGTCCATTGCCGAGCAGGAAGAACTGCTTGAGGACATCTGCAACGATGTTCTGGGTTTCGGGCCGCTGGAACCGTTGCTGAAGCGCGACGACATCGCCGACATCATGGTCAATGGTGCCGACAAGTGCTTCATCGAAGTGGACGGCAAGGTCGTCGATGCCGGCATCCGCTTCCGCGACAATGCGCAGCTGCTGAACATCTGCCAGCGCATCGTGTCGCAGGTGGGCCGCCGTGTCGACGAGGCGAGCCCGATCTGCGACGCCCGTCTGGCCGATGGCTCCCGCGTCAATGTCATCGTGCCGCCGCTGGCCATCGACGGACCGGCGCTCACCATCCGCAAGTTCAAGAAGGATCGCCTGAAGCTCGAGGATCTGGTGAAGTTCGGCTCCATTACGCCGGAGGGTGCCGAGATTCTGAAGATCATCGGTCGTGTGCGCTGTAATGTGCTGATCTCCGGCGGTACCGGTTCGGGCAAGACGACGCTACTGAACTGTCTCACCGCCTATATCGATCACGACGAGCGCATCATCACCTGCGAGGACGCCGCGGAACTCCAGCTCCAGCAGGAGCATGTGGTGCGTCTGGAAACGCGTCCGCCGAACCTCGAGGGCGAGGGCGAGATCACCATGCGCGATCTGGTGCGCAACTGCCTGCGCATGCGCCCCGAACGCATCATCGTCGGCGAGGTGCGCGGCCCGGAGGCGTTCGACCTGCTGCAGGCCATGAACACCGGTCACGACGGATCCATGGGCACGCTTCACGCCAACAGTCCGCGCGAGGCGCTGTCCCGTCTGGAGGCCATGATCACCATGGGCGGTTTCGACCTGCCTTCACGCACCATTCGCGAGATGATCGTCGGCTCCATCGACGTTATCATCCAGGCGGCACGTCTGCGTGATGGTTCGCGCAAGATTACCCACATCACCGAAGTGACCGGCATGGAGGGGGACGTGATCATCACGCAGGACCTCTTCATCTACGACATCGAGGGCGAGGATGCCGACGGCAAGGTGATCGGCCATCACAGGTCCACCGGAATCGCCCGCCCGGCCTTCTGGGAGCGTGCCCGCTACTACGGCGAGGAAGCACGACTGGCAGAGGCCCTGGAAAGGGCCGAAAGACGGACCGAGGGGAGCGCGGAGGCTTCCGACCTGCGGTCCTACTGAAAGAGACTGGAAAGCACGGACGCGGCCGGCCCGGAAGGCCGCCGCACCGGCAACGGGAGTGACGGACGGTGAATGATCAGTACATGTCCATGATCGTGCTGGCGGGTGTGGCGGTCGTCATGGCCGGTGCCGCGTGGTTGCTCGTGTCGGCCATCTTTTCCGGCAACAGCGCCTCGAAGCGTGCCGATCAGATCGTTGGCAACACCGAACGCAGGCGCAAGCTCGACTCGCTGGCGGACAAGAAGAAGGAGGGCCGCCGCAAGCAGATCGAGGAAACCCTGCGGCAGCTGGAAGAAGACGAAAAGGAGCGCAAGCGGCGCATTACCCTGGCCGTGCGCCTGCGCAGAGCGGGGCTGACCATCGACGAGCGCCAGTTCTACACCTTCTCCGCCGCCGTGGGGATGTTCCTTGCCTTCATCACCTACATGCTGCTGGCCGATCTGGATTCGCCCATGCTGCGCAATCTTCTGGCTGCGGGTGCCGGTATCGTGGGTTTCCTCGGGCTGCCCCGCTGGTACATCTCCATGCTCGCCAACAAGCGGCAGCAGAAGTTCCTCAACGACCTGCCCGATGCCATCGACATCATGGTGCGCGGCCTGCGTTCCGGCCTGCCGGTGACCGACGCCATGAAGGTCATCGCCACGGAGCTGCCTCCCCCCATCGGCCCGGAGTTCATCGAAGTCGTCGAGGGGCAGAAGATCGGCATCTCCCTGGAACAGGGTCTGGAGCGGATGCACACCCGCATGCCGCTGCCGGAGGTGAACTTCCTGGCCATCGTGGTCGCCATTCAGCGCCAGACGGGCGGCAACCTCTCCGAGACGCTGGCAAACCTGTCCCGCGTCCTGCGCGACCGCAAGAAGATGAAACAGAAGGTGCGCGCCGTCTCGCAGGAGGCCAAGGCCTCCGCCGCGATCATCGGCTCGCTGCCCTTCGTCATCATGGGCGTGATCTCGTTCCTCAGCCCCGGCTATTTCAATCCGCTGTGGACCACCAAGACCGGCAACATCATGGTCACGGCCTCTGCCATCTGGATGCTGATCGGCGTGCTGGTGATGCGCAAGATCATCAATTTCAAGTTCTGAGTTCTGGAGAATTCTCCGATGGAAACCGTCCTCAGCCTGTTCGAACTGCAGAATCTCATTTCCATCGTCATCGCCGGTCTGGTCTTCCTGACCGTCATGACGGTGATCATCCCCATGTTCGAGCAGCAGAACCTCAACAAGAAGGCCGATCTGGTTACGGTGGAGCGTGAACAGATGCGGGCCCGGCACAAGGCCCAGCTGAAGCAGCAGAGAAAGTCCGGTTCCCTGCGGGAGAAGCCCAAGGGCCTGATGCTCCAGCTCGTGGAGGCGCTGAACCTGAAGACTCTCTTCGAGGCCGACAACGCCCGCCAGATGCTGCGCAGCGCCGGTTACCGGACGGAAAAGCACCTGGTCACCTTCCTTGCCGCGCGGGTGATCGCACCGGTGGTGCTGGCCGTGGTCGGATACGTCTACATGAGCCAGCTGCAGGACATGCCGCCGCTGATGCGCATGGTCGCGGCTCTGGGTGGGGCGGCCTTTGGCTACTACCTGCCCAACCTGGTGGTGGTGAACATGATCAAGCGCCGTCAGGAATCCATCAAGCAGGTGTGGTCGGACGCGCTCGACCTGCTGCTGATCTGCGTGGAGGCAGGCATGTCGGTGGAGCAGGCCATGCACAAGGTGTCCATGGAGATCGCCAGTGCTTCCGTGCCCCTTGCTGAGGAGTTGCAGTATACCCTTGCCGAGCTCTCCTACATCGGCGATCGCGCGCAGGCTTTCACCAATCTGGCCAAGCGCGTCGACCTGCCCACCATCAAGGCCGTGGTGACAGCTCTCATCCAGTCGGAAAAATACGGCACGCCGCTGGGGCAATCCCTGCGCGTGCTGGCCGAGGAAAACCGCAATGACCGCATGATGGAACTGGAAAAGAAGGCGGCCTCGCTGCCCCCCAAGCTCACCGTGCCGATGATTCTCTTCTTCCTGCCGGTGATCTTCATCGTCGTGCTCGGCCCCTCGTTCCTCATGCTGGCGGACAAGTGGTGAAAGGGAAAAAACGTCGTCATTCCAAGAAGAAGGGGCCGCTGCATGCAGCGGCCCCGTCCGTCTGTCCGTGATGGTCGCGCCCGGAAGCTCTATGACTTCAGGCGGTGCATCTTGATGATGCCCAGCAGGTACTTCTCGATGAACGGCTCCGAGACGCCCTTGCGCACCTTGCGCAGGAAGTACTTCTCGAAGGCGATCTTGGCCAGATGCACCCACTTGCCCGAGGTGGACCAGTTGACGTTGCGCGGCGGGTTCTGCGGCTTGGCATAGAAGACCATGCC
>JAJRRY010000016.1 GCA_024279095.1 Alphaproteobacteria bacterium
CCCTCGCGTCTGTGGTCTCTTCTGTCACCTTTTGCGGCCATCGGCATGGCGCTGGTGGCCGGGGCGATGATGTTCGCCATCCTCGGCCATGATCCGGTGGAGGCGCTCTACGTCTACTTCCTGGAGCCGCTGACATCCGCATGGTCCATCGAGGAGCTAATCGTGAAGGCCACGCCGCTGGCCATTATCGGTGTCGGGCTGGCCATGGCCTATCGCGCCAACGTGTGGAACATCGGCGCGGAAGGACAGCTCGTCATGGGCGCGGTGGCCGGCTCGATCATTCCGGTGCTGCTGCCGGGCTGGAACGACCCGACGGCCCTGCTGGCCATGCTGCTGCTCGGCGCGCTCGGTGGTGCCCTGTGGGGCTGGATCCCGGCACTGTTGAAGAACCGCTTCAACGCCAACGAGATTCTCACCTCCCTGATGCTGGTCTACGTGGCGCAGCTCTTTCTCGACTGGCTGGTGCGCGGCCCCTTCCGCGACCCGCAGGGCTTCAATTTCCCGAAGTCCGTCACCTTTGAAGGCTGGCACGTCATGCCCGCCATCTCCGGGCGGGTGCATCTGGGCACCATCATCGCCCTGCTGGCGGTCGTTGCCCTGTGGGTGGTGCTGAACCGGATGCGCTACGGCTTCGAGGTGCGCGTCATGGGCACTGCGCCACGGGCAGGTGCGTTTGCAGGCTTCTCCGCCGCCCGCATCACCAGCGCCTCGTTTCTGCTGTCTGGCGCACTGGCCGGACTGGCTGGCATCGGAGAGGTCTCCGGCTCCATCGGTCAGCTGCAACCGTCTATCTCGCCGGGCTACGGTTTTACGGCCATCATTGTCGCCTTCCTGGGCCGACTGAGCCCTGTCGGCGTGCTGTTCGCCGCGCTGTTGCTGGCTCTGACCTATCTCGGAGGCGAGTCGGCACAATTGGCCCTGAACATCTCTGGCAAGACGGCACAGGCCTTTCAGGGTATGCTGCTGTTCTTCATCCTGGCTGCCGACACGCTGGTGAACTACCGTATACACATTCGCCGCCCCGGAGCAGGGGAGGGGGGGGCGCCATGAACGGACTCGAGGCCTTCCTGCTGACGGTCATCACCGCATCCACGCCGCTGCTGCTGGCCGCCATCGGCGAGCTGGTGGTGGAACGCTCCGGCGTGCTCAATCTCGGTGTGGAAGGCATGATGGTCATGGGGGCCGTCTCCGCCTTCATTGCCGCATACGCCACCGGCAACCCGTGGCTCGGCGTTCTTGCCGGTGCCGCCGCCGGGGCGCTTCTGTCGCTGCCCTTCGCCTTCCTCACCCAGACGCTGGCCACCAATCAGGTAGCCACGGGACTTGCGCTGACGCTGCTCGGACTTGGTTTGTCGGGGCTGCTGGGCGAGAAGTTCGTCGGCCAGCCCGGTGTGCCACTGCCGAAACTGGACATTCCGGGACTTTCCGACATTCCCTTCGTCGGCCCGGTGCTGTTCGGCCATGACGTGCTCGTCTACGCCTCCTTCGCCTTCACCGCGGGCGTGATGTGGTTCCTGTTCCGCACCCGTGCCGGCCTTGTCCTCCGGGCCATCGGGGTCAATCACACGGCGGCCCACGCGCTGGGCTATCCGGTGGTGAAGGTGCGCTATCTGGCCATTCTCTTCGGCGGGGCGCTGGCCGGGCTCTCCGGCGCCTATCTGTCGCTCAGCTACACGCCGCAGTGGATCGAGAACATGACCGCCGGGCGCGGCTGGATCGCGCTGGCGCTGGTGGTCTTCGCCACCTGGCGGCCGCTCAGGGTGCTGGCCGGGGCCTATCTCTTTGGTGCAGTGTGGATTCTCGGGCTCTACGTGCAGGCGCTGGGCTTCGGCCTGCCTTCACAACTGCTCACCGCTCTGCCATACATTGTGACCATTGTCGCGCTGGTCATCATCTCGCGCAACCGCACGCTGACCCTGACCAACACGCCTGCTAGCATCGGCATTCCCTTCGTGCCGGACAGATAACCGTTCTGAAACAGGGAGACACGCAGTCATGAAGAAATGGAAGATTCTGGCAGCCGCCGCGGCGCTGGCCCTGGCCTCCGGCGTGGCGCAGGCAGCGGACAAGCTGAAGGTCGGTTTCATCTATGTCGGCCCCATCGGCGATCACGGCTGGAGCTACCAGCACGATCAGGGCCGCCTCGCCATCGAGAAGGCCCTCGGCGACAAGGTGAAGACCAGCTATCTGGAGAAGGTGCCGGAAGGGCCGGATGCCGAACGCGCCCTTGAGCGTCTTGTCCGCGCCGGACACAAGCTGATCTTCGCCACGTCCTTCGGCTACATGGATACCGTGCTGAAGGTGGCGAAGCGTCATCCGGACGTGAAGTTCGAGCACGCCACCGGCTACAAGCGCGCCAAGAACGTCGCCACCTATTCCTCGCGTTTCTACGAGGGGCGCTACATCATTGGAAAGATCGCCGGCAAAATGTCGAAGAAGGGCATGGCCGGCTATATCGCCTCCTTCCCCATCCCGGAGGTGGTGCGCGGCATCAATGCCTTTCTGCTGGGCGCGCAGTCCGTCAATCCGGACTTCAAGATCAAGGTGGTATGGGTGAACACTTGGTATGATCCGGGCAAGGAAGCCGACGCCGCCAAGGTACTGATCTCTCAAGGCGCCGACATCATCACCCAGCACACCGATTCCGCCGCGCCCATGCAGGTGGCCGCAGAGAAGGGCGTCCATGCTTTCGGTCAGGCCTCCGACATGATCAGGTTCGGCCCGAAGACCCAGCTCACCGCCATCATCGACAACTGGGGTCCCTATTACGTGAGGCGCGCCAAGGCCGCACTCGACGGCACTTGGAAGAGCGAGGATACCTGGGGCGGCCTGAAGAGCGGCATGGTGGTCATGGCGCCCTATACCAACATGCCCGAAGACGTGAAGAAAATGGCCGAGGAGACGGAAGCCGCCATCCGCGACGGCAAGCTGCATCCCTTCGCCGGCCCCATCTACGATCAGGAGGGCAAGCTGCGCGTGAAGAAGGGCGAAGTGCTCTCCGATCAGGAGCTGCTCGGCATGAACTGGTACGTCAAGGGCGTGGACGACAAGCTGCCGAAATGATTCCGCCTTTGACCGCGGAACAGGAAAACGACATGGGACCCACCGGAATGTTCCGGC
>JAJRRY010000017.1 GCA_024279095.1 Alphaproteobacteria bacterium
GCCCAGACGAGGACAAGCTTGCCACTCTTCAGGCGCACCGGGGGCAGGGGAACCGGTCTGCCGGACGGCGGTTCGTGCCCGGTCTCCTCGCGGAATTCCCGAAGGGCCGTGTGCAGGGGATCCTCGCCCTCTCTGATCTCGCCCTTGGGAATGGACCAGCTGCCGGCATCACGATTTTTCCAGTAGGGACCGCCGGGATGGACAAGCAGAACTTCCGGACTGCCATCCCGGAAGCGATAAAGAAGAATGCCGGCACTGGTTCGACCACACATGGGCTCATCCGTTGCGGGAACGACCGCCCTCGATGACGGTGAACATGCCCTTTCGCCGCACGACGGGACTGTGAGGAGGGAGCTGCGGCTGGGTGTGCCCCGGAACGGGTTCCGTCCAGATCAGGCGCAGAAAATGAAGCTCCGCGTCCTCGATTGCCGGATGGCAGGGGATGCCCGGAGGGCAATGGGGCACGAGCACGAAGGCCACCAGCAGTCGTCCTGCGCTTTCATCGGCGAGCGGCAGAGCCAGAGCCTCGGCAGGGCAGCGCCTGTTGCCGAAGCCGATTTTCAGAGACAGGCGCATGAGGGCTGGCTGGCAGGTCGTGATCACCCGGTCGAGCAGGCGCAGGATGGTATCGCGCTCGAAACGCGGCATGTCCGTCATGGCCTCGGTTTCCCGCAGTTCGCGGCCCCATAGCTCGCAAAGCCCCGAACCGGCGAGGCGCCAGTCGTAGCGCAATTCGCTGTCACGCCGTTCCAGGATGCCGAACCAGTGCAGGGTCGGAGCCAGCACCCGCAGGTTCAGTTCCTTCCTGTCCGGTGCCGGCCGCTCTCCACGAAGCTGCTCCCAATGGCGCAGAACGATCAGGTTCAAAGGATCTGTCAGCTCCTGCTGGCGATCTTGCGCGGTATGGAACGAAGTTACGTTTGTCATTGGCGTATCCGCCTGTTCTTGTGTATGGAGGGGTGTTTCATACCAGTACTGTCGACCCCTGCCGTGCAGGGATCATGCCAGTCGGGAGTTCACGCGCAAGTTGCCGGAAAGGGTTATTCACAGGTACAGGCGGGAATTCCGCGTTCACCGGAGGCCCCGGCAGGGAGAATCGCATGCGGCAGGAAGATTTTCCGGATGGTCGTCACGAAAACCGGGGAGGTGACGAGTCTGCCGGAGTCGGCGCATACGGACCGAGCCATCATCCCGGGGGCGGAGTCTTGCACCAGAAAGCCTTTGACGTACCGGGAATCATTCTTCTGCTCGTTCTGGTCTTTGCCGGGATTCAGGCCTGGCGGGACTTCCTGATGACCCCTGCGGAGAATTACCGGTTTCTCCTGAAATATGCCTTCCTGCCGTTGCGCTATTCCCTGCCGCCGGATGTCTCCATGTCTTCGCTGCCGGGAGGAATGGCGGCCGCCCTGCTCGGCCCCTTCACGCACATGTTCCTGCATGCCGGCTGGCTGCATCTGCTTGCCAATGCCCTTTGGATGACGGCATTCGGGGCGCCGGTGGCCAGACGCACGGGCGCGTTGGGCTTCGTCATGCTGATGCTTGTTTCTGCTGCTGGTGGCGCACTCGTCTATCTGGCCATGCACTGGGGAGAACCGGCACTGCTCATTGGAGCCTCCGGAGGTGTTTCCGGATTGATGGGGGCTGCCATAAGGCTGATCTATGCCGATGGCAGCAGTCTTGCCGAAGGTCTGCGCAGAGACCTTGCTACTGTTCGCCCACTGACGGTACTGCAGACTTTCCTTCTGCCACGTCCACGCGCCTTCATTCTGATCTGGATGGGGATCAACCTCCTGTTCGGCGTATTGGGTTTCGGGAGCGGTGGGCGCATGAACACCATAGCCTGGGAAGCGCACATGGGCGGCTTTCTGTTCGGGCTTGTTTTCTTCTCCCTGTTCGACCGGCCCCGCGAGGCGCGTTTGGAAAATGGTCTCACCTGATGTTATCATGACTTGCTAGAGGGCGGGTGAACCGCCCCGGACGATGCGAGGAAACGTCAGGAAAAAGGAGACCCCATGAACGTTGCAAGCATTCTGGACCGGAAGGGGCGGGACGTTGCCACCGCTCCGGAGGACATCACCCTGCGAGATGCGGCTCGGGAACTGCGTCAAAGGCGTATAGGCGCGCTGGTCATACTGAACGAAGCGGGAGAAATTGCCGGAATCCTGTCCGAGCGCGACATCGTGCGTGCCATGGCGGACAAGGGAGGCATCGCTGCCGACATGCCGGCAAACCAGTTCATGAGCCGGGACATCTGTACATGTCGTCTCGCGGATACGACGGAAGAACTCATGGCCATCATGACGAAGCGGCGTTTCCGGCACCTGCCGGTCATCGAGGGTGGCAGGCTTGCCGGTATCGTCTCGATCGGAGACGTGGTGCTGCAGCGCATGGAAGAGATGGCCTTCGAGGCGGAGCAGATGAAGCAGTACATCATCAGCTGATGCGTGGCGATCTGGTCAGGGCCTCTTGAGCAGGTCCAGAAGCTCGGCGGCGGAAAGAAATTCCAGACGCCGCCGGGCGGTGCGGGCGAGCGCTTCCGGATCCTCGCCCCATTGCCGGATGTTCCAGGCCTCTTCGAGATTGGCCGCTTCCCAGGCCTCTTCCGGGGAAATGCGGCCTCGAGCAACGGCAAGAGGCAGAATGGCCGAGGCGGAGAGCGTGGCCATGTTGTTCAATGCTGCCAGCTGGAAGTCCCCGAACACGGAATATCGATTGGCCAGTGCCTGCAATGTTTCCGAAGGCTGTTCAGCCGGCATGACCCCCTCCGACACGATAAAGCGTCCGCCAATCTCCTTTTCTCCCCATGCAAGCAGGGGGTCCCAGGTGGTCCGCTGAAGGTGGACGAAGGCCAGAGGCGAATCCGCCCGGTAACAGAGCAGGTCATGTGCCCCGTATGCACAGATTGCCCCGATGACGTCGCGCCGGCGCCCGCGAACGCGGTCAATGGCGGCATTGGAAAGGCGCGTCAGGGGCATGTCGAAGGGATCTATGACCTCTTCCTGTCTGCGCCATTCCTCGGCAACCGCATCAGCCAGTGCCCGGGTTGGCAGCTCGAGAGTGGCACGCATGGGAGTCTTCAGCAAACCGCGGTCGAGGCGGATCGACCACGGCGCACGTACGCCTTCCACGTATACGTTCTTGTAGAAGCGTTTCGGCATGGGACGTTCGAAACGGTCCTTCATAAGCCGTTCCAGCTCTTCCGCCACCAGATCGAGCTTGCGCCGTTCGTCAGTCATGATTGAATCACCTTTTCCACAAGTGCGGGCACGTCATTGAAATGACTGGCGATCTCCCGTGCACCGGCACGCCGCAGCTCATCGGGCGGATGGTAGCCCCATTCCACGCCCAGCCCTCCGGTCCCGGCATTTGCCGCCATGAGCATGTCATGGGTGGTATCCCCGACCAGCACCGTACGGGCGGGATCCGCACCGGTTTCCTCGATGGCCTTTAGGATCATGCCCGGATGCGGCTTGGAGGGTGCGTCGTCCGCCGTCTGGGTAGTGACGAAAAAGTCCCGCAGGCCGAAACGCTCCAGCAGGACTTCAAGCCCTCGCCGAGCTTTTCCCGTGGCGATTCCGAGAAGCACGTCGTCACGCTCGGCAAGAGTTTCGATGGCCTCCCGCGCACCGGGAAACAGGGGTTCGTGGAAATCGGGCCTCTGTCTCAGAGCGAAGAACGCCTCGCGATAGGCATCAGAAAGTCTTTCCCAGACTTCCGGCCCGGCATTGGGTGCCAGTGGTCGCACCGCTTCCGGGAGGGAGAGGCCGATCACCCTGCGCGTAGCTTCATCGCCCGGATAGGGCACACCGATGGCTTCGAAGGCCTGACGCATGGCCGTCGAGATGTTGTGGTGACTGTCCACGAGGGTTCCGTCACAGTCGAAGAGAACGAGTTTCATGCTGCCTCGGAAAGTTGCGATGGATGGCGGCCTCAATGACCGCATGTGCCGCGATTGTCAATGCGGCAGCTGTTGCCATCGTTCATGCCGTCGTCATCTCCGTAGGGCTCGAAACCGAACAGACGGAAAGTTTGGATCATGTGACCCGGCAGGGGAGCGGTAATATCCAGTTCACCTCCGCGAGGGTGCGGAAAGGAAATACGCCGGGCATGCAGATGGAGACGGGCTTCCACACCCTCCGGCAAGTTTTCGAGCCCGCCATACTTGGCGTCGCCAAGTATGGGGTGGCCTGTGAAAGCCATATGCGCCCGGAGCTGGTGCTGGCGTCCCGTAACCGGTTTCAGTGACAGCCAGGAGACGACGGGAGCTGCCCGTTCGACGACGGAATAATAGGTGACGGCTTTCTGTGCACCATTCTCTCCGGAATGTGCCGGACGCACTCTCTCGCCGTCACGGGTCATGGCCTTGACTAGCGCCATGTCAATCCGGCCCTGCAGGGGTTTCGGAACACCGCCCACCACGGCCCAATAGATTTTCCGCACGCTGCGGCTGGCGAACAGCCGGCCCAGTTCCGCAGCCACGGATCGCCGCTTGGCGATCACAAGTACCCCCGAGGTATCCCTGTCCAGCCGATGCACGAGACGGGGGCGTTCGCCGTATTCCGTCTCCAGAGCGGCAAGATAGCGATCCAGATGTTCCGAGGTCTTTGATCCCCCCTGCACGGCGATGCCCGAAGGCTTGTTGATGACCAGAAGATCTCTGTCCTCATGCAGGATGAGAGAGCGGAAGAAGGCACGTTCCCGTTCCGAAAGATTCTGGACCCGGTGTGGCGCATGACCGTTCCGGCGGCCGGCCACCATGTCCTCGGGCAGCGGCGGAATGCGAATCGTGTCGCCTTCTTCCAGGCGGTGCGCCGCCTTGGCACGCTTGCCATTGACGCGGATCTCACCCTTGCGCAGCAATTTCTGAAGCCGGCCGAAGGGCAGGGCGGGAAAGTGAACCCGGAACCAGCGGTCGAGACGCATGCCGGCCTCTTCCGTCTGTACCGTCATGTGGCGAACCCTGCTCATGGTGCAAAGAGGGCACGCATGAGCGCCATGCCCGCGAACAGGGCGATGAGGGACAGCCCGACCGTGCCGCAGGCGTAGATCACC
>JAJRRY010000018.1 GCA_024279095.1 Alphaproteobacteria bacterium
CCTTCCGGAGGGTGCAAGCGGGAAGGACATGCCCGAAGGGGCCGTTGAAGGCTACAATGACTGGGAGCGCATCGGTTATGGTGGTCCGTGCCCACCGGTGGGGCTGCATCGCTACTATTTCCGCCTCTATGCGCTGGATACGGAACTCCCCGCCGAACCCATGACGCGCGAGCAGCTTCTGGAAGCCATGGAAGGCCATGTGCTCGACAAGGCGGAGTTGATGGGCGTCTACAAGAAGACCCAGAAGAAGAAGTTTGCCGCCTGAGCTTTTCCGGCGGCAGTCGGAGAACGGAAAGACCGGTCGGAACGAGATGCTCCGGCCGGTCTTTCCTGTTTTGCAAATCGCATGGCGAGACCTGATCACTCTCCCGCCGCGTAACGCTCCCTTTGCTGTTTGGGTGTCAGCGCGCGCGGAATGGCGTCCTCGCCAAGACGGAAGGTGCGGTCGACGCCCTCCTTGATGGCACGCCAGAAAGCCTGGGCGGAAGCGACCGGATCACTTGGGTCGATCTGTGGCCAGTTTGCCTGCTCCTCCGTGGAGGTAGGCGGCTTGGCGACATAGGTCAGGTAGCCTTCCAGCATTTCCGCCATGCGCCGCGTCTGCCATGGCACGCCCCGATCCCCCTGATATTCGTGGATCTGGCGGGCCAGCTCGAAGTGGTGGGCCTTGAAATCGACATTCAGTCCAAAACGGTCGTTCATGATGACCGGCAACAGGCTCTCCGACCAGCCACGATGGAATCGACACTGCCCGCAATTGTCGTTGATCAGTTCGTGGACCATGCGTTCCACATTCTTGCGGCCCAGATCATGCGGCGGCATGAAGTCGGAACCGTAATAGACGTAGTATTTGCCCATGATCGGCATCGGCGAACCCATGCCGGGCACCCAGTACTGATTGGGCACCATGCAGCCCTTCTCGCCATTGGCCAGATAGACGGCCCGATCGAAGCAGGCCCCGCCCAGCTGTTCGGCAGCCACCCGCAGTCCCTCCGAGAACAGGGCCGCCCGATCGTCGTAGAGAATGGCATCGATGACCGCCATGGCGTAGCGGGCGTTCTTCATCGAGTCCCGAACGATATCGAATTCCTCGGGATCATCCGTGAAGTGGGCGAAGCGCAGTTCTTCCTTCGGCGGGAAGCCGAAGACAGTCGGATCCATCAGGTTGGTGGCCACGCATTCCATGATCCAAGCCAGCATGCCACCGATCTGGATGGCATCGAAGCCCATGGCATCGGCATGATCATTGAGAATCTCCGCTGCGCGCTGGTCGAATACCCCGCACTGCGGGCCAAGGGCATGATATGGCTCGTAGTCCTTCTTGTATTTCCCGTTGAGTTTCTTGCAGGCCACAGAACAGGGTTCGCCGCAGTGATCGAAATTCTTCGGCTTTATGGTCTCTTCGTTGAACTGCTTCAGATAATGATCGACGATGAAGATCTTGTGCTGGCGCAACCGCTCAGATTTCGTACGCTTGGTGGAGCGGTAGTTGAAAGTCATGATCTTGTCCTTCAGGTTCGTGTAGTTCGAACCGAAGGTGCCGCCGGTATTCAACTTGGGATCGAAGTGATACTTTCTGGTCATGGCCATGTCGACCTTGACCATCTTGTCACCGAAATGCTCCTCGAAGTAATGGTTCAGCTCCTTCGTCTTCGGAGCATGGGGGTCCACCCAGTTCCCGCCGAACATGACCGCGACGATATTGTGCTTCTGGAACAGGCGCGAGCCAAGACCGCCACGACCTGCCCAGTCCACCACCGGCAGCATGGCCCCCTTCTTGATGGTGTTGGAGCCGATGACCCCTTCCACCGTGTGCTCCGCAGCCGGCCCGACGCAGAAAATGCGAACCCGGCGCGGATCGTATTCTTCTCCGTAACGGTCGAGGAGTGCCTGCTGAATGGCATAGATGCCGATCAGCGTTTCGCCGTCCTTCTCGTAACCTTTCCACAGTTCGGCGTGGTCGGCGAGCGGTTCGATCCGTACGGAGGGCGTTTCGCCGTCGTTGTTGAGAAACAGGACGGAGGGTTCCGCAGCGGCTCCGGTGAGGGACACGTAGTTGACACCCACATGCTGGAAGGTGTGTGCCGCGCCTCCCATGGAGGAGATGTAGAAGCCCTCCCACTGGTCCGAATGGGCGCAGAAGACGAGGCGACGGGAGCCGGGAATGGCGGAAGAAGCCAGCTTTCCTTCGCCGAAAGTGAAGACCTCTCCATCATGCTTGCGATATTCCCGCCAGCCGAAATCCACCGGGCCGATGATGCCGGAATCGGGCGCGATGTCCTCGACTTGAAAGTCGCCTGTTCCCAGGTCGACATGCAGGGCCTTCTGGTCGAACGGAACGGTCATGGCATCTCCTCGGGATGTCTGCTGCGTACGCCGGCTGCCCCGGAGGGCACATGTCTCGCATTGCGGAATGCGGCAGGATTGGCGCACACTGCGCAACTTGGTGCAAGTGCCTTGATCACATAGCGGTTTTCATGTCGCAGGCCAACCGTCAAAGCGCTGTTTTACCATTCTGCGCACGTCCTGCCGGTTGCCCGCCGGCCGAAACGTATATGCCTGCGAGAATGAGCGTCAGTGCCGCAATCGCACGGGGAGACAGTGCCTCGCCCAGCAGGACGACTCCAAGAAAGTAGCCGATCACTGGAATGAGAAAGTTGATCATGGAAAAGAAGCTCGCCCCGGCACGGCGAACCACGAAAAACATGATGAGCGTGGCCACGGCAGTGTGGATCACGCCCAGCGTCACGGCCCATGCCGCGGAAGAGGCTGGCGGCCGCACGAGGCCGTCGTGCCACAGGGAGACGGGGGCTAGAATGATTGCCGAAACGGTCATGATAGCCGCTGCCATGGCCACCGGACGCACACCGGAGAGACGCTTCACGATCAGCGTGTTGACGGCATAGGACAGGGCGGCAAGCGCAACGGCGAGCTGACGGATGACATGTTCATCCAGATGCAGCAGGGCCCGCGGTCCGATGAGAACGAGAATGCCGGCAAACCCCATGGCGACCCCTGCCAGCCTGCGCCACGTGAAGCGTTCGTCGCGCGTGAAATAATGTGCCAGAACGAGCGTGGCGATGGGGACGATGGAAATGTAGATGGCCGCCAGACCGGAATCGATTCTTTCCTCGCCCCATGAGATCAATGTGAACGGCAGAATGTTTCCGGTCAGCCCTGCTGCAATGATCCAGCTCCAGACGCGCCACCCCCGCGGCCAGTCCTGACGCAGCCCCCATGCCGCCACGGCAAGCACCAGCGCGGCCACGGCGATCCGCGTCGCCGTCAGGGAGAGCGGCGGAATGTCCTTCACGATGACCTTGATGACCGTGAATGACGATCCCCAGATGAAGGCCAGCAGGATGAGCAGGACAAGATCCAGCGGCGCGGGGCGGGTGGACATGCGATCACTTCCGCCGCAGGTGTTCATCCAGACGGGGCATGATTTCCACGAAGTTGCAGGGCTTTTGGCGGTAGTCGAGCTGCTTCACCAGAAGCTCGTCCCAGCCGTCCTTGCAGGCGCCGGGGGAGCCGGGCAGGCAGAAGATGTACTTGCCGCCCGCCACGCCGCCGGTGGCGCGCGACTGCATGGCGGAGGTTCCGATCTTCGGCCACGAGACGAGGAAGAAGGCGATCTGGAAGCCCTCGATCTCCTTTTCGAAGATGCCGCGTGCCGCCTCTATGGTCACGTCGCGGCCGGTAAGGCCTGTGCCACCAGTGGTGATGATGACGTCCACATCATCCTGCGCCAGCCATTTCTGCAGCTGGTCGCGGATCAGCTTCTCGTCGTCGATGACGATCTCGCGCGCCGCCACCCTGTGGCCGGCCTTCTCGATGCGTTCCGCCAGCACCCGGCCCGATTTGTCGTCTTCCAGAGAGCGGGTGTCCGAAACGGTCATGATGGCGATTCCAAGGGGAATGAACTCCCGGTCGTCTCCATGTGCGCAGGGCATGATGTCCTCCCGATTCCTCATTCGCCGACATGGGTATCATGCCCGATGGCCCGGTTCCACCCGCATTTCTTTTCTCGGCATCCTGCAACCGCCGGCAACAGCGGAGATGCCTCACCCTTTCAGGGTTTGTGACGGAGCGTTGAACGACTTCCCAGCCGCAATCACCGTGATCGCCATCGGACCGAGCATGTGCACGCATGCCGAAACTCCAGCGCCTCAATCTTGCAATTGGCCACGCTCCCCTCCTCTGCCATCGTTCCGTCAGACTGTGAAGCGGTCTGCAGGACGAAAAACCAGGCAATGGATTACGCCCATGTGCTGCGCTGCTCCTGGCCGGTGAAAAGGCCCCGAGCTGCAAGGTGTCTGCTTGCCTGATGGCAGCTCCACATGTTATTACATGCGTGAAAACATTGATTGTCCGGGAGATGGGACCATGCGCAAGTTGAAGGTGCGGCGGATTGGGAATTCGCTGGGTGTGGTGATGCCGAAGGAGATGCTGCAGGAGCTGGGCGTGGGCGAGGGTGACGAGCTCATCGCCACCCGCGCGCAGGATGCCTACCTCATTGGCCGGCGCAACGAAAAGTTTCAGCG